>CAZBDA010000156.1:0-10047 GCA_964490445.1 uncultured Rickettsiales bacterium | reverse complement strand
ACGACGACACAGCCGGCGATGACGACACAGCCGGCGATGACGACACAGCCGGCGATGACGACACAGCCGGCGATGACGACAGCGCAGGAGACGATGACGACCCGCCCGGTGGCTGCGAGAACTCCCCCGTCGTCGGCACCTGGCTGGGAACCTTCGCAGGCAGCGTGCAGTACATCCTGACCGGGCAGGATGCCGTCGACGGCAACCTGGGCTTTGACATCGAGTGCACCGATCGTCTCGCCATCAATGGGACCATGACCGGAACCGAGGGCGGCGGCGCAACCTTCGCTGCCACAATCGACGGGGACTACAGCGAAGTGACGGACAGCATGGACGCGACCTTGACCGGGACGATCAACCTCGCGGGCAACGTGCCCTACACCCTCAACTTCACCGGCGACTTCGACGGCGTTCTGGTGCAGACCAGTCCCTACGTGATCAACGGTTCCTGGCAGATCGTGGCTCCGATGCCAATCAGCGACGGCACCGGCAGCGGAACCTGGGAGGCCGAGCTGCAGTAGACCGTGGCGACTCTGCTCGTGCCTGGCTCAGCAGAGTAGAAGGTCTCTGATCGGCTCTATGCGCCAACCTCGCTGAAATTCTTGTTGATTCGCCTGATCGCAGCGTCGCTCATCGAAGGCCCCCGGCGAAGAACAGATTCCTCACCGCTCGCTACAGCTGGGGCAGTGTTGCCTCGAAAGGCATGCTGCTCCTCCAGTCGCTGTTCAAAAGGCCCGTGAGAAAGCTCGCCAGCACCTCGTCGCTGCACACCCGGTAGTGCTTGTTCCCCCGCTTGCGGGCGAGGGCACCGAGCTGTCGCTTGGACAGGGCCGTGCCCCCCGAGGCCAGGATGCGGAGCACATCGTCCTCTTTGAGCTGCAACGCGATGCGGAGCTTTTTCAGGACGACATTGTTGCTTAAGGGCTCACGCTGAGGCTCAGAGGTCTTGTCGGTTGTGGGCCGCTGGCCGCGCTGGTCGAGGATCAAGCCATCGAGAAAACACAGCAGCCTGTCGCCCTTGCAGGCCAAAAAGCCTGCTCCCGAGGGGTCGCGGAGCATCGCTTGTGTGGTGTCTTCGTCTACGGACTCTCCTCCCAGCGCGAAGATCGCGACCAGGCGAGCATCATCCAGCGATACGACCTCTTTGATGCGCACAAGGATTTCGTTGTTGTCCATGTCGGCCCCTATCGTGAGGGAAATGGTGTGATGGGGGCCTGCAGCCCTGAAGCGATGCGGCGGACAGCTGAACGGGCGGCATCCTCGACAAACAGCACGGACCGGCCTTGCTGGCCCGCACGGCCGGTTCGACCTGCGCGATGCACATAGACGGCGAGTGAATGCGGCACATCATGGTGCAGTACAAAGGCCACCTTGGGTATGTCCAGCCCTCGACCTGTGGCGTCCTCGGTAAGTAGTACACGCGCCTTGCCCGCGCGAAACGCTTGAATCCCAGCCTGTCGCTGTTGCTTGTTGCGCTGCCTGCTGACCGTGACTGTAGGGATGTTATGCCCAGTCAGCTCATGGAACAGGCGACTCTGCTGGTTCATGTTTGCCGCAAAAATGATTATCTGGCCGGGGTTTTGCTGTACGAAGCGCACGATCGCAGCGTCCTTGCCCAGTCGTCCGGCTACCCGAACTGTGTGATGCGAGATGGCGTGGCTTGTGGGGGTTTCGGGATCTCGGACAACCAGCGCCTGCGGCATGAATCGATCGATGAACGACTGGGAGCGCGCACTGAGGGTCGCGGAGGCGACCAGCACGTGCAGCTTGGAGGCGGAACGCGACAGCAGGGTGGTGACAGTATCGAAACCCTTTGCACTGAGGATGGGGTCGATCTCATCGAAGACGAGGATCCGGGTGCCCTTGAGTTTCCCGCTGGATAACAGCTCAGCTATCCGGTCGGTTGTTCCGACGACAAGGCGAGTGCTCTGTTGGATGCGCTTGTTCTGCCGCTTCTTGTTGCTGGTAGCGACTGCAGCGGCGGTCTTGAGTTCGGGGTCTTTGTAGGCATTGGCGACGCGCATGGTCTGCATGGCGAGTTCGACACCGGGCGCAATCACCACAGCTCGCCCCTCTTCCTCGCGCAGTCGCTGGAGTACGGGCAATAGGTAGGCCAGAGTTTTCCCGGTACCTGTGCCTGAGTGCAGAACCACGTCCTGCCCGGCAGCGATAGCGGCGAAGGACAGCGCTTGCACCTGGGTTGCTGTGATGATGCCGTCGCTTGCCATCGCTCGCTGCATGGTGTCGGTGACGAGCAGACCGTCTAGGAAGGGCTTGGGCTCCATGAGCGAATAGACACTCCCAGTCGAGCACTGAAATCGAGTGCTCTGAACTCTGCTACGACGGTGGCAATGGCGGCATTTGCCTCGAACCCCTGGTCATCGAGCCGACGGCTCGGGACGAGTAAGTTGCCTGCAAAGCCAGGCCCAATTCCCACACTCCTTGCAACTGACACCAGCGCGAGGCGGACATTCTCAATGCCGCTCGGGTGACGGCTGGGTTTCTGCCTTCTACGCCGCCTACTGGGCGATGTTCTTCTCGCGAATCTGGTAGCCCTGGAGGTGGGCCTGGTAGCGCCAACTGGACCAGGTGCCGTTGGCCTTGCGGTTGCGAACATAACGACACTTGAAGACCTGGAAGAGGCCCGAGGGTTGCTTCACTGCCGCCGCGGCAGTGAGGTAGGACACGTAGACCGTCACCGCAGCGTTGCCGTCCCAGTAGGACTCCCAGCGCTCAGCGGTTTCCTCGGAAGTGATGACCATCCGCCGGATTGATTCCTCGGGAAATTGAGCGGAGTAGGCCTTGTTGAGCTTGCCGAGAATCGCTTCCCCGTCGCTCCCGTTCCAGGCACCCTTCGGCATCCGGTTTGCATCGATCTCGCGGTCTTTGATTTCCCGGGCGCGCTCGTCCTGTTTCTTCACTGCAGCTCGGAGCTCTTCGACCTTTTTCTGGACCTCCGGCATGGCTGCGGGTGGACCCTCTGCCCGTAGGGATACTTCGATGTGAGAGACGATGTCGAGATTCTCGTTGGCGTCTTCGACCGCTCCCCAGATCTCATGGGCGCTCTCTGAACTGGCAACACCAGAAAGGGACGACTCGACGGCCGCAAGCGCCTCGGGAATCACCCGTTGTTGGGCGATGCCGATCGCGATGGAGGGCCCGAAATTTGCCCGGTAGAAGACCTGGAAGTAGGGGAGGATGCCCGCCAGCTTCTGCCAGAGGAGCTGGTCCTGCATGAGGAGCATGGTCGGGGGCGATGCTTTGGCAATTCCATCCAGGAATGCCCAGGTTTCCTCCCGCTGTGTGACCGAGTTGGCTACGTAGCGTCGATACTCCATGATTCCATGAGGCATGCCGTGGGAATCGGTTGCACACTGCTGGGCAATCTGTCCCAGGCGGGTCTTGTTCGCTTCGATGGTCGCAAGGAGATCGTTGACTTCGGTCGGACCCAGTGCGGTCTGGCCCGGCCAGCCTGCCTCGTGGGCAGCCATCCACCCTCGGATGATCGGCCCGAAGTTCGGGTCATCCACGGCCCCGAAGAAGCTCTGGGCCAGCAGTGCGGTTCCGATGACCATCATCCTGACCCTCGCCGTGTCGCCCTCGGCCATCTTCTGCTGCATGGCTCCGACAGCAGCCTAGAGATACTGAGCCTTGTGGGCGATGTTCGAAGGCTGAGCCTGGGTGGTTGCAGGCAAAGAGAAGAAGGTGATGCTTGCCAGGAAGGCAACCGGTACCAATTTCGAGAGATGCATGCGATGTCCTCCCCGCAGCGGTTCTTGAGTGGAGGCAAGTCTAACCAACGACCGTCAATCAGCCAAACACGGCTCCCACCTGAACCGTTGAGCTGACCTGAAACCTCTGATCGGACCGATACGCCACGGCAGCCGAGCAACACAGCCAGCCAAGGCTGGCTCTACCGCGCCCGCATCGAGGTTGAAGGGGGCGATGCCTGGTTCAGGGCAGGCCGTTGATGACCGCGGTCAGCCCCTCCATGTCGGTTTCGATGAGGTCGTCCGCCGAGGGGAAGCTCGTCAGCTGACCGTCGACGATGGTCTCCGCCTGGATGGCGTAGCTCCACTGTCCCTCGAACTCCGTGACCATGATGACGTGCACCTCGAGGCCGATGGGGAGGAGGCCGTAGTGCTCAGAGAAGAGCTCGGTGCCCCCATCGTAGGTGTCGAGCCTGGCCAGGGCGGTGGGCTCGTTGTCGTAGGACAGGTAGACCGCGCAGTTGGTGTCGTCATAGCCCTCGGGCACGTCGACGTGGATGGTGGTCTTGGGCCGGGGGTCCGAGTACCAGCGGTCGATGTTGCTCCAGCCGAACTGACTCGAGAGCGACCAGTACTGCAGGCCACCTTGGCCGCTGGGGTCATCGTCCGTCTGGTTGATCCTGAACTCTTCTCCTTTGACCTCTTCCTCGACCCAGAGGACCTCGTCGTCGAAGTCGGCGTCGAGCCCGCCCTCGGTGACGGCGCGGAACATCGTCATTTGCTCGATGTCCCCGACCGCCGGGTCGACCGGGGCGGTCAGGATGAAGCCGGTGTTCAGCACGAGCTGCTCACCACCCTGGGTCGCGTTGACGAAGAACTCGCCGCCGGAGATCAGCTGGGCGATCTCGCCCGTCGCCGTCAGTCCCCCGGTGGGCATGTTGGCGACCAGCATCGTGCCCTTGTCGAAGGCCTCGAAGAGCTTGATGGTCACGTCGCCAGTCACCGGACTTCCGCCCTGGTCGCTGAGGCTGTTCGGCCCGAGGAAGGACAGGACGGTGCCCTGCCCCCCGTTGATGGAGCCGAGGGCGTTGACGTCGACCGTGTAGCTCTGGAGGAGGCTCCCCCGAGCGGCGAGGGCGAGTGCCTCGAAGTCTTCGGCTGCCGGTGGGGCTTGGACGTTGGCCGTGGCCGAGTCGTCGTCGTCGCCGCTCGAGTCGTCGTCGTCGTCGCCGCTCGAGTCGTCGGCGTCGCCGCTCGAAGCGCCGTCGTCGCCGCTCGAATCGTCGTCGTCGGCCGGGGGCGGGTCGGAAGTGCAGGCTGGGACTGCGCTGAGGACGAGGGCCAGGAGGGCCAGGAGGGCGAAGCTACTGAGTTTGTGGAAGGGGAGCATGATGGACTCCGTGTTTGGGGTTGATTCGTGGAGTCACAAAGAGCTGCCGCGTATAGGTCTGATAAGAGGCGTTATGTTAACTCGCCGGATCTGGCGGACATCCATCTGGGCCGTGACTGAGAGCCATGTAGACCGCGATCGGGCCTGTGGTCGGCCTGAATTGGCCGCTCTAGCGTCGGATTTGGGGTCTTTGGCATAGCTCGGTGCTCCAACGACTGAGCTCGCGGTGCTCGGCCGTCGTTACGAGGCCAAGCTCCTGAGCGGGGAACCCAGCCATGCACAAGCCACAACGATCAGGAGACCGACGCATGCACTCTCGGCGGCCGCCTTTTCAGGGACGACCTTGATCCTGGCTTGCTGAGTTCTGGGGTGCAGGCACCTAGGCGGGCTATGCCTGCTGCCTGAAGTAGTACACACCTTCGTCGTTCGTTCGCCCCTGGGCTTCTATGTCCTGTCGCTCGACGTGCGCTCGCTGAGGTTGAAAGCGCTCTAGGGCGATTCTGGGAGGTCCAGACGCACCATCTGACGAATGTCGAAAGGCAACTGGGCGAGACCGTCCTCGAAGACCGTGTAGTCCCAGACATCCTGACCGCGGTGGGACAGGACCAGCCGATCCTGGCCCGGAACGTCGGGGGCATCCTCCTGGCCGAAGTACAAGAAGGTAGAAGTGCTCGGCTCAATCTGCGCGCCGATCTGCATACACTCGAAGTCTTCCGAGCTCTCGAGGGCAACCCACTCTTCCCCGTCCCAGGTCCTGAAGCCCGGGCCGTAGCAGGTTCCAAATGTGCTGAGATCCTCGTACAGAAGGGCCTGTCCAGGCTCCGTGCCCAGGGGCGGACGAACCGTCAAGTGCGGCCCACCCAGAGCCGAGCTGGGAGACACGTCCAGCAGAACCCGTCCGGTCACATCGAGGCTCCAATCCCCGGGACCGTGGTCCGGTGAGAAGCTCACCAGAGTGCTCGGGTAGTCACCGGAGTCCATGGCAACTACGCCGAGTACCACCGTGGACTCTTCTCCGTCCTGGAACGTCTCGAAAAACCAGGGATACAGGGGCGCCTCTCCTGGCTGCGGATGAAACGCAGGGGCGAGCATGTCCTCGGGGTGCCAGGTAAAGACCGGCTCCTGCGGGTCCCGCACGTGGAGGGAGTAAAGCCGAGCCTGCAGGACTTCCTCGCTCAGGCTCACCACGCGAACCAGCAGGTAGATCCGATCGGGGTCCTGCGGGTCGGGGCGCACGTGGGCGGCGCGGAAGCCCTCGGGCAGGGCGATCAGCCGGTCGGCCTGGGGCAGGTAGACATCCGGCTCCGAGCCAAACTCGAGGACGACATCGACCTCGCCCGAGAGACCATCGCCGAACCAGACCTTCCGGTAGCGCGGATCGCTGCCGCCGTACACGAAACTGTCGACGAGAAAGCGGCCGGGGCCGGCGGGGTGCAAAGAGTTGTGGCCGACCTGCGGATCCTGCCAGGGAAGATCGAAGCGGACGAGGACCCGGCCCTGGGCGTCGAGTATGTCGTAGCGGGGACGCTCGTAGCGCTCGAAGGAGCTGCAGTCGAGACAGGCCTCGCGAGGATCGTTCCAGGCCACGGCGAACAGGTCCTCGGGAAAGTTGCCGGGATCAAGGGAGTCCCAGGGCGAGTTCGGCCCTTGAGGTGGGTCGACCGGGGGCGCCAGAGGGTCGAGTGGCGAAGTGCCCAGGTTGGGCGCCGTGATGGCTCCACCACCGGAAACGAGACGCAGCGAGTAGTCCGAGCAGCCCACCAGCAAGAGGACAACAAGGGAGGCAAAGAGGCGAAGCGTGGCGGTTGTCATTGGCATTTCTCCTGCCACCACTGTGGGGCCAGAGAAGCGAAAGGAGAAGCGCTATTATCTTGCCTATACTATTCGTCTTATATTTATAATTATTCGGTGAGAGCAGCCCGGGCAGAGAGTCGAGTCAACAGGTGGAGCCGCGCGGTGAACGGTGGCTTGTCGAGCTGTAGCGCGAGGGCTTCGATCTCATAGTGGGCCGCATACAGGCTGCGCAGACCGGGCAGGTCGAGAGGCAGTGGAAAGTTCGAGCCTGGTGGCACATCCGCTTCGTCATACTCGTTCGATAGAACCAGGTACCGATCGCCGGGCTTCTGCAGCGTTGCGAGGTGGTTGGCGAAGGCGCGGCGCACATCCGGCGGGAGGACGACTGAGCCCGCGCGGTCGTAACAGAGATTGCAGCCCGCGATGTCGTTCGGCACAAGCTGGAAGAAGTCTCCCTGGATGAGGGTGAGATCGGACGACTGGAACCGCACAAGCTCGCGGTTGGCGACCCGTGTGCCCTCGCAGCCGGGCTCGATACGGCCGAGGATCTCGAGAATCGGTCGTTGGCACAAGTCGTTGCCAACCACGGTCAATCCCTGCTCGAGAAGGTAGTCGACATCCACGCTCTGGCCACAGAAGGGCATGAACACACCCTGCAGATCGAGACTGCCGCGATGGCATGGCTCTGCGATGAATCGCTGCAGGAGAGCGTGAGGGGAGTGTTGCTCGAAGCGGCGAGGCTCTGGTTCTGACCAGAGTTCCTGCCAGTAGTCGAGGGGGTTGATTCGAGGCAAGTCGTGGTGTCCGGGGTTGAGGCCTATGCAGACAGCATGCGCCTAGCTCAGCAAAGTGAACATATCGTCTCTTATCAAACCTGTAGCCCGGACCGGGTAGTTCTCGGCCAGAGAGCCCAGGCGAGAATGGGCAAGCCCAACAAGGACTCGTAGAGCATCAGTCTCAGCAGGTCACTGCCGTCATAGCTGGCGGCCTTGAGGTGCTGCCAGCTCAGCGGCAGCGTGCACTCCCATTCGCTGACGGGCCAGAGGACCCGGAGTGGGTTGCTACGCCCCCGGCACAGCAGATCGAGCAGGATGTGGCTGCTGACAGCCAGGAACGAGAACAGACCGGTTCGGATTCGGCCGTGCAGCCGGGGGCCGAGCGTTACGCCAACCAGCAGCGACACTGCCAACGCGAAGCCCAGAGAGTGGGTGTGCTGCCCGTGCAGATCAGCCCCCCCGAACCAGGGGCTCTTGCGAAGGCTCCAGAGGTAGTCGATGTCGGGCAACATGGACAAGCAGCCGAAGAGCACCATCATCACCAGCAGGTGGCGCCGATTCCGCGGGCAACTAAGGCGGCCGATGCCCAAACCCGCAATCACGTGCCCCGTTACAGTCGCCATGCAGTTCTCCCTGGCAGCGGAGTGACCATAAGGCCTCTTGTCAGCCCTTTACACCGCGGCCTCATCGAAATCTCAGAGGATGTGTGGTGTCGTCGCGACGAACGTCCTTTCGTAGACCTCAGGGGCCTCTTTGAAACGCACCGCCTGGTAAGCAGAGTTGATGTCATGAGTGTCATCGGCCCTGTAGGCTGACCTGGCAGTTGCCGAGGAGCGTGCCATGGAATTCACTCAAAAGAACATCTATGGGGCTGGCTGCTCGCTGTTTTTCATGTCGTTGGTCATGGGATGCGACCTCCTGCTCGAGCTCTTGTGCGCGCGGCTCCCCCTGCTGCTGTACCTGGTTGCCGGAGCCCTGGGCGCGGTGGTCGGGACCAAATGTGCGGGCTGGCTGGCCGCCGGTGCTTGGGGCAGGCGAGCGCTCCGGGGCCTCGCAATCGTGGCGGGCGTGATGGGGCTCCTGGGCGCGGCTACGTTGACCTTGATGCAACCACCCTGGAGTTCACATTGCGGGTTCAGGTACTGCGGTCGAGCCCTGGGCCCGGCTCTCAGCCGGTCACCCTTCCCGGTAGGCACTCCCTCCTGCCGAGACCTGCACATGTGCGCGAACGAGTACCCCTTCGACCAGAGGGAAGGTCGCATCCTCGACCACTTGATACGTACCAGGGGCTGCGAGCCGCCCTAGCCCCAATGCCGGCAGCGCCAGCACCGCAGGCGGACGGAGTTGGCGACGCCGGTACTGAGCGCGGCGCTCAGATGGCCCGACCGTCCCAGGCTGTGACGGTGCCATCGCCGCTGAGCAGGTCGTAGAGGTCGCGCACCAGCAGAAACAGCAGTTGCTGCCGCCCAAAGAGGAGTTTCTCCGGTTCTCGGCCCACCCCGTTAGTATTCTGGTTCGCAGGGAGTACTCGTGACGTTCGAGAAGTTGTGGATCCTGTTGCTCACCCTCGGCCTTGGCTGCACCGCCAACCCTCCTGGCCAGGGCGATGACTCAGACGGCGATGGAGTGCTCGTCGGGGACGACTGCGATGACGAAGACGCGGACTCCACGGTCGTCGCTGATGATGCCGACTGTGATGGAATCCTAACCGCTGCGGACTGCGATGACGAAGACGCGTCGTCGTTGGTAGTGGCTGACGATGCGGACTGTGATGGGGTCGTCACCGCTGCGGACTGCGACGATAGCGATCCATCGACCGTGAACGACATGGACTGCGACGGGGTTCCGAGCGCTGCGGACTGCGACGACGGCGACGCGGCGTTGTTGGCAGTGGCTGAGGACGCGGACTGTGATGGG
Organism: uncultured Rickettsiales bacterium; assembly: GCA_964490445.1. Lineage (GTDB taxonomy): Bacteria > Myxococcota_A > UBA796 > UBA9615 > UBA9615 > UBA6601. The sequence goes on along the minus strand of CAZBDA010000156.1, from coordinate 460 downwards.
GTATTGACTGCTTCTGATTGCGACGACGGCGACCCCCTGGTACCGAACCAGGCAGGTTGCTGGCAGAGCGTCGGCGCTGGCGACCTCCACAGTTGTGGAGTGACGATTTCGGGTGCCGTGCTGTGCTGGGGCGCCAACTACTATGACCAGGCCAGCCCGCCTTCGGGCAGCTTCCAGAGCGTCAGCGTGGGCGGGGAGCACAACTGTGGCGTGACGGATTCGGGTGCCGTGCAGTGCTGGGGCCTTGACGCCGACGGCCAGTCCACCCCCCCTTCGGGCAGCTTCCAGAGCGTCAGCGCCGGGGAACGCAACACCTGTGGCGTGACAGATGCGGGTTCCCTGCAGTGCTGGGGTGCCGCCACTTATGGACAGTCCACCCCGCCTTCGGGCAGCTTCCAGAGCATCAGCGACGGCGACCTCCACACCTGTGCCGTGACAGAATCGGGGGCCGTGCAGTGCT
>CAZBDA010000155.1:0-10316 GCA_964490445.1 uncultured Rickettsiales bacterium | reverse complement strand
CAGGAAGTCCATGGTCTCCCAGAGGATGGCCTCGAGGACTTCGCGGTGTAGTTCTTACTGGTCGTGCGCTCAATAAAAAAACTTGAAACGGAACAGAGCCACGGAGGTGGGCTGCAGGGCCAGCCAGTCCTCGGGGGAATCCCCCTGAGCCTGCTCCTGGCCTTCGCCATGGAACAGACAGTGGACCAGCGGCGAGATGGATCCTTCGTCATTGCTCAACTCGGAATCCTGGGGGAGGTCCCTGATGTTGACGTCGAGCCCGGCCAGCCAGATGCCGAATGGGTCGGGCATCTCTTCGACCATCTCGTCAAACACCTGCTCGATGAGTTCCTGGGACCACAGCGTGGGAGCAATGAGGTTTTCAGGGTCGCGGAGGACGGCATCCTGGTAGAGGCTGGCGGCCCTCTCGATGTTGCCTCGACGTTCCTCGATGATGGCCAGGTAGAACAGCGGTTCGCCGAGTTGATCCTCCAACTCAGCGGCCCTCTTGAAATGCGTCGCGGCGGCATCGAAGCGACCCTGCTCGAAGCAACTGAGGCCGATGCAATGATGCAGCGCAGGTTCATCGGCGGCCTGCTCGAGGGCGAGCTGGGCAAGGTGGCCGGCTTCCTGGGGTTCCTGCAGGGACAGCAGGGACTCGGCGGCGAGGTGCAGGACTTCCGGGGCTGCCTTGCTCTCGTCGTCGCCCATGAGCCCTTCGCAGATCACCAGGGCGGTTTCGAAGTCATTGCGGTCGTAGGCTTCTTCGGCGTCGCGGAAGCTCGGGCTGTCGTCGCTCATCGCATTGCTTTATCGGCCGGTGCGGTGCGGGTCAAGCCCGTAAAGAGCCGTCGCGGTCCCAGAGTCCGCTGCATTGGGCTTCCAGTGCCGTTACGACCGAGCTGAGGTCTGCTCCCGGTGTAGCACTCAGAATGTCGGCAACCCGGGCTGTCAGGTGTGCCGATGCCAGTGATGGACCGAACAGGTTGTCGGTGGGGGGGCGTCCTTCAATTGGGCGCGGGTAGCCATGGCAGAGGAATCGGGGCAGGTCCCCGGAGACGCGGTACATGTCGCCGAGGGGGCAACTGCGATGGCTCTGGGCCGAGATCACCGTGGGCAGGTCCGCCGGCCACAATGCCAGGCCGCCTGGGTGTGCGGCTGCCACGCACAGGGCGCCGACGTCAGCGGCATAGGCGACGGCTTCCTGCAGCACAGCTCGGCTGTCCTCTTCCATAGAGCCGAGACTCAGGTTGATGGCGATAGCGCCGGCATCTGCGGCCCGCCGAATGGCCTCGGCGAGCCCGAGATGCGTAGTGCTCAGGTCTTCGTCCAGGATCCGGACCACGAGCAGCTCAATGGCTGGGTTGACCCGGTACATGGCCGCGGCGCAGGCAGTTCCGTGGCCGGTTCGGTCGGCGAATCCGGGCTCCTGGCTGAAAGGCTCGCAATCGCCGACCAGTGTGAACCCCTGCAGGGGAAGGCCGTCGAGATGGGGATGGCCCGGAGTGACGCCACTGTCCAGCAGGGCTACGCAGGCCCGCGCCGTTCTGCTCAAGGGGTGTTCCGGGCGGTCTCTATGGACTCGCCTGACTCGCTGCGTTGCAGTTGCCAGAGTCGCGTGTACAAGCCGGGTTCGCCGATGAGTTCCTTGTGGCAGCCCTGCTGCCTGATTCTGCCGTTCTCGACCACGAGTACCTGGTCGGCGGATGCAGCTAGCTGGAGCCGGTGGCTGACGACCAGGGTTGTGCGCTGTCGATGACGGCGTTCCGCCAGTGTCTCCAGCACCAGGTTGTCGCTTTCCCAGTCGAGTGCCGAGGTGACTTCGTCCAGCACCAGCAGGACGGGGTCTCGGACAAGGGCCCGAGCCAATCCAACGCGCTGCTTCTGGCCGGCTGATAGTTGGATGCCCCGGTCGCCGAGAGCAGTGTCCAGACCCTCGGGCAGGGAGTCTTCAAAGTCATCGAGGCCGACCCTTTGCAAGCAGTCTCGGAGTCTGCTGTCGCTGGCGTCGGGTTCCAACCAGCGCAAGTTGTCCCGCAGGCTTCCGCCGAACAGAACGGGCTCCTGGCTGACCAGGGCAACTGCCGGAAGAATTGTCGGCAACTCCAACTGTCGGAGGTCGATGTCGTCGATGGATACCGTGCCCGAGGCGGGCTCCACGAAGCGGAACAGAAGATCAATCAGTGTGCTCTTGCCCGCCCCCGAAGGCCCGACGACCGCGGTGGTGGTGCCGGGCGGCACCGTGAACGTGATGTCATGGAGCACTTCGCGCCCGGGGCCATAAGTGAAGTGGACCCTGCGGAAGTCCACCTTGCCGCGCAGCGCTGTGTCGGGAACGATGGGCGGAGTTGCGGAATCGAGTGGCTTGGCGTCGAGCAATTCGAACACGCGTGCGACGGATGCTGCGGCACGCTGAAGGTTGATGTAGGTGCCAGCAAGCCCCTGTAGTGGGCCGTACAGTCGTTGCTGGAAGAGCAGGAAGGCGAGCAGGTCCCCGGCAGTCATCTGGCCCTTGTGAAGAAGGCCTACGCCAACTACGAGGACGGCGAGCAGATTGCTGGTCACCAGTACTTGGAAGGCACCTGCAGAGCCGGAGTTCCACAGTTGTCGCAGCAGGACCACGCTGACCAGGGCATTGTTGTGTCCCTCGAAGCGATCGGCCTCCCGTCCGGCCAGGCCGTGAGCGAGCACGGCGCGCAGGCCCGAGAGGCTCTCGAGCATGTGATGCGAGATGTCCGCGCTGCGCTCTCGCACCCTCAGCGACAGCCGACGGATTACCGGCCGCAACAGCACCAGAATCGCGATCGCAATCGGGATGAAGGCGGCGCCGATCAGTAGCAGCAGGGGCTGCAGTACGGTGAGTGCAGTGATTACCGCGACCAGCGTGATCACCGAACCAATCACGCCGATCAGCGTGCCGGTAGCGACCTGCTGCAGCTCGGCAAGATCACCACCCATGCGGGATAGGATGTCGCCGAGGCGTCGTCGCGCAAAAAACGCGGGCCCGAGCTTCTGCAGGTGCCGGAAACCCTCGAGTCGGATGTCTACCAGGACCCGCGCGGTCACCCAGGTCTGTAGCCAGCCGGCCGCCGCCGAGAGTATGACTCCTCCCGTCGAAGCGGCGAGGATCAGGCCAACCAGCGGCAGGAGCTTGTCATTGCTTCCCGAGCCGGCCAGGCCAGGTCCAATGACCTTGTCCACGATCTCCCGGATGAGCAGCGGATAGACCAGCGACAGCCCAATGCCCAGGGCCATGGCCACGAGCAGCACGAGTTCGGCACGCCAGTACGGCAGCAGGTAGCGAAACACCCGCGCCCAGGCAATGGGCGTTTTCTCTGTGACCTGCGTGTCTGGCGGCCGGCTGCCCTGCTCCCGGATGTTGGCGGCGAGGAAGGCTGGCGGGGGTGTTCGCTGGGCGTTGTGCTCGGCGTTCAACTACCTGTCCCTCTTGCGCGGAGCCCGGGGGCCTCGCGCCCTTGATGGCATCTCCACGAGAGCCCGCTCGCGGGCCGATCGGTAGTAGCAGAAGAAACCGTCGGCGCAGCCCTGGGGGTCGCCGCGCAACTCGAGCGCTCGTCTGCGGGTCTCGCTGCCGTCGCGGGTCTCCACGTAGCTGTCCCGAACGTAGCGCACTGCCTGCACTGAGCGAAGCTTGCGATAAAGCCCCGCCTCGCGTCCGACGATCTTGCCACTGTGGATCCCCATCTCGATGAGTTCGGGCACCGCACACAGGCCGCAGGGGCCCAGCGGAAGCGAGGTCGTTCCCGCCCCGTAGCCCTGGTGTGACAGCGAGCGCTGCAGTGCCAGGTGCTCCTCGATAAGAAAATCCCAACGTTCCTTCTCGGCCGGGTCCTCGAGCAACGCCCCACCACGGTCATCACGGGACACCTCGAACTCCCAGGGTGTCATGCAATAGACGCCGTACCCGGGCAGTGCGTGGGCAGTGCTGCACAGGCCCTCTTCGAAGTAGCAGTTGTCGTTGAGCAGGAAGACCTCGAGGTCGACCCCTGGAAGCAGTTCCTGGAGAGCGGCCAATTCCTCGAGGTGGAGGTGGCGTGAGACGATGACTCGACTGCAACCGAGCTCCTGCAGGAAGTGCACGGACTCGCTGTTGAGGGCCACGCTGACCGTCGACGCGAAGATGGGCAATGCGGGCAGTTCCTCCTGCAGTAAGCGCATGAAGCCCGGGTCGGTGACGATCACTGCGTCAGCGGAGCCACGGGCGGCGATGGTCCGCGCCTGTTCGAGCAGGAACTCGGCCTGTGCGTCGCTGTAAAATTGCTGGTTCATGGCCACGAAGAGGGGCAGGTGCTCTTGCCCAGGACCGTTGTCGCGGTGTCTGTGGACGCTGTCGGCAAGGCGTGCCAGTTCGTCCAACTCCTCGATGTTTGCGGGGCCCGGACCGCGTCGATTGGGCCAACCGGCTCTCCCCCAACGCTCAAACCAGCCCGTGGGGAACAGGCCGCAGAAGAACTCGTCCGCGCCGGCTTCGACCAGTGCGTTGACCTCGCTCTCCCCGCTCAGTGGCGCCAGGATCTTCATGCCGGCAGCCTACATGGGCAGGTCGGGCTCGACCACGATTCGGTCGAGGCCGTGTTGCCGCTCGGCCCAGGCCAGGGCCTCTTCGAGCTGGGGCCCTTCGAGCTCGTAGAAGTGGCTGTTGCCCTTCTGTAGGAAGTGGGGGGCGGGGTCATCGACAGCGACCGGCAGTTGATCGACCCGTCGGGACGGCGGGTGGCCGCGCCGGAAGCTGCTCTGGTTGTCGAGCAGGGGGAGGGCAGCGCTGCCCACCGCTCGTCGTGACCAGGGCGCCCGGAGTTTCAGGGTGAAGCGCCGGCAGGGAGCATCACAAGCGATCGGTACCATGAAGCGGACAGATGCTGGCTTTCCGTAGGAGCTCACCATGCAGTTGCGACCTGTGGCGACCATTCCGAACGGAAGGTGCAGAGTGAACGACAGTTGCTGCTCCGACGGCTCTATGGGCAAGTCGGCCAGGCCCTGGAGCGGGTAGTCCAGTTCAACCCGGCCGATGTCCTGGTCTCTGAGCAGGGCCTTGAACGGCGTGCCGCTGTGGCTTCCCTCGCGCCAACTATCGGGTTGCTCATCGCCACCTAAGTGCTCGGGGCCCACATCAGGAAGCCGCGGGTCGCGCATCATCCGGTTGAGACCGCGTCCGAGCACCAGCGAGACTCGCTTGCCGTAGCATCGGCGCACTCGTCGCAGTACGCCCCAGTCGTTGACCACCACCTCGGGGTCTGGCGCTCCCGTGTCGAGCATGGTCGCTACCAGGGTGTCGACCTGCTCCAGGAAGGGATCGGTGACATAGGGAGTGAGCAGCGTGAATCCCAGGCCGCGGGACCGGCACTGCTCGACGGCCGCGACGACGTCTTCAGGCTCGGGGACCAGGTGCTGACAGAATTCAACTCCGAAGTACAGCCGCCCAGCAGTCTTGCGCGCTGCCCAGCCGGGCAGGTCGCCGTTCCGCCCGGCAAGGCGCCGGGGGAGCTGTTCGAGGCGAGCACGATCGGGTACGTGCAGGCAGTAGCTGAGACCCTTCAGGGGCGGACCGCAACGAAGAAAGGGCTCATGTCTGGAAGCTCGATAGAGCGCAGCACCTCGCCATCAGCAGAAACGACGGACACGCCACCGCTCTTGTTCTTCTCGGAGAACACCGGTGCGACGACCACGCTGTCCGAACTGCCCGGGACCGGCTCGACATCGACGTAGTTGATGGGCAGGGACTTCCAGACCTGCTTTTGCTGCCTTTTCGACCAGTGGCACAGGGCGCCCACCGCAGTGATCAGAATCGTGTCACCAGGCCCGTTCCAGGCCAGCCCCTGGACGCGCCCCGGCGTCTCCAGCGGGGTGTGCTTGACGCGCGGCTCTGCGGCGCGTTTCGCGGAAAGGTCTACCTCGGCGAGCACGGCTCCAGCAGGGGTGGTCACGGGTACGGCCAGGGCCGATCCGTCGGGAGACAGGGCCATCCAGCCGAGCATTGCTCGCTGGGGGCGTCCTTGGCCGTCGGCCGGAACAATGGGCACGCTGCCCTTGAGATTGCCAGCCAGGTCATGGATGTCGATCTTGCCGCCAGTAGCATCGAGTACGTAGACCTTGTCGCCGGCCGGCGACAGCACTACGTCGAAGGTCATTGCCGGCACCGGCCAGGAGCGCAGCACCCGCAGCGGTGTGCCCGAGTACAAGGTCAGGGTGGCCCGGGGCAGGGCGCTGCCAGCCTTACGGGCTTGCTGGCTTGCACCCGGATCACCGGGGTGTACAGCCGCTACCAGGGTGCCGTCCTTACTTACCGCCAGGGCTTTGGTGGTGCGACTGGCGAGGACCTCGGTGAACGCCATGCGCTCGGGGTCGACGACTCGCAGCGCCTTGCTCGTAGCCACGTACAGCTGTGCGCCGTCCCCTGAGAATTGCATCTCGTGGACGAACTCTTTGAGCGGCAGTCGGCCGACCACCCGGCCGGAGTCGATGTCGATGACCTGGATGTGGTTTGAAGAAACCCAAGCCGTCGGTGCGGAGCCGCTGTCAGCGTAGCCAGGTGCCGCAAGCAGCAGCGTCAACAAGCAGACGAGGAGAGCAGGCAAGTAAGACTTCATTTGGTGTCCGGGATGGTGCAGAGGCTTCGCCAGTCCTGCTGGATGTTGCCGCAGTTGTCGAGCCAGTCGCTGTGCGCCGTGGAGTCCGGCACCTGGCCCATCCAGTAACAGGTCGACCAGCACAGGCTCAGGTCGCTCTTCCATGGACAGGGGTCTGCATTGTCGTTGTGGCCGACCTCCCATCCGGGTGCAAACGAAGCACAGCAGTCGTTGAATGCATAGCCGCGCACGTCGCGCTCGCTAGCGTCCTCCATGCGGCGTGCCTTCATGTTGAGCGGCTTGATCCTCTTCATTGCAGCTCCGGGGTTGGGCAGGTGAGTGTCATTGTTTGCATGGTCCAGTGAGTGGCAGGGGAGAGTCGAAGAAGTCGGGTTGTTTGCTGACCAGCGTGGCGTAGGTCTGCAGGCCAAGAAGGTACCAGTCCCTGAGGTAGTCGCAGTGGGTCAGGTAGGTGCGCTGGGGGCTACCCTCGAACAGGAAGTTGACGTGGTGGCACCCTCCGGAGCAGATGTAGCGAGCCCAACAACTACTGCAGTCGCTGCGCTGGTCGAGGTGGATGTCGTCCAGCACCTGGAGACGTTTGCTGCGGTCGATGCCACCGCGCTGAACGTTGCCGAGCACGTAGTCATCCTCGCCGACGAACCGGTGGCATAGGCTCATGTCCCCGTTTGGAGCGCCCGCAACCATCTGGATCCCGGCACCACACGGGTATTCCTTGTTCTGTCCGTCGTGGATTGCCCGGAGCAGGTTCTTGATGTTGGAGAAACCGAACAGTCGGCCTTGCAGGGCCTCGCTGGTGAAGCGCTGGGACAAGGTGCCAAAGCCTTCGAGCAACTGCTCGTAGTCCCCGCCGCGCAGATCGTACGCGGGGTCCTTGGCGTCTACCGGAGAACAGCCCACCTCGGTAAAGCCGGCGTCCAGTAGGGTTTCCACTGTGCGGACCACGTCGAGGTTCTTGCGGGTGACCGTGACCCGTGCCGCGACTGCTCGACGCTCCAGCAGTGGCGCGATTCGCTCCATGATCATGTCGTAGGAACCCTTGCGCGAGTGGAACGGGCGAAGCCGGTCATTTTGTTTGCCGATGGCATCCAGGCTGACCGTGACCTGGCAGTCGATGGACTCCAGGAAGTCGACTCCTTCGGGGGTGATGAGGGTGCCGTTGGTGGTCATCGAGAAACGTATGGTCTTGCCGTACTTGTTGGCCGTCTCTTCGGCGTACTGGGCGACGTCGCGTACGACGGGCAGGTTCAGCATCGGTTCGCCACCGAAGAACGTGATGCCGAGATTGTTGTGCTCGGCGCTCTGTTCGAACAGCCAGTCGACGTAGCGTCTGCCCTGAGCAGCATCCATGAGCATCGCCTTGCCCTGGTACTTGCCGTGGTCGGCATAGCAGTAGGTGCAGGCCAGGTTGCAGTTGTGGGCGACGTGAAGCACGAGGTTGCGAATGCCTTCGCTGTGGCTGGGCTTGTCGCGCATCGGCCCCGGGTAGCCGCGTTCCTCGACGGGCACCAACAGGCGCAAGCGCAGCATGTCGTCGATGAGATTGCGGGCGTCGGTGCTGCTGAGATTGGGCAGCATGCTCAACAGTGCGGGCCCTTCGACGGGGCCCCGGTTGCTGATGTCAGCGAGCAGCTGCAGAGCTTCAGTGCCTACTTCATAGAACGAGGATGTCGGCACGTGAAATACGTGCGACAACTCGTCTTGACTGAGCGGGACGATCTCATCAGAAGCCAGCATCATCGATCACTCTCAATCAAGTTCAGGAGCCACTTCTCGCCGAGTTCCAGATTATAGCGATCCAATTAGACTTTGCTGCACGATGAACGTAGCTTCCGAAACGGAGCCGAGGACCCCCATGATCTCCTTTATCGACGATCTCCTGCGCTTGCCCGGTCGTGAGGCGGGTTCCGAGGGCGAGCGCATGGCTCAAGCTATGCTCGCGGGGCGTCTCGATGAGCTCGGCATGAGCGCTGTCGTAGAGGGGGCCGTGTGCGCCCCCAGGGTTCCAGTGGTCCTGGGCGTGCACAGCGTGTTCTTCCTGGTTGCCGTGGCGCTGGCCCTGTTTGCGCCGGGCCCGGCTGCAGTCTGCATCAGCGCCCTCACCCTGCTGTCCTTTTGGGGTGAACTGCGCGGTAGGCCGCGGATCCTTCGCAAGCTGTTGCTGAAGCGGATTACGGGCAACATGGTGGCGCGCGTCGAGCGGCCGGACGCGCAGGGTCGCCTGATCCTCGTGGCTCACGCCGACGTCACTGGCGCTTCCTCACTGCTGTTGCCCTGGGCGAAACGCTGGTTCCTGGATCGCGAGCGGCCGGGTGTCTCGGTTCACCCCGGCTCCATCGTCCTGATCGCCGGAGTCGTGCAATTGTTCGGCAGCCTGGTCCAGTGGTTGCGGGAAGGACTGACCGTGGTTGCTGTCGTTCTGCTCGCCGGGCTGCTCGGTGCCGCACTTGTGCACCTGGTGGCGCTGGCGCTGGCAGTGGACTGGTGGCGGTCACCACCCGTCCCGGGCGCCGTCAACAACGGCTCCGGCATGGCGGTGGCCTGGGCCGCTGCCAAGAGCCTGGGAGAGCGCCCCCTGGAAAACCTCGAGTTGTGGGTCGTCGCCACCGGGGCTCGCGAGCCCGATGCGAGCGGCATGAAGGGTTTCCTGTACCAGTTCCGGCACATGCTCGACCGTGACTCCACCTGGTTCGTCAATATCGAGGCGGTGGGCAGCGGGGAGTTGGCTTATGCCATTTCGGAGGGTCGCTGGCGTCCCCTGGCCTATCGTCCGAGTCTGCCTGCTGCTGCCGAGCAGCTGGCAAGCCAGGCGCCTTTCCGAGAGGTGCGGCAGTTCTCCGTGCCAGGCTCCACCGATGCCGGTCCACCTACTCGCGCCGGCCACCGAGCCATTACGCTTTCCGGGCTTGTCAACGGTCGGCCTCCTGCGTCCCTGGGGACCCACGACAGCGCTCTCGAGACCATCGACGAGGCTGCCCTCGACAAGGCCCTGGAGTTCACCCTGGCTCTGGCCCGGCATATTGATTCGGGCTTGGCTGCGCGGCAATCGAAGAACGGCGACTGATTGGTGGAGGACAGGTACCGAAGTTCCCTTTCTTTTCACCGTACTCTGGGGTAGGTACACAGCGTCACGATTTCGGGAACCCTCTGCCCTTTTCCTGCGTGCAGGATGTGGCGGGAAGGGGGGACTCGCCAACCAAGGAACCCAAACATGTCGCAGCGTCACTCCAGCAATTTTCGTTTCCTCCTGAACGCCCTGCTCCTGGGTTTCGGCCTGGCGGTGCTGGCAACGGCTTGCTTGCCCGACCCCCGAGATGGCGGTGGTGGCGGCAATGGCGGAGAAGATTGTTTCTCGGACGTGGACTGCGACGCAGGCGAGGAGTTCTGCTATCGCGAAGACCCCACTTCCTTCGACGGTGCCTGTGCGCCGAAGGTGGCCGAAGGCGGCTCCTGTCTGCTGGGTAGTAACTGTGTTTCCGACCTGTTCTGCCTGGTTGACTCCAGCGAGGGTGAGGGTGTCTGCAGGTCGGCGCCTTCGGCGTGCTCTGACGGCCCGGACTGCAACTGCGAGCCGATGCTGGACATGTGCGCGCCCGGTGGCCTCAGTTGCGACGGTCCCGAGGATGTGCCCGTGACGCTGTACTGCAACAATGGGCCCGGCTCCGGGAGTGGTGACGACGACGACACCGGCGGCTTCGGCGATGACGACGACGACGACGACATAGGCGC
>CAZBDA010000154.1:0-10434 GCA_964490445.1 uncultured Rickettsiales bacterium | reverse complement strand
GGGATTGCTGTCGTCACAGTCGCTCGGGTTGTTGCAGGCAGTGCCCCCATCCCCGTCGTTGTCGGAACTCTCGTTGGTGGCAGGATCACAGTCGTTGTCGAGGCCGTCGCAAAGCTCGGGATTGCCGGGAAATATCGCGACATTGCCATCATCGCAGTCGGCTCAGGCGGGCGAGCCTTCGCCATCGTGCTCCCTCTCGTTCTCAGCGCTGCCACCGAAGTCGGTCTGCCCATTGCAGTCGTTGTCGAGGCCGTCACAAAGCTCGGCGCCGCCCGGGAAGGCTGTCGCTTCGGCATCATCGCAGTCAGCGCAGGACAGCGAGCCGTCGCCATCGCCGTCCACCTCGCCGGCCACCCCCGCCAGGTCGGCATCGGCCAGTCCGTTGCAGTTATCGTCGACACCGTTGCACAACTCGGTCGCACCCGGGAACACGGTGATGTCGGCATCGTCACAGTCGTCGCAGCGCAGGGCTCGGTCCTGGGCGATGTCCACTTCCTCGTAGAGCAGGATACCATCGCAGTCGTTGTCGAGGCCGTCGCAGACCTCGGGCGCCGGGCTACTGCCGCCATAGATGTCGCGGTTGTTGTCGTCGCAGTCGCCGCCACCAAAGACCGCCGCGCCCGCCTCCTGGTAGGGGCTGCAGGGAATGTGTCCGTCACCGTCGAGGTCGAGCTCACCGCCGAGCACGACGGTGGCTGGGTTGCAGTCGGTGTCGAAGCCGTCGCAGACCTCAGCGGCGCCCGGAACCACCGAGCCTATCTCCGGCTCGCAGTCACCGTCACAGGCAGTGACCCCGTCGAGGTCGCCGTCAAGCTCATCCTCGCCGAGAGAATCGTCGCAGTCGTTGTCCTTGTCGTCGCAGATCTCGGGCGCCGGGTCGTCACCACCGTAGACGGCTGCGTCCTGGTCGTCGCAGTCGGCAAAGCAGATGACGCCATCTCCGTCGAGATCACTCTCGCCGGGACCGAAGCCGCCGTCGCAGTCATTGTCCTTGCCGTCACAGACCTCTTCGTGGGGAATGAGACCGCCGAAAACCTCGGGGTCATTGTCGTCGCAGTCGTCACCGCCATAGACCTCGTCGACCACTCCGTCGTCGTCGAGATCGCCGTCGATAAACGTGGCGCTGAGGTTGACGGTGACCTCGTGGGACGCGCCGACGCTGGGAGTGATGGTGAGGTGCGCGACGTCGCTCAAAGCACCGAAGGACTCGGGCACGGGGTTCAGGGTGAAAGGAATGGCATAGGGCGTACGGCCCTCCATCTCGAAGGGCAACTCGATGGCCACCGAGAAGGCCGAGCCGTCATCGAAGCTGACCTCGGTGACCGATTGTGAGAATGTCGCTTCGTTCTCGAGCGGAGTGCTGCCGGGATAGCTGCCGACGATATAGATCTCACCAAAGTCCAGGCTGGAGGTCTCGGGAACGACGCCGGTCCGGCAACCAGTCAGCAACGAAATGGCGACCAGGGAAAGCAATGGGGCGCGAAGAAGTAGGGGATGTCGAGTAAGCATTGCGGTCATTTTCAAGCCTGTCCTTTCAAATGTCACCCGTCCGCACAGACACTAGGACGATGGCACAGCCCGAGCCAGGGTGCTGCTGGACACGATCCAAACGGACGCGCACCGGCAGCACCCAACAGGAAATACGGCGGCGGTGCTACTTCCTGAGCTCTTCGAGGCGAGCACAGACCGGCGACGAGCCTGCATCACAAGAACGCTGCAGAGCCTCGAGCGCCACGTCCCGGTCTGCTGCGACAGAGCGGCCATTCAGCCGGGGTATCTGGACACCGTACAGGTAGCTGAAACCGGCAAACGCGCAGCCGGTCCGGGTCTCCGCCTGCCGACGTTCGACCATCCACTCCTCGGCTTCCTTGACTGTCATGACCCCCGAGAACTTGATACTGGCGGGTAGTTCAGAGCCCGTGAGTCCCGGCACGCTGCCTTCCACTTCCACCCCAACCGCCGGGACTCCATCCTGCTCGTCCCACTTGAGCACTACGGTCGCCTCACCCTCGAGGACCTGTGCGGCCTTCGCCGACGTCTCCTGTGTCGCTTCCTCCAGGGCTGCCGACCTATCGCCCATCTTCATGCTTTGCCCCGGAGTTGACCCGGGAACCGCGGGGTTCGTGAACGAGCCCTCGACGGGGAGCTGGAGTGCGGTTGCGTTACAGGTGTAATCACCCTTCGCGACCCCCTCGGCATCGATGGAGACCCAAGCCTTCCCTGAGCAGAGGGCCTCCCAGGGTGCACCGGAGATGGTGGCATGGATCGCTCCCTCAATGGCGCCCAGGTACCTGGTGGCTGATTGCGCCCCTGCGGGAACTTCATCGTCTTTGCCGGTGGCGGTGTCATCGCCAGGCTTTGTCTGCTCACAAAGACGAATGAAGTCCTTCGAGACGTGACCCAGGATATTGCAGCCTCCGATCGTGCCCGCGTTGCAAGCGGACTGCAGAGAAACCACGATCTCCTCCGCCGTGACGTCGGTCTCTCCCTCGAGCCAGGCCAGCTTGTATGCCAGGTTGAAGCAACTCTCCCCGCCTTCGTAGCTGCAGTACCTGCGATTGATGGTGAGGTAGTCGTCGTCTTGGAGTTTCGCTGCCTCCCAGTGCGGCTCTTTTTTGTTGTCATCATCGTAGATGGTGGCCCCGTGGTTGGTCTTAGCCAGAAAATCGCATCCTGCTCCGTCACCCAGTGCGCAGGACCGGGCGAAGAGCTCGATAGCAGTCTCTTTACTCGTTTTTTCAATTGTGCGACTGACGTGCTGCCAGGCCATGTCGTGGCAGGCATCGCCCAGCAAGTTCTCACAGGCCAGGCCGAGGAAGGTTTTCGCGCCGGCATGGTCTTTCAGTTGCACCATGGTGAATTCAGCCAGGGCATAGCAGGCCCTGGATGATCCAGTGGAACAGGCCCTACGGATCAGCTCGTCGGCCTTTTTCATATCCTCGCGGTAGTACTGGCTCAGACCCAGGCAGGGGCTGCCGCCGAGGTCTTCGCAGGCCCGGGTCAACACGGACCGAGCACCCTCAGGGTTGGGCTTGATGTTGTAGTAGTTCTGTGGACCCTGAGCTTCGGCCAGCAATACACAGCTATCCGCGCTGCCCCCGTCGCAGCCACGTTCCAGCAACGACAAGCCCTTCTCGACGTCGCGCGGAGCACCTCGCTGCCAGATGTGGGCCATGCCCCAACCGCCACAAGCAGCCGGCACTCCCCGATCGCAGCCGGCCTCGAAAGCAGTAGCGTAGGCCGTTCGGGCGGCAGCCGAGGCACCATTGACCGTGTGCCGCAGGATGCGTGTGCAGCCCTCAGCCTCGCCGCGACCACAGGCATCGGCACTGGCCGCCAGGTTTGCCAGGATTCCGTCGATGATCTCAGTAGGCGACGAGCCCTTGACCACACCCTGCGGTCCCGCCGCACGAGGCGGCGTCTTGCTCGTGCCGGCACAGGACAGCAGCGTGCTTAGAATGAACAGGCTGGCGATAGAGAGCAGGCAACGATTCGACATGGTGTTCTCCGAACAGCAAGACTAGCGGACTCGACACCTGCAGGCGTCAATCCCCCACGTTGCCCAGGTCCCCCCACAGGCGGACAGCACCACGGCGCAGCGGAATGAGCGCGGCTGCAGCGTTGATCCCCAAAACGGCGAGGACCGAGAACACCATGCCGCTGGTCAGCAGCAGGCTCGGCGTGATGCCCTGGTACTGGCGGGCCAGGAACAGTCCGACCGGCACCGCCTCGACAGCGACCACAGTGCCAACCAGCAGCAGGGCGAGAACCATGAACAGGATCGCGCCGGGGCCGGCGGCCATCTGCGCCGCACTGTCGGCCTTGAAGTTCGGATACATCGCACCCATCCCCACGGCCATGCCGGTCAGCCCCACCGACAACACAGCGATGGTGCCGGCCGCCACCCAGCCGTACAGCGGGTCCACGTGCAGCATCGCGTTGGTCGACAAGACCAAAACTTCGCCGAGCAGAACGCTGGGCCACAGCGCCATGAAGAACTTGCTGAGCAGGTAGCGCCGGGCGCCGATTGGACTGGAATGAAGCACCCAGAAGGCGCGGCCCTCGCGCGAGATGGATGTGAAGTGGAAGCGCACCGAGAGCGACGCCAGCACAGCACCGGCCACGCCGACATTGAGAAAAGCGATGACATTCTCGAGCAGCTGCGTGTCCATGGGCAGGACATCCAGCGGCAGCGCCTTGACCGAATACAGGTAGATGGCCACCAGGCCGACCAGCAGCAAGCCCTGGGTCCACTGGCCGGGCTCGCGGAAGAACAGCCGCAGGTCCTTGCGCAGCAGCGCGCGATAGGTCCTGCCCAGGGGGCCGGTAACGTAGTCGATAGCAACGGTAAGTGCCCGCGACCTCGAGGCGGCCTTGCGCGGCGCCTCCTGCGCGTTGCTCCAGGCACCGAAGTAAATCGGCGCCACCAACCAGCGAGCAAGCACCACCGTGGCGGGCGCAGCGACACACAGCAAACCGGCGTACAGAGCGACCGAGTCCAGTGGGCTGCCGAGACTCCACATGCACAGTTCGCTCAGCCAGGTCGACGGCAACCAGCTGACATCGGGGGTGCGCACCACCGCGATGAACTCGGCGAGGGTCTCGAAGGCCTCGGGGTCGACCAGCCGCTCAGGCTGCAGCGTGCGCAGCAGCAACAGCACAAGCACCAGGAAGCCGCCCGATACCAGCGCCATCAACTCCCGCAGGCGCCGCGCCGAGAAGCCTCGCACCAACAGACAGGCAACGACGACGCCCACCGCGGCAGGCGGCAGCAGGTACAGCAACAGTCCACCGGTGGCCACGACGTAGTAGAGCAGTCCACCGTCGTGTACGACGCCATAAGCCAGCAGCACCGGCAGACCAAAAATGATGATCATCCACGACGAGTTGAGCACCGTGTCCACGAAGCGCAGGTAGAAGATGCGCCGCCGCGACACGGGTAGGGACTGCAGCAGTTGCATGTCCTCGGCCAGGAAGTAGGAGGACAACGCGGTGATGATGTTCGAGAACAGCAGTAGACCCGAGAAGCTCAGCAACAGCATGCTGAGTGCCTTGCGCAGCAGCAGGGGACCGAACAGTTCGACCGAGTTGAACATGTCCAGGACGTAGACGCACAGGCCGAAGACAGCAGCCCAAAAGCCAAGGGTGAGGCCGCTGAACAGCAGGTAGGTCAACCGCTCGGGTTCACTCGCGCGCCGCCAGCGGTTGCGGAGTCCGCGCCAGCGCGGACTGAGCAGGGTGAGCAGGGGGGCGGCGCCCCGGCTCGGGGCAAGCCCGGCCGTCACTCGCCCAGTTGCCCTGCGTCCGGCAGGCCCTCAGCGCGCTCGTTGCGACGAATCGTGTCGCGCACGTAAGCCTTCAGGATCTTGTTGCGCTCGGCCCGGCCCAACAGGCTCTTGGCGTCCTGGTACAGGGTCGGGTCGGCAACCAGTCCGCCGAGGGTGCCCTCGCCGCGCTTGATGCCGCTGACGACATCCTTGATGTCCGCAGAGGCGTCGGTGAGGTTGGCGAGCAGGCTCTGCCCCTCGTCGGTGTAGACCAGGTCGTGGATCAAGCCGTTGCCCGTCTGAATTTCCTTCACCACCACGTCGATGGTCTCTGCGGTCGACTGCAGCGAAGCTATCAAGCGGGAGACCTTGTCCTCGTAGATGAGCGCGTGCAAGGCGCCATCCCCCTCGCGAATCGCCTTCAACATGGCGCTGAGGTCCTCGGTGGAATCCTGGATCTGAGCTATCGCTCGACGCAGATCGCGGCCGCTGGTCTTGTCGTAGACGAGCTGGTGGATGACGCCCTCGCCGTCCTCGACTTCAGCGAGGATGTTGCGCATAGACGCCAGCATCTGGCCGATGGACTTGCCGGCCTTCTCGCCGTCCTCTCCCTTGAGCATCTTGTCGATCTGTTCGCTGATGGAATGGACGTTCTTCATGATCCCGGGCACGTCATCGAGATACGAGGTCAACTCGACGGGGTCGACGCTCTCGAGCAGGTCACCGTCCTGCAGGGCAGGCACGGACGGTGAGCCCAGGCCCAACGAGACGAACTTATCGCCGAGTAGTCCCTGGCCCTCGATGGTTGCGACGGTGTCCTCGCGAATGCGCTCCTGGAAGCGCTCGGCGACCTTCAGGCGGACGTAGACCTGCCGATCTTGCAGGTCGTTGGGGAAGGTGATCGAGGTAACCAGGCCGACGTCGAGCCCGGCGAGGCGCACCGCGGCGCCGGTACGCAGCCCGGCGATGTCGTGGAAGTTGGCCTGCAGGGCGTAGTTGCGCTCGAACAGGTTCTTCTCGCCCCCCAGCACCAGCAGGCAGGCCACCAGCAGGGCCAGACAGAACACTACGAACAGACCGACTTTCAGATCCGTTCTTCGTTCCTGGTCCATGCACACCCTTCGGCCCGACCGTTGAGACTCAGCAACCCGGAGTATAGCCAGGGCTGATAGGATCCCGCGCATGTTCGGCCTGACTACCCCATCTCGACTTGCCTGCGTTTTCGCCGCCGCTCTGCTCGCTGCCTGTTCACCGGACCAGGGAGAGGATGACGACGCGGCCCTGAACCTCGACCTGAGCTGGGAAGAGGAAGACGACGACGACAACGAGCAGCCCCAGGATGCCGAAGAGGTCGACGTGCCCTGGCAGCGCTCGGTGACCATCAGCGGCTCGATGAGTTCGTGTAGCTATGACGGCAGCGAGGACTGGCCCTGGACGGGTGATAACGACAACTACCGCATCGAGATCCCCGAAGCTGGCTACGTCGAGGTAATCCTCGAGTGGCAGTCCAGTTCAGACCTCGACCTGATCATCTTTTTCGAACCGCCCGGCTCCACCGCCACCCCCGACTGGTTCAGCACCAGCAGCCTGCCGGAGGGCCCCGAGCAATACCTGTTCGATGACGTATTGGCCCGCGGCGACGACATTGTCATCGGCGTGTCCTGCGCCGGCGGCAGCAGCGACGACTACACGCTCGAGGTCAACTGGGAGACCTGAGCCCGCCCAGCCCCAGACGCGGAAGCTACATCCGCTCAGGTGCGCCGATCCCCAGCAGACCGAGCCCGAGCACCAGGGTGCGCTGGCAAAGCAGGGTCAGGTTGAGGCGCGAAACCAGCAGCCCTTCATCCCCGGCGCGCAGCACCGGGCAGGCCGCGTACCAGCTGTGGTAGCGAGTCGCGAGTTCGTACAGGAAATTGGCCAGTAGGTTGGGCTTGCCCTCTTCGAAGGCGAGCCTCACCACTGGACCCAATTCCACCAGGTGCAGAAGCAGGTCGCGGTCGGCCACGTCGCCCACCACAAAGGTCACGCCATCGGGCTGCTTGCCCTGCGCCGCGGCCTTGCCCAGCAGCGAGCAGGTGCGCGCCGAGGTGTACTGCAGGTAGGGCGCCGTGTTGCCCTCGAACGACAGCATCTTGTCGAAGGAAAAGACGATGTTGCTCTGCGGGTTGTTGGACAGGTCGGCGTACTTGATGGCACCGAGGCCGATGATGGAACTGAGTTCGTCGAGTTCGGCATCGGTCCAGGTCTCGTCGCGCTCGGCGCTTCGCTCTACCTGCGCCGCACGAGCTCGCCGCTCGGCCTCATCCAGCAACTCGTCGAGGCGGATCACATTGCCCTGCCGGGTGCTGAAAGCCCCCTCAGGCAGCGTCATCATGCCGAACCAGAGGTGCTCCAACTCCACGTCCACGTGCCCCATCTTTCGGGCCGTCGCAAAGAGCTGGCGAAAGTGCAGCTGTTGGCGAAGGTCGGTGACGTAGATGATGCGCTCCGCCTGGAACTCCCTCAGCCGCAGCTCGACGGTAGCGAGGTCGGTGGTCGCATACAGCGAGGCGCCATCCTTCTTGCGAACCAGGAATGGCGTCATCTCGTCTTCACCGTCGGCATCGCGGAAGAACACGCACACTGCACCCTCGGAGTGCTCTGCAATGCCCTCTTCGAGCAGCCGCTCGATCAGCGGGACGAGCTCGTCGTTGTAGTGGCTCTCTCCATAGGTCTCATCGAAGTGCACATCGAGGCGCTCGTAGATGGAATCAAACGCCGCCTGGGATGAGCTCCGGAACAGTTGCCACAGCTCGAAGTTCTCGGCATGGCCCTCGGCATCAGCATCCTGCAGCTTGCGTAGCTCCTCGCGGGCGGCGTCGGCCAACAGTTGGTCTTCACCTGCCTCCTTGTGAAAGCGCACGTACAGCCGCTCGAGTTCGCCGACAGGATCGGCTGCAAAGGCCTCGTCATCGCGCCACTTGCGCCACGCGTAGATGAGTTGTCCGAACTGCGTGCCCCAGTCGCCGATGTGGTTATCCGCAACCACCCGGTAGCCCAGAAACGTACCCATGCGTCGCATCGCATCGCCGATGACCGTCGAGCGGATGTGGCCGATGTGCATGCGCTTCGCGACGTTGGGAGAGGAGTAGTCGATGACTACTACCGACTCGTCCACCTGGGGAACTTCGAGCCGCCCAGAGGCGAGCATGCCGGACAGCAACTCACCCAGGTAGGCATCGCTCAGCCTCAGGCCAAGGAAGCCCGGCCCCGAGACCTCGGCAGACTCGATGCGCGGATCGGCAGCAGCCTCCACGGACTCGACCAACAGTGCCGCGATGTCTCGCGGCGAGCGGCGCAGAACCCGAGCAAGTTGCATGGCAGCGGCGCACTGGTAGTCGCTGGCGAAGCCTGCCTTGCTGCGATCGATGCTCAATCGTGGCAGCTGCTCGCCCGCGGGCAGCACACTGCGCACTGCCGCCTCGACCCGGTCAGCGAGGGTCTGGTGTAGTCCTGCGGTACTGCTCGCAGCGTCACTGCTCATCGAGTGCGGTCTATGGGCAGCGTGCCCGGAAGTCAAGGTCCCAGGTCACTCACCGATGTTGCCATCGATGAATGCCTGTACTACCGGATCCTCGGCATTCTCGACCTCGTCCTTGAAGCCGGTCCAGACGATCTTGCGGTCGTAGAGCATCGCGAGGCGGTCGGAGACGCGGAAGGCAGAGTCCATGTCGTGGGTGACCACCAGCGAGGTCACACCGAGGCGGTCCTGCAGGTCGATGATGAGCTGGTCGATGCGCTTGACGTTGGTGGGATCCAGACCCGTGGTGGGCTCGTCGTAGAGGATGACCTCGGGCTCGATGGCGATGGCCCGCGCGAGACCGATACGCTTCTTCATGCCACCGCTTAGTTGCGCGGGCCACTTCCGTTCAGTGCCCGGCAGGTTCACCATCTCCAGCACCTCCTCGACCCGAAGAGCGATGCGCTGCTCGTCGCTCCAACCGTGCTGGCGCAAGGGATAGGAGATGTTGTCCGCAACCGACAGAGAGTCGAACAGCGCGGAGCCCTGGAAAAGCATGCCGATGCGGGCCCGGATCGGCCGCATTTCCTTCTCAGAGCGACCGGTCACTTGCTCGCCGAAGGCCTCGATACGGCCCCGCTCCGGGAGCAACAGCCCCAGCAGGCACTTGAGCAGGACGCTCTTACCCGTCCCCGAGCCGCCGACAATCGTGATGGTCTCGCCCTTGTGGACGACCAGGTCGAGGCCCTCGTAGATCACCGTGGAGCCGAAGCTCTTCCAGACATCCTCGAAGTGAATGAGGGGCTCGCCCAGGACGCGGCGATCGCGCCGCTCCCCGCGGCGCCGCTCCGTGCCGCGGCGGTCGCCGCCCCGCGCGGGATTCTCACTAGGGGATGCAGACACTGACGAAGTCACAATCACTGTCATCACAATCGATGTCACCGTCGCCATCGTCGTCGATGCTGTTGGCACAGTATTCGAAGCCCGGCGCCGACGAGCAGACCACATCCAGGGTGAAGGCACCCTGGTCGGAACTGGTCTTACCGTCGATCACCACAAAGTAATCAGTGCCCAGCACGGCCTCGAAGACCAACAACTCGCCGAGCAGTTGGCTCGACACGGCCGCCAGCACGCACTCGCTAGCCGAGCAGAATCCGGTGTCCTCGATGACGATGATCTCGAGGTCGACGCCGCCGGTGTTGGTGATCAGGTCCAGGACCACCAGGCTCGTGGCGCTCGGCGAGTAGGTGTAGACCGCCTCCGAGCCCAGGGCCGTGACACCGCAACTGTTAACGGTCATGGGACCGAGCGCGCCGATGGTCGTGCCGTTGGTGTGATCGCCACAGGCAAGCGCGCCCAGGGCGGAGTTGCACAGGGCGCAAGCGGCCGCAGCGGTGCACTCACTGTCGTCACAGTCGAGGTCACCATCACCGTCATCATCGACACCATTCGTGCAGTCCTCGGTGATGCAGGAACTGTCGGTTAAGCACTCACTGTCGGCGCAGTCGGTGTCGCCGTCGCCGTCGTCATCGATGCCATTCGTGCAGAGTTCCGTGATGCAGGCAGAGTTGCTGGTGCACTCGCTGTCCGCCCAGTCGAGGTCGCCATCGCCGTCGTCATCGCCCCCGTTGGTGCCGTTCTCGGGGATGCCGGCGCGGTGCGGCGCGC
>CAZBDA010000153.1:5836-10530 GCA_964490445.1 uncultured Rickettsiales bacterium | reverse complement strand
CTGCCACGTCGTCGTCACCTGCCACGTCGTCGTCACCTGCCGTGTCGTCGTCACCTGCCACGTCGTCGTCGTCGCCCGACCCGCAAGAGCACAGCAGCAGCACCGAGAGCAACAGGAATGTCCGTAGACGCCAATTCATGGCAGTAGTATACGGCCTCCGAATGCCGCATGTTCCGGGCAGCCTCGAACCCTTCGAGGCCTGTCAAGCCGCTGTCATTATTTTGTAATTGAAATGTCCTGTGTTTCGACTACCCTTGGCCGCGCGGCTAGCGTGTGTTTAGCGCACACATCGCGAACGTCTCCCATTCCGACTCGAATCATGCAACTGAGGTAACCATGTCGGCACCCGCAAAGCAGTCCTCCATCCGACGAAGTCTCCTGGCCTGCCTCGCAGTCGTCAGCATTTTTGCGCTCGGTGCGTGCAGCGAGACCAACCTGAATCGGTTGCAGGCTGAGTTCGCCATCAACTGGTCCAGTGAGTTCGGCTTCGTCGAAGGAGACCTCGATGCATCCCTGTTTGCCTTCGGCGCAGTGAGCACGGGCACTTTCAAGGACATCGAGGTAGTCATCACCAATACCGGCAACGCGGGTCTGGACATCTGCAGCATCTACCTGGCCAAGGCGACCTTCGACGACAACGGAGATCTCGCCTCGGAAACCATGGTGCAGGTGGACCCGGAGCTGGCCCTGCTATCGGCCGACAACGGTCCCGCACCGGGACCTGGAACCCTTTCTGGCGGCTCGTCACTGCAGTTTCTGCTCCACTTCTCGCCCCTGTACGGCACTCCCATCGACGAGGGCATGTACCTGGTGGTCAAGCACGAGCTCAACTGGACCTGCGAGTCTGACTCGCCCAGCGGCACGGGCCGATTCATCCCCATCGTGGGTGCCGGCGACGGTGAGCCCGTCCCGGACATTTATGCGAACCCCAAGCTCATCGACTTCGGCGATCTCGAGGTGGGCCGTGAGTCTGACCCCTACGAGGTCACCGTCGGCAATGCCGGCCCCGGCCTGCTGAACGTCGCCGAGGTGGCGCTGCTCGGAGCCAACCCCGAGAACTTCGCCCTCGTACCAGGCAGCGTCGCAAGTTCTGATTTCGCCACCGGTGAAGCCGGCTACTTCGAGGTGAAGTTCACCCCACAGAACGAGGGGATCTGGGGAGCTGAGATCCACATCCAGAGCAACGACCCCGATGAGCAGCCGAAGATCATCCCGCTCGTCGGTGTCGGCAACGCGGCCGCCGTGGGCAAGGGTCCACAAGCTGTCTGTGCTGCCGACAAGATGACGACCCCGCTCAACTACGACAACTTCGATGGCAGCGGTTCCTACGATGCAGATGGCCTGCCGCTGACCTTTCACTGGGTACTGACTCCAGCGACAGGCTCTGCTGCGAGCCTCGATGACCCCAGCTCACCGACACCATCGCTCTACATCGACCTGGCCGGCACCTACCGGGGCGATTTGACGGTCACCAACAGCAACGGGCAGAGCGATAGTTGCACGCAGAGCATCGAGTCCATCCCCAACGAGAACTTCCGCATCGAGTTGTTCTGGGCGAATCCCGACGACATGGACCTGCACCTCGTGCGTCCGCAAGGTCAGTGGACTGACGGCGGCCCCGCCATCGGTAGCTTTGGCAGCACGGACGACTGCCACTTCGCCAACACCAACCCCGACTGGGGTGTGGGCGGTGGCAACGACAACCCGGCGCTCGACCTCGACGACATCAACGGGCTCGGCCCCGAGAACATCAACATCGTCGACCCGGCACTCTCACCCTATGACGGCTGGTACCAGATCTTCGTCCATGACTACCCGAATACCCAGACCTACACCCCGGCCAACGACGTCACCGTGCAGATCTATCTCAATGGCGCGCTGGTGAACTCGTACACCTTCCAGATGTCCGGCGAAGACACCAACTACTTCGTCGCCAAGATCCACTGGCCCAGCGGGCAGGTCATCGACTGCAACGGCCTGGGCGGCTGCCCCTAGGAGCCCGCTGGCCCCTTATTAGTTGAGGATCCCTCCGCCTCCTCCTCCCCCACCACCAATTGGCGGTGGCAGGACGACTTGGCAGTCTGGGTCCAGGGTGTCCGTCAGACCATCGCAGTCGTTGTCCAGGCCGTCGAAGCACTCGCCCGTGCTGAAGTCCTCGGCACCGCCCGGAACAGCCCCCGGATCCGAATCGTCGCATTCCTCGCAGGCGAAGTAGTTGTCGCCGTCGTCGTCGAGTTCGTTGGAAGTCGTGTACTCGATGCTTCCGCTCCAGACCCGCGGCGAGAAGGTACTGCTGCCGAAAAGGATGCCCTTTCCGTAGCCTTCCTCGATTTCGAGGAACGAGTCACTGGCATACACGGCCCCGAGCGAAGTTCCCGAGATGTAGCGGATGGATTCAGACGAGTGGAACGTGAAGCTCCAGGTGCCGGGAGTAAGTCCCAGGGGCTGGGACAGGGGCAATGCCGTGGGGTTGTCCTGTCCCTGGCCAGGGACGGAAAATTGCTCGAGAAGCGTCCAGGCACTCGCGTCGGCGTGGTCGGCCAGGCCTGAGCCCTGCTTGTAGTAGATGTCCACCGTGACCGTAGCGAACGAGGCCAGGTTCCAGGCGAAGCCGTTGATGTTCAGGTCCTGGAGCACCGAGACATCGAACACATTGCCCAGGTTGCCATTGTTGGAGTTGAAGCTCGTCGCCAGGCTGGCATCTCCAAACGCCAGGGTCCCGTCACAGTTGCCATCGACACCATCACAGGTCTCGACCGCACCGGGATAGATGCTGCCATCGCCGTCGTCACAGTCCGCACAGGCAACAAAAGAGTCACTGTCGCCGTCGACGACCTCGTTGACCGGAACGCTACCGTCGCAGTCATTATCCAGGCCGTCACAGCTCTCGGGCGCCCCCGGATAGCTGCCCGGATCGGCGTCGTCACAGTCGATCGACGTGACAAAACCATCGCAGTCACCGTCATCGGCCAGCAAATTGGTCGTGTGGTCGAGCCCGCAGCGCGGAAGCCTGCGCAGGTAGCGCATTGCGCCACCCGTGCCGCCACCACCCCAACGAAGCATCACGATATCGTAGGCCGAGCCGTCCGCAGTCATCTGGATGGAGTAGGGCAATCCCACCGCGCCCCGAGGGTTGCCTTGCATCGTGCCCTCCCAGTCATGGTAGTCCGCAGCCTCAACCGCAGCGGTAAGACCAGGCGCCCATGCCGTGCCCTCGGGGCTGCTGGACTGGAATCCCTGCTCGGTCACAGCATTGAATGGCCCCTGGCTCTGCGCACGGGTGAGGCAGACCCCGGCCGTAATGCAATCCTGGTTGGCAGCCTGGGTGTGATCCGCACCGGATTCCTTGTTGAACAGCAGCCAGTCGCCACACCAACCGTCGGCGACGGTGACCCGGCTGTCATAGTTGGATGCGCTCGGATCGGCACATCCAGGCACCAGGGCTCGCGCCCGCCGGTAGGCAAAGGCACCGCCCGTGTTGCCCTGGCCGAACTCAGTGAACACGAGGTCGTAGTACAGCTCGGTTCCCAGAATGTGCAGAGACATCACCTGGCCGATGGTCTGCACTGGATTGCTGCTGACTGCGGCAGACCAGGTGCTGTAGCTGCTGGGGTCGACCTCGGCGGTAGCTCCCAGCGCCCACTCCGTGCCCGAAGGACCACCGCCTGAATAGCTGGCCTGCAGCACTGTGTTGTAGATCCCCTGGTTGTTGCCCCGAGCAATGCATACCGCGGGGGTAATGCAATCCTGGTTGGCTGCGTCCGTGGGGTCGGCATAGGCTGCCTTGGCAAAGACCGCGACGCGGCTGCGCACGTAGGCAAAGCCACTTGCCGCACTGTCGTCGGGCCACTCGGTTGCCAGCAGGTTGTAGTGCTCGTCCTCGGCAGCGATGTACACGTTGACAGGCATATAGGGCATGTTGCTGCCGTCCTGCACCGCCCCCAACCAGGTCTGGGCAATCATCAACTCTCCGGCATAACCCGGAGCCCAGCTCGCACCGAGAGGACTGGTGCTGGCCGAGAACACAGACTCCGACACCGCGTTGTAGGGCCCGCTGCCCATGCCCGAACCGCGGGTCAGGCAGACGCTGGGCGTGATGCAGTCCTGGTTGGCGGGGTCGAGCGGGTCTGAGCCGGGCGCCATGGCGAACTCGACCAGGTCGAGGAACGGATCGCAGAGATCGCCCCACAAGTCCTGGTCGCTGTCCTCCTGTCCGGGGTTCGCCAACAACGGGCAGTTGTCGTCCTCGTTGAGAACACCATCGCAGTCCAGATCCGCGGCAGCGGCACCGACCGACGCATCTGCGTCGTCGCAGTCATCGAGGGTCAAGATGCCGTCGCAGTCGCCGTCTTCGGCAACCACAGAGGACAGCACGTCTGTGTCATCGCAATCGTCGTCCGTCAGCACACCGTCGCAGTCGCCGTCTTCGGCAACCACAGAGGACAGCACGTCGCTGTCATCACAGTCATCGAGGGTCAACACGCCGTCGCAGTCGCCGTCTTCGCTGACGCTGTTTGACTCAGCGTTGTCGTCGTCGCAGTCCTCGTCCGTCACGACTCCGTCACAGTCGGCGTCGTCAGCCACGGCGGTCGAGCCCGAGTCCGCGTCATCACAGTCCTCGGCGGTGACAATGCCGTCGCAGTCGGCGTCGTCAGCCACGGCGGTCGAGCCCGAGTCCGCGTCATCACAGTCCT
>CAZBDA010000153.1:0-5736 GCA_964490445.1 uncultured Rickettsiales bacterium | reverse complement strand
CGGCGGTGACAATGCCGTCGCAGTCGGCGTCGTCAGCCACGGCTGCCAGCGCCTCGTCGTCATCGTTACAGTCCTGCTCCGCGGGCACACCATCGCCATCCGCATCGACCACGTCCGTGCCGGAATCGTCGTCGTCATCGCCGCCTCCAGACAGGCAGGAAGGAAGGAAGGAAGAAAATGGCGAGAAGAACAACGAGGAGGCGGACGCAGGAAGAGCTCTGGGTGGACATGGCAGTACTCCATGGTGACCACGCCGGGCGTGGCGGAAACACTCTGTGCTCTAGTAACCCGCGGTTTCCAGTGCCGCAATTCGCTCGCTGATGGGCGGATGCGAACTGAACATCGCCTTCAGGCCTCGTGCCCGGCCGGGCCTGATGCCGAAGGCGGCCATGGACGCAGGCAGCTGGCTGGGCTCTCCACTGTCGAGGCGCTTCAGTGCGGCGACCATCCCCGCCGGGCCCACCAGCGCCGCGGCGCCGGAGTCCGCTCGGAACTCGCGCTTGCGGCTGAACCACATCACGACCATAGAGGCGAGAATGCCCAGCATGATGTCGAGCAGAATCACCGTGATCCAGTAGCCAATGCCCAGGCCATCCCGGTTGCGCAGCAGGACCCGGTCGACGAAGAACCCGATCGCACGGGACAAGAAGATGACAAAGGTGTTCATCACGCCCTGCATCAGGGCCATGGTGATCATGTCCCCGTTGGCAACGTGGGCAACCTCGTGGGCCAGGACGGCCTCGACCTCTCGCTTGTCCATTGTCGCCATCAAGCCGGCGCTGACCGCGACCAGCGCGTTGTTGCGCCGAGCCCCGGTGGCAAATGCGTTCGGTGTCTCCGAAGGGAAGACCGCGACCTCGGGAGTGCCGATGCCGGCCTGCCCTGCGAGGCGTTCCACAGTGCTGAGCAGCCAGCCCTCTTCGGAGCTGGCGGCGCTGGTGATGACCCGGGCTCCAGTGACCCGCTTGGCGATGAACTTCGACAGCGCCAGCGACACGAAGGAACCGATGAAGCCGAACACCGCTGAGAACAGCAGCAACTGCTTGTAGTCGATCTTGTTGGCCTCGTAGTCCACGTAGCCACTGAAACCAACGAGGTTCAGGACGACGCCCAGGAGCACCAACACGAGCAGGTTGGTGAGCAAAAAGAGAGTGATGCGCTTGAACATGGCGGGACTTATAGCAAAGGCGGACAGCTACAGCGCGGCGAAAGCACGAGGCGGCGGCTAGCGAACGAACAGGCCGTGGCTGTTGAAGTCGGCGGTGTACGTGTTGCCGGCACCCCACCAATGAGCCTGGATGTTGCGCTGATCCTGCGAGCTCGACATGTCCACGTAACCGCCGCCAAAGGCCCAATCGGTGATGGCATTGTTCTGGCCGGAACTGTTGGCGTGGATGTCCGAGAACTTCGAAGCCGAGACCACCCCCCCTGCGTGGCCGTGGTGTAGCGAAGTGTGTCCCGCAATGCCGTTCGAGTGGTTGTAGTGATAGTCGTGCCCGAAGAAACCGTACTGAATGTTGGGGCAGTCGTTGTGATAGCTGGCGCTATTGTTGTAGTCGAGATTCTGGACACTGCCACTGAGCAGGGCGCCGTCGCTGATACGATTGCCCGCGTCGACGACGTCGTACACGCTGGTGTAGTTAGACGGGTGCCTCCAGGCGATGTGACGGGCCGGCGAGGTCAGGCTGCGCACCATTACATCGCTGAAAGCCACCGTCTCGTAGCTAGAGCCGAGGGCGTTCTCTCCGCTGAGCGACGTGATGTTCCCAATGTAGTTGCGGTCACGCCAGAATCCGGTATCCAGGCGATTGCCCGTTGATGACTGGCCGTCGAGCTTCGCGATGAGCGTCCAGCCACCACCGACGGTAGTCATGTCGCAGTACACAGAAAATGGCTCGACACCGCCGGCACCGTCCCCATCAATGGTGTAGGCGCCGTCGGGGACGACAGAGAGGGTGTCGAAGATGTCCTGGCAGGACTCACCGGGACAATGCGGCTGACCGATGTCTGTACTCGGGACGGCCTCCTGACCATCACAGTCATTGTCGATACCATCGCCGCAGAAGTCGGTGGCCGCAGGATTGACCGCCGCCTCCGTGTCGTTGCAGTCCGTTGCATCTTGGACCGTGCCGCCGATCTGGGTGCAGGACAGACTGCCAGTCGCGGGATTGCCGTAGCTGTCGCCGTCGGCGTCGACGTACCAGATGGTGGCGTCCACGGCCCCGTCATCAGCGGTGCCGTCGCAGTCGTCATCGATGCTGTTGCAGATCTCCGACGCATTGGGATGGACGCTGGGACCGGTCGCGGGATCGTCATCGCAATCGTCGTCGTTGTCGGCATAGCCGAGCGGCTGGTCGCAGGAAGAGACCGGCGTACCGATGGCGCCGAAGCCATCTCCATCGACGTCGACGTACCAATCGTCCGCGTCCAGAGCCCCCTCATCCACTCCGCCCGTACAGTTGTTGTCGAGCCCGTCGCAGATCTCGTACGAGGTCGGGTTGGTCGCCGCGTTGCCGTCGTCGCAATCCGAGGAATTGCCCACGTATCCGCTGGGCGCTGAGCAGGCCAACTGCACCGTGCCGAGGTCGCCGTAACCATCCCCATCGGAATCCGCGTACCAGGTGGCGCCGGCCGCGCCGGCGCCGTCATCGACGGTGCCCTTTCAGTCGTTGTCCAGGCCGTCGCACACCACGGCGCCACCCGGATAGCTGCTCGGATCCAGGTCGTTGCAGTCATCGGCAGTCGCCACGTAGCCCGTCGGCGCCGCGCAAGCCACCTGGGTCAGCCAGCCGCCGCCAAAACCGTCACCGTCTGCGTCCAGGTACCAGGTGCTCTCATCGGCAGCACCCACATCCACCGTGCCGTCGCAGTCATCGTCGCTGCCGTTGCAGACCTCGGCGGCGCCGGGATAAATGGCGGCGTCCAGGTCGGCGCAGTCCTCGCAGTTCAGCGCGAGATCGCCGTCGTCGTCGGTCTCTCCGTCGCCGGCGGTGGTGGCGGCGTCGCAGTCGTTGTCGATGCCATCACACAGCTCGGCGCTGCCGGGAAAGCGCAAGGGAGCGGCGTCATCACAGTCGCCGCTACACTCGCTGACCCCGTCGCCGTCGTCGTCGAGTTCGTCGCCGCCAAGAGCACCGTCGCAGTCGTTGTCGATGCCATCACACAACTCGGTGGCCGCAGGAAAGACCGCAGCGTTGGTATCGTCGCAGTCGGTGCTGTCGGGGGCATAGCCCGGGGGCATATCGCAGGCTTCCTGGGTCAGCCAGAAGCCGCCCACTCCGTCGCCGTCGTTGTCCAGGTACCAGGTCTGGGCTGCCGGCGCATCGTCATCGATGGCACCGTCGCAGTCATCGTCAATGCCGTTGCACAGCTCGGTAGCACCCGGGTAGATCGCCGCCTCGAGATCATCACAGTCATCGGCATTGTTCACGTAACTGGTCGGAGCAGAGCAGGCCTGGGCAGTGAGCAACGAGCCGCCGTAGCCATCTGAATCAGAGTCCAGGTGCCAGGTAGAGCCATCGATAGCGTCCTCGTCGATCTGAGCGTCGCAGTCGTTGTCGATGCCGTCGCAGATCTCGTACGACGTCGGGTTGACGGTGGGATCGCTGTCGTCACAATCCGTACCCCCGGCGGATTGCGCCGTGTAGCCGTCGCCGTCTTCATCAGGTCCCGAGGCGGTGTCGTCGTCACCGCTGGTGTCGTCGTCGCCCGACGTGTCGTCGTCGCCCGACGTGTCGTCGTCGCCCGACGTGTCGTCGTCGCCCGATGTGTCGTCGTCGCCCGATGTGTCGTCATCACCCGACGTGTCGTCATCACCGGCGGAGTCGTCATCATCACCGGAACCGATTCCACTACCCACCAGGCCCACAGCGAGGGAAGCGTTGCCGGCGCTCGCGGATCCGGCTCCCCCCGACAGGGCTCCGGGGAGGACCCCAGACAGTTCGACGGCCGCCGTCGCGGTGCCCGAATCGGAAGGAGTGAAGCTCAATGCAATCTCAGCCGTTGCCCCTGCCGCCAGGGTGATCGGCCACTGCGTGTCAACCACTGCAAAGGCCGCAGCATCATCGCCGCTGATCGTGGGCAGGCCGATCTCCGCCTCGAGGGTGCCCACATTGGCCACCCTCAGCGTGGCGTCACCGACCTCACCGACTGCGATCTCGCCGAAGTCCAGCAGGGGCGACGAGGAAGTCAGGATGGGCACAGCGTCGCCGCTGCAGGCGACCAGCAGGAGCGGTCCGCAAGCCAGGAGTACACCCGAAAGTACCGAGAACATGTTTCTCATTGCGAGCATCCCTTCACCTCTTCGGCAGAGTCCCTACTGTCTCATCTACCGGAAGGCGTAGTCCACGTAGCCATTGCCGAGACCGCTCGCCCCACCGGGAGTCGTGCCGGTGTCGCTGTCCATGCCTCCGACATACGAGGAGCCGCCGCCGCCGGTGGTGTTGGCGATGCCACCAGCGGCCCCCCCATACCAACCGCCGCCGCCACCGCCTTCGTCGTTGCATTGCACGTTGTTGCCGCCCTGGCCGAAGCTGCCGTTCGCCCCGCCGTGGTAGTGGCTGCTGCCACCCGCTGACTGGCTGCCGCCACGTCCACCATTGCCGGAGGGGCTGGCGACTCCATCGGTTCCCTGCAAGCCTCCACCAGTGCCGCCCTGGTAGTCACAGCCCGGACTGCCGCCGTAGCCGCACCCCCCGGCGCCGCCGGCCACCAGCAGCCGCGAGTTCAGATCTCCCAGCGTGGTGCGAATGTCCGTCGCTCCGCCGCCGGCGGCGCCGCCCTGGCTGCCACGGCCGCCACCATTGAAGCCGCCGTTGCGGCTGCTGCACGGTCCCTGGTCCGCCAGTCCCCCTGGGTCGCCCTGCCCACCGATGTAGACGTGGATGTCAGTGCCGGCGTCGAACACCTTGCGGCCAAAGGCAAGTCCACCCGCAGCCGCCGAGCTCCCCGGCCCCCCGCCATCGGACGCCCCGTAGAGGCTGAACTCGTACTCGGTCTCGATCGTAGGCGTAGTGAGGGTCGTGGGTGCTCCGGTGTAGGCCATCCGAAACGGAGTCCCGACGCTCTCGTAGGTCCAGCCGCCGCCGGACATGTCGCAATACACCTCAATCGCGTTGCTACCGGTCGCGCCGTCGGGATCGATCCAGTAGTTGCCGTCGACAATCGTATCGATGCGGGTATCCAGGATGTCCTTGCAGGTGATGCCGGCGCAGGAACTGTCCCTTCCGAGAGCCTGTTCCGGCTCGTCCGTAGCATTGTCACAGTCGTTGTCGACGCTGTCGCAGAGCTCGACCGCGAAGGGGTGGATGTTCAACTCCGTGTCGTTGCAATCGCTGCCGTCCTGCACGGTGCCGCCGACCTGGTCGCAGGCCAGGCTGCCGGTACCTGGGTTGCCGTACTGGTCGCCATCTGCGTCCACGTACCAGATGGTGGCATCCACGGCCCCGTCATCGGCGGTGCCATCACAGTCATCATCGATGCTGTTGCATAGCTCGGTCGCATTGGGATTGATGTCTGCACCCCCATTGCTCGGATCGTCATTGCAGTCAGCGGCGTTGTCGGCATAGCCAGCAGGCTGGGCACAGGCAGAGACCGGCGTGCCGATGACACCAAAACCGTCGCCATCGGCGTCGATGTACCAGTCGTCCGCATCCAGGGCGCCGGCCTCGTCGATGCCACCCGCACAGTTGTTGTCGAGCCCGTCGCAGATCTCGTAGCTGGTCGGGTTGGTCGCAG
>CAZBDA010000152.1:2580-10636 GCA_964490445.1 uncultured Rickettsiales bacterium | reverse complement strand
CCGGTGCTGTCCACCCGGATGGAGTTGCTGGCAGACGAGATCAAGTAGGAACAAACTAGAGCACCCTGTTGCTCGGCGGCAGAGGCCGCCCGACTTTCAGGACCCTTGCAGCGCGGCCCGTACCCTCAGAAAGGAAGCACCCCCTGCACAAATCCACCGCACTCTTCCTCGCCAGGTCCGCTGTCATGCTCCGCTGCGTCGGGCGCTGAGCCCGGCGCTGACTCCCGGGACTCGAACCAGGCCTCGACCCTGCGCCACATCGCCTTGGAGGCGCGGCGGTTGTTCGGTCGCTCCAGTTCGGTGAGCTCCCAGGAACCCGGGCGCCTGAATTCGAGGTAAGCAGAGGCTCGCATGGCGGGCTTGCTGCCGCGCCGCGTTCGGTCAGCGATGGCGTACAGGGCTCCGCGACCTGCCACGACGTCGGGCACGTGGGGCGGAGCGAAGGCCAGGCAGTTCTGCATGCTGTGGCCGTGCGCCGCGATGGCGTCCCAGGTGTCCAGGGGCACGACGGTCAGTCCGCTGGGGTCCGATTCTCCGGCGAACGGTGGCACCGCTGGCGGGTCACTCGGCCACTCCCGCCGCTGTAGCACTACCGCCAGCTGTGTTTCCTGCCAGGCTGCCCAGCGCTCCTCGAATTGCGCCAGGCACTCCACCGTGCTGATGGACTCGGGCACCCCGTCAGCACCGATGGGGTCGCGCATCATCCACAGCCGTTGGACCACCGAGAGCCTCTCTGGAAAGGACTGCAGTTCGGCGACTTCCAGCAGGAAGCTCAAGGTCAGCACCGAGCGGTGGTCCTCGATCAGGCCGATGACGGGGCTGTCCAGGAGAGGGACGTGTTGCACCCACTTCTCCCCGGACACCAGCAAGTCGCGCAGGCTGAGCAGGGCCGTGGGATGAGTGCACGACCAGCGGCAGCGACCGAGCAGGCGCAGGGCAGAGCGGGGTTTCGGCCAGTGGAGCCAGCTCAGGATGTCGCGTGCCCGGCGCCCCTGCAACCGGCGAGCAGCCCGGTAGGGCCGCTTGAGCAGGCCGCCCTTGAAAAGGTCTGCGTGGGCCACCAGGAAGGGGATCCCTGGCTGGTCTTCCACTCGCTCCAAGAACTGGGGGGCCCGCGCGAACAGGTTGAGTAGTCGCCAATGACCGCCTACGGAGTAGCGGCGCACTGCTGCCAAGACCTCGCCGGGAACGCACTGCTGCGCCAGGCCGATGTTGTGCTTCCTGCGTTCGCGCTGGTTGTTCGGGACCGGAGTCTCGGCTTCCTGCGATTCGCGCTGTTCGTGCAGGGAAAACGACGGCCGAATGCCCCGCCAGTTGCTGGTGGATAGCTTGTCTTCGCAGGTAACAAACACGCTCTTCTGCCAGGCCCTCGGATCGGGCCAGCAGCGCAGCACCAGGATGGAACCTTCTGGGCTGTCGCAGTCCAGACTGCG
This sequence comes from uncultured Rickettsiales bacterium, assembly GCA_964490445.1. Classification (GTDB taxonomy): domain Bacteria; phylum Myxococcota_A; class UBA796; order UBA9615; family UBA9615; genus UBA6601. The sequence goes on along the minus strand of CAZBDA010000152.1, from coordinate 9,203 downwards.
GCTGAACAAGTACAGCTTGCCGGTCGCCGGGTCGAAGGCTGAGCCAGGATTGGGGAGACGGAGCTCGGGCATGCTAGCGGCCCTGGACTGCGATGAGGTCGCCGAAGGGGGCCGGACCGTGCATGTGCGGCGCCAACCACAGAACCGGGTAGCCCGGGCACTCGGCGGGGAAGCGGCTGTAGAGATCAGAGATGCCCACGAACAGGTCCGGCGGCGAGTTCTGCTGCTCGACCCAGTCGAACACCGGCCGGTGGTCAGTACCGCCCCCGCCGGGCAACTTGCGGCGGCCCAGGTAGCGCTTGAGCTGTGCCGGGGGCACGACCTCCTGGACCCGCGCGTCTGCCACCACCAAGGTGGTCTCGGGCGCGACGTCCGCCAACTGCTCGACCTGGCTGATGAAGCGCGAGAGCAACTCGGTGCCCATGCTCGCCGAGGTGTCGATGGCGACTACCAGTCGGCCCCTCGCTTCCTTGCGCACCGTCGGCGCGATGAAGCCCTGCTCGAGCATCCTGCGGTTGGGGCGACGAGTGTCCCACTCGTGGCGGCCGAAGCAGGTGCGCAGGTATCGCTGCAGCAGGGCCTGCCAGGGCAGGGGCGGCTCCCGCCGGCGCTGCAACAGGCGCAAGGCCTGGCCCGGGGCGTCGCCGCGCCGGCCCGAGTCTTCCCAGCCGCGCAGGGCCTGCTCTACGCGCGCGGCGACCTCTTCTGCTTCCTCGGGCAGGAGCCCACGCGGCAGGTGAATGTCGATGCCGCCGCCGTGGTCCGAGACCCTCGGGATGTGAATGCTGTCACCATCGCCTGGCTCCCTGCCGGCCCGCAGCGTGAGCGTGATGGTCTGTGGATTCGGCAGGGCCGCCGCGGCGAGGTGCTCGTAGATCGCCTCGGCTACCTTCCCGTCCCACTTGGAGTCGAGCAGGATCTCAACCTTGCCGAGTCCCCGGTAGGTGCCGCTGGGGGACTCGTACAGCGCACCGCCGGTGCTGGGATTACGAACCGCAGCCACCATGCGGTTGATGGCGTAGTCGGTGGCGCAGTTCCACAGGTGCAGGTTGCGTTCCCTGCGGCGCTCGCCGCTGAGCAGGAGGATGTGGCTCAGCTCGTGGAGGACCACGAAGCCCAGCTGCGGCAGGGACAAGTGCCGGGTGCGGTTCGGGTTGAACCAGATCCGACCGACGCAATCGGTGGCTGCGAACGCCTCCAGCTCGGGCGCCATCAACAGCCGCACCTGCAGCAACAGGTGTCCCCAGAACGGGTGCAACTCGAGCAACTGCATGCGCAGTTGGCTGAGCCGGGTCCACTCCGCGTCCTCGAGGGCTGCGAGGCGCTTGCGCGCCGCCGTGAGCTTCTTCTCACTCACTGGTACAGCCCTGCGTGCAGGTCGACCAGGCCAGAGGCCAACTCGCGGAACTCTGGCAGGCGCTTGAGCCTGTCCAGCAGGTCACGACGCGGCTTGAGCTGGCGTAGGAAGAGCAGCCAGTACTCAGGATCGAGACCCTCGCTGTTGAGGAACGTGACCACCGCCGGGAGTTCCTCGTCGCTCAGCTGGCCCTCGTTGCGCAGCCAGTCCGCCACGGCGTAGACCGCGGCGTGCACGAAAGATGGCTCTGCCTGGCTGCCCTTCGAGAAGTCGACGCGGTGCCCCCGCTTGAGGATCTTGTCCGGGCGGATGCGGTTGTACATGCGCAGGAACTGCGTGAAGTGACGCGATGCCGGAGTTCCCACGCACGCGGCGATGCCGTCCTTCTGCCTGCTCTTCGGGAGTCGGCACATGATCCGGCTGGCCATGGCCCAGGTACGCGGACTCGGGAAGATCGTCTCGCCTTCTTCGCGCCGGTAGAGGACCTCGTCACCGTGGCGGGCGACATACGCCACCAGGCTGGGGTGGATGTCGTTGTCGCGCGCCCAGCAGAGCCAGGACGAGGAGTCCACCCGCATGCGGAAGTGGGCGAAACGATTGGCGAGCGCCGTCGACAGGGGCGTGGCCAGGGCGTTGTCTTCCTCGAGGTTGCCGGCTGCCAGCACCACCGTGTCAGGGTGGAAGTGGAAGGGGCCCAGCCGCCGTTCCAGGACCAGCTGGTACGCCACCGCCTGGTGCAGTTGGCTGACGGCGGCGTTGACCTCGTCGAGGAACAGGAAGCCCGGGCGATCGACAAGATCCCGCACCCAGCTGGGTGGCAACAGGTCGAGGCGATCACGCGCCTCGTTGGGGAAGTACACGCCGGCGAGATCGGCGGGTTCCTGCTGGGCCAGGCGGATGTCGATGAGCGGCAGCCCGAAGTCTTCGGCGAGCTTCGCGGCCAGGGCGGACTTGCCCAGCCCTGGGTGTCCCAGCACGAGAGAGGAAATTCCGGCCTGGAGGGCTGCCGGCAGCAGCTCGGTCAGCTCGGTCCAGGAGTAGCCCTTGTCGGCGCGGTTGCGGGTAGAAGCCATGTCTGTGTCCTTTCCTAGAGCAGCAGGTCGAGCAACTGGCAGCGGAGGTCCTTCCACTTCAGCGCCGAGGCGATGGTGTGCTTGCAGAACCCCCCCGAGCGCCTTGCTCCGCCGTTGCGGGCGTCGGGGCAGGAGCAGGCCGGTGGGGCCGACCAGTCCTCGCGGAAGGTCACCTCGTAGGCACGGCCCTTAGTGCTCACGTCGACGACGATCTCACCGCTGGAGCGACGCTTCGGCCGGCGCTTGATCTCGTACTTCTGCAGGACTTCGCGGGCTGCCCGCAGGAACCTAAGGTCCCGTGCTTTCAGGTCCACGGTGAAATCGACATCGGACATACTGGGCTCCGCGCTAGTAGGTTGAGAGGCGACTAACGGAGAGGACGTCGAGACAGGCGGAGGCCTTACAGCTGGCACGCCCCTGCGCTTCGGCCGAGACCCGGCGGTTGACGCGCTGGCCGCTGGGTGCAGCGGACTAACCAGCCGAGTACCGTCGCAGAGCACGATTCCCTCGGCCATGCGCTCGAGCAGCCAGGTCTGCCACTCAACCAGCAACCTGGACTTCGTGGTGCCCTGGGCCTGCGCGGCGACGTTGGTCTCTGAGCTCGGCTTCCCCTGCTACGTGTCGCGCACCCGCTACGTGCAGGCGTTCTGGCCCGACGAGGACTGAGCCTTCTCGCTAGACTCTGTTCCCCGCCAGTCCCAGCATCCTGGAGAAGAGATGACCGAGGCCACCATTCGCCTGAGCCAACAGGAGCACACCGTCAGCGTGACCAAAATGGTCTGCGACGACTCCATCGTGTTCGAGTTGTTCGACAAGACACCGGCAGCCGAGCGCGAAGAGATGCTCGCAGCCGTCCTGCACATCGGAGCCCTGGCCATGGTGGAAGACCGTGTGCAACACCTCATCTCCGCCACCGAAAAGGAGTTGTTTCCCAAGCTCGAGGGCTTCAAGCGGATGTTCGAGCGACGCAAGCTCGAGTTCGAAACCACCACGCAAAAGGGCCAGAAGGCCGAAGTCGACATCGTCGATGAACTCAACGAGTACATCCAGGCCAATGGCTGGAACGACCTCGCCGCAGGCTCGGGCACGATCAAGGGGGCATTGCCTCGCAACAAGACCGGCGACGTTCTGTGCGTACTCGAGTTCAACCGCGAGACCGGCGAAGGCGAGACCCAGCTGGGTATCGAGGTGAAGCTCGACAAGTCGGTAGCCCTCGGCAACCCGGCCCTCGAAGACATCTTCAAGAGCGGCGAGTCCTCGGCAGGAGGACTCAAGAAGAGCAGTTTCGACACGGCCTGGTCGCAGTTGCTCGAGACCCGCGCGAACCGCGAGTGTCCGCTCGCACTGATGGTGTTCGACCGGCACGTCGCTCACCAAAAGGTCGTCGAAGCGGTGGGCGACGTGGCGTACCTGCCGGGTGTTCCGGGCTTCCTGGTACTGGTGGATTCCCAAGCGGGCGACTTCCACAACCTGTTCATTGCCTACCGGATCGCCCGGCAACTGGCCCTGTACTACGAGCAGGACGACGATGCCATCGACACCCACGTCCTCGAGCTCATCGTCGCCCGCATCATCCACTACCTGGGCAGCGCCCAGAAGGTCTGCGACCTCGTGAAGAAGAACACCGAAGCAACGGTCAAGGCGACGGTAAAGATGAACCAGGAGGTGCAGAAAGAGATGAGCCGGCTGGTCCACCTGGCCAACTTCAGCCAGGACTACCTGCGCAGGTTCCTCGAGCAGAAGACCCTGAGCGCAAAGGACCTCACCGAGTTCTACTACGCCGCCGACGCAAAGCTGGCCTGGAAGGCTGACTGCTCGGCGTTGGAAGAGGAAATCAAGGGGTGGGTTGGGGACTGACTCTCACCCAACCAGCACCCCGGCTGTAAGCCCCAGGGGACCCACTGCGTCCTATTGGTAACCGGTATCCCTGTGCGAAACCCGTGTTTTTCACTAGTCACCGCGGGCAGTAGCTTGGAACCGGGGGTAAACCATGCACCCCCTATCATCGCCAGTTATGTCGACACTTGCTGCTATGGTCTCGCCTCGGAGTCGGGGCGATGGCACACGAACACTGGCAGCTCTTCCTGGACGAGTCCGGTTCCTTCCTGGTACGCGACGGAAAGACCTGGCAGCAGGGCCCCCCCCCGTTCATGGTCGGCGGAGTCCTACTCCAACACGCCAACGATCCCCTGTTCGTCGCTGCTCTAGAGACTGGGCTCAAGCAGTGCTTTCCAGGGGTTCCGTATCCGCCGCACGCAACCGACCTCAACCAGCTCTCTTCCATGGCCGTGGCCGCCTACCGCTCAGGCGATGGAGCAGGGCCGCACCACCAGGCGGCCCGCAGTGCGATTCAGGCACTGCTCGACTCTGCAGACGGCAGCTTGGCCCACTTCCAACGCGATGTCCTCGCGGGGACCTGGCCGAGCTACGAGGACCTGAGGTTTGCATCCCGGTGGCTGGAGCTGCATTCACCCAGGGAAGCCTCGTCATGCAGGGCTGCCAGGGAGTGGCAACGGGCCCGGCTGCGAAACTTGCTGAGTGCGGTCAGCGGCTTCTTTGCGCCGCCCTTCTTGGTGCTCGCCGCGCAGACGCCGGGGCTGGCAAGAGAGCCCGTACCGCACTCCTCTTACCTGGGAGTGCTCGAGTGCCTACTCGAACGGTTGCGGGGAGCGTTGCTCGCCAGGCCCGGCACCGCTGCAAGGATGTTGACCGTCCACGCGGCCAGCCTGCGGGTCGAGGTCGCACCAGGCAAGGTGCGCATGTTGCGGGACACAGACCTCGACAAGTTGAAGCGCTCGAGTGGTGCCCTGGCCGAGGCCGCCCAGGCCAGGAGTGGCCTGGATGGGATCGAAGTCCGTTTTTCCGAGCCCGAGCCATTCGACTCGCTCGTACACCCCGGAATCGTCCTCGCCGACTTCGCCTGCAACTGGCTTCACCGGCCGGTCTTTGGTTGCTTACCCCTGGCGCACCTCTCGTCGTTGGCCAGGAACCAGCTCTGCATGAGCAGCTCTGTTCCGCTTGCCGGGGGAAGCACGATGGTTCCCCTGCCATCGGCCACCGGCCCCGCCCGGGCCCACGTGCTCTCTCTTGTTCGCGGCGACACCGTGCCACCAGCCTTTCCACTCCCCCGCGGCTGGGTGCGAGACCAAGCCGAGCTCTGGGCGACGGCATTGTCGGGTGGAGGCCAGCCGTGAGCTTGCTCGAGTGGACCCAGCAACTCTTTGTCGAGAGCCAGGTACCGAACCAGGCGGAGATCCTGGAGAAGCTCAGCGATTGCGTGCGCCGACTGAGTTACGCACCCAGGGACAGCGGCGGAAGACTCCGAATTCGAGACCATGAGCGAGACGACGCCGTGCAGGAGGTGCTTCTCAAGCTGTCACGACAAGCGGGGCTGATAGGGACTCCCTTTCCGACGACCGTAGTCAACGAGGGCCAAGCGGTGAAGTACGTGCTGAAAATGCTGACCAATGGTGCGAACAGCAGGGCTCGCAAGGAAGCACCGATGGGAACTTCGGTCTCGTACGAGAGCCTGCAAGAGCAAGTGACCACTGAGTTCGATACGAAACTAGAGCCTGGCACAGGCGTAACGGAGTTGGAACAGTTCGCCGAGGTTGCCCCCGACTTGCTAGAGAGCATCCTGCAAGCTGCCGACCCGGAGCGCGCCTTTGTCGAGAAGACCTTGGCAGCAGTGGTCAAGCGAGCAAGGGCAGCGCGCCAGCCGCGCTACCAGGCAGCATTCGACCGCAGCTGGGATGAGCTACTGCGCCTGGTGTTCGACGGCATTCGCCTGGATGAACTGCTCGTCGAGTACGACAGCCTCGATCCGGCAGACGAGAGGAACATGGCCCTTGGACGCATCCGTCGACACACTGCACACTGCAGGTTCCGAGACTCGCTGGTCGAAGTGCTCGATGAGATGACCCAGGAAGGGAGCTTGTCCGACAAGCAGCGCGTGCTATTGGAGCAATGCGTCGACAAGTTGAATCGTTGTGCCCCCGCCGCAAACGACGCGGATGAAGCCGAGGAGGAGCCGCCATGACTGGCCCAAGCGACCTTCCCGGAGGCACTCCATTCCAAGAACTCGGCCTCGATCCGAACCAGCAGGGCTTCGACTTGCTCGTCGTGGACGACCTGGCCGACGAGCACGTTGACCTGGGCTTCATGGGGCTCGCCTGCTCGGACTCGGTGGAACA
>CAZBDA010000152.1:0-2480 GCA_964490445.1 uncultured Rickettsiales bacterium | reverse complement strand
TGGAGCGAAGACCGAGAGCTGGTAGTCGTAGTACCGAGGGTGGCTGGCTCGAGCACCTGCCATGGAGATGCTTACGGTGACCCCGACCAGGGACGTTTCCTACTCGGCGGCGGCAAGGAAGAAGGCTGGTTCTGCCACGTCACTGCCACCGGCCACACGGTGGTGCAGGTCAGCGGCACCAAGTTGCGAGCCTGGCACTGCCCCAGCGGCCAGCCAGGCAAGAGCCTGCTTGCAGCAGCAGAGGACTCGGCTCTGCCTGCGATCCCCCCCCCCGAAGAGGTGTTCCCTGGACTGCAACTACAACCATGGCGCGACGAGGCCACAGCAGAGTTGTCTTCGTCACCGAGCCTGGTCGATCGAGCCGCTGCCCTGGGCATGACGGCTCGGTTGCAGCATCCCCACGACCCTAGCGGTGCCCTTGCCCAAGAGTTGGAAAACCCCTCGACTGCACCACCTGCTGTGCTGCGGAGCTGGCTCGCAAGTGCTCCGGTGCCCCTGCTGGATGAACTGCAGGTCCAGGCAGAGGCCGACACGCTGGGCGCAATGAACTCCCTGGGCGAGGACCTGCAGCAATTGCTCGAGCACGAAGACCCCCGCGACCTGTTGCTGCTTGCCCACAAGCGGGACCGACTGGAATCCGTGCGGGTAGTGCTTGCCATGGCAGGCCGTGGCGACAACCTGGGTGAACTGCTGGCGGCACTTGACCGCAAGATCGTGCGCGGAGCCCCCCTGGCCAGCTTCGCAGCGCTCGACACCAGCCTGCTGTGGGCAGTAGCGACCACCGAACCTCACCACTGGTGGGGGAGCCAGCTCGTGGATTGCCGGTGACCAGGACCTTCGACCTGCGCACGGCGCTGCAAGAAAACATCCTCGCCGACCAGGACCTTGCCCGGCGGGCCCTGGCGAGCCCCACCTGCTGGCCCATGGACGAGGCTCTACAGGCCAAGGCCCGGCAGCTCGGTTGCGACGCACCCATCGCGCTGGCAGGACAGGTGGCAGGTCTGACCGTTTCGCCGGACAAGGGCCACGAGCGAGTGACCTTGTGGACTCTCGGCGGTCAAGGGGGCGAGCCCGGGCGTCCAGGAGCAGTCGCAAACCTGGCGGGTAGCTCCCTGGTGTCCTTGGAAAGAGCCCGGAATCTCCTACTGAATCGCTTTGCCAATCTCCTGGGACACATCCCACTGGAACGAGCCAATCCCGGCGGCCGAGTGGTTGCCGCAATCGGCACACCAGCCCCTCGCATCGAGGGGCACTCTCTCGGGCTGGCCCTGGCCCTGTCGATGCTCTCTAGCTCGACGAGCGTACCGCTGCCGGGAGACATCGTCGCCATCGCAGGGATCGGCGGGGATGGCTCGCTCTTGTCGGTGGACCACGCTGGCCTGGAGCGCAAGCTGGAACTGCTGGAGCGAGTCGGCCTGGGAGCCCGACGCCTGCTCGTGTCCAACCTGGACGCAGGACGCGTCGATGAGTTGACTCGATGCTGGGTCCAGCCCCCGGAAGTCCTCGCGTTCGGATCGCTCAACGAGGTGCTCGACCACGTGTTTTCAAGCGACTGGCTGGAACGAGACCCCCAGCGTCCAACGATTGCCACGCTCACTCCCGAACTCCGGGACCTGCAGCAAGAATGGAAGCGTCTCGAAGAATTTGCCGAGCGACGCCAGCTGAGTGACTCCAAGTTCTTCCCTGCCTTTGCGCCACTCTTTGCCAACCTCCCCCTGCACGATCCACGCAAGCGGCCATTTCCCGAGGTCGCCCGGCTGGTCAGCCTGCTTGGCTTCTCCTGGCAACCGGCCGCGCTGTTGGCCAGCAAGTTTCGGCCGGCAAAGATGCTGCTGCTGGGTACTCGAGAATCCCTCGACGAACAGGCCCATGGTGGCCAGGAGCCACGCACACTGGTCGCCGGGGTTTCAGGCCTCGAACCTCGGCAAATCGAGACGCGCGCCGTGGAAGCTGCCGGCGAGGTCGAGTTGTACCTCGCCTTGCGAGAGTTCCTCTCGAGCGGAGACCCAACCCGATCCGCCGTGGACATCACCGGCGGCAAGAAGTCCATGACCGCAGCAGCCGCACTCGTGGCACAGGAACTTGGAGTTCCCATGGTCTACGTCGACTACGCCCACTACGACCAGCAACGACGTATGCCCGTTCCCGGAACCGAGTTCCCAAGGCGACTCCTAGAACCCGGTAACGAAGTCGACCCGACTCCCTGATCGAATGTATTCTTTTCTGCCTCGTGCCAGCAGGGCACCCGGCACATCGAGGTGAACATGGCGAATGTACACGTTGTCAGTTGTGGGACGAGCTTTGTCGGTCGGCTGAGTAGAGAAGGGGTCGAATTGGACTGGAAGAATCCAGCCGACAAGACGGCCATCTACGAAGTGCTCAAGAAGAACCCCAAGTGGTCAGCCGAGCTCACAGCCATGAGCACGTACCTGGACGCCGGCTTGGTCGACGAGGCGTACCTAGTCGGCACCGACACCCCA
>CAZBDA010000151.1:0-10893 GCA_964490445.1 uncultured Rickettsiales bacterium | reverse complement strand
GCTTCGCCGACCTGATGGTCTCGTTCAAGCGCATGAGCAACATCCTGCGCAAGGCGGGTGATGCCGGCGCAGAAGACTGCAGCCTCAGCGTCGACCTGCTCGAGGACGGCGCCGAGCGCGCCCTGCACGATCGCTTCCTAGAGGTGCAGGGCACGGCCTCGACCGCCATCGCCAGCGGCGACTACGCCTCGGCTCTCGCCGACATGGGCTCGCTTCGCAGCCCGCTTGCCGACTTTTTTGACAATGTGCTCGTCATGGCAGACGAGCCTTCCATTCGCACCAACCGCCTGACACTGCTCAGGAGCATTGGGGGAGCATTTGCGCGCATCGCAGACTTCTCAGCAATCTCAACCGACGGCCCCTGAGGCGTCGGTCACTCCTACGACGGATCGCGAAATGAAGCGAATCTATGCCTTCGGTGGCGGCCGTGCAGACGGCGCCGCCGGCATGAAGGACCTCCTCGGCGGAAAGGGTGCCAACCTGGCGGAGATGAACGCTCTCGGCCTGCCGGTGCCCCCGGGCTTCACGATCACCACCGAGGTGTGCATCGAGTACCTCGCGCAGTTCCCGGCTCGCCCAGGCTCCGGTGCGGCGACCGAGGGCCCGCTTCCCGACGGGCTGATGGACGAGGTGCGTGCGGCGCTGGCTACGGTCGAGGAGAACCTCGGTCGTCGCTTTGGTGACAGCACCGACCCCCTGCTGGTCTCGGTGCGATCCGGTGCACGGGTGTCGATGCCCGGCATGATGGATACAGTCCTCAACCTCGGTCTCAATGACGAGACCGTGGCCGCCCTGGCCCTTGCTGCGGGCAACGAACGTTTCGCCTGGGACAGCTACCGTCGTTTCGTCACCATGTATGCCGACGTGGTCATGGGTCTGCATCGGACGCGGCTCGACCTGCTGGTCGGAGAGGTCAAGCGCGCTCGCAACCTGGAGTTGGACACCGATCTCAGCGCCGACGACTGGCGCGAGGTTGTCCGTCGCATGAAGGAGCGGGTCGAAGAGAGTCTTGGCCGGCCTTTCCCCGAGGACCCCTACGAGCAACTCGAAGGCGCGATTCGCGCGGTATTTCGTTCCTGGAACACCGCACGAGCGCGCTTTTATCGTCGTGAGAACGGCATCGCCGATCACTGGGGTACGGCGGTCAACGTGCAGGCCATGGTGTACGGCAACATGGGCGATGATTGTGCCACTGGAGTGGCCTTTACTCGTGATCCGAAGAATGGCAGCAAGGTGTTCTTCGGCGAGTTCCTGATCAACGCCCAGGGCGAGGACGTCGTTGCTGGACTACGGACCCCGCAGCCCGTGAACCGCGAGGGAGATGGTGCTGACAGCGAGTTGCCGACTCTCGAGGAGAGTCTTCCGGAGGCCTACGCGGAACTGGTCGATGTGTACCAGCGTCTCGAGGATCACTACCGCGACATGCAGGACATCGAGTTCACCATCGAACGCGGCAAGCTGTTCATCCTGCAGACCCGCGGCGGCAAGCGAACCGGCGCTGCTGCTGTGCGAATTGCCGTGGACATGGTCGAAGAGGGCCTGATCGATCAGAGCGAGGCATTGCGCCGTATCGGCGAGGACCATCTCAGCCAGCTGCTGCATCCCAGCGTCGATCCCTCGGCGGCACGTACCATCATTGCTCACGGCCTGCCCGCCAGTCCGGGGGCAGCTACCGGCCAGGTGGTGTTCTCCGCCGATGAGGCCGTGCGTCTTGCCGGTGAGGACATCCCTGTCATCCTGGTCCGCGAGGAAACCAGCCCCGAGGACATCCACGGCATGACGGTTTCCCAGGGCATCCTCACGCAGCGTGGTGGTCAGACCAGCCATGCTGCGGTCGTTGCCCGCGGCATGGGACGTTGCTGCGTGGTGGGTTGCTCGGACATCGTCGTGCACCGGGACAACAGCTTTACAGCGCAGCCTCGAGACGGAGGCGGCGAGGAGTGGACTATCCGCGCCGGCGATATCGTTACCCTCGATGGCAGCACCGGCGACGTCATGCTCGGTGAGGTCGCCATGACTGCTGCTGGCCTCGAAGGCAGCGGCCTCGACCAGCTGCTCGGCTGGGCGGATGGCTACGCTCGCCTCGGTGTGCGGGCCAATGCTGACACGCCCAAGGATGCGATGACTGCGCGTGACTTCGGTGCCACCGGGATCGGCCTGTGTCGCACCGAGCACATGTTTTTCGAGGGCGACCGGGTCGAGTCCGTGCGCGAGATGATCCTCGCCGAGGACGCCGTCGAGGCGCAGCGTGCCCTCGACAAGCTGTATCCGATGCAGCGCTCGGATTTCGTTGGCATCTTCGAGGCGATGGAGGGGCTGCCGGTGACCATCCGACTGCTTGATCCGCCCCTGCACGAGTTCCTGCCGCACCTGGACAGCGAAATCGCAAGCCTCGCGGAGCGGATGCACGTGCCGGCGTCGCGAATTCGCACCCAGGTGGAAAACCTCAAGGAATTCAATCCGATGGTGGGGCACCGGGGCTGTCGTCTCGGCATCACCAACCCCGATCTGTACCGCATGCAGGCTCGGGCGATTTTCGATGCCGCTCTCGATGTCCAGGAGCGAGGACTGGTGGTCAAGCCGGAGATCATGATCCCGCTGGTGGGCACCGCCCGTGAACTGGAGATCCTGAGGCGACTGGTGCTCGATGAGAGTGAGCAGGTCTTCGAGCGGCGCGGAACACGCATCGACTTCCTGGTCGGCACGATGATCGAGCTGCCCAGGGCGGCGATCATGGCGGACAAGATCGCCGAGCATGCCGACTTTTTCTCGTTCGGCACCAATGACCTGACGCAGACAACCTTCGGCTACAGCCGTGACGATGCACGCTTCCTGCAGACCTATACCGACCCGGAGTTCGCGGTGCTCGAGAAGGACCCGTTTGTCAGTCTCGACCAGGAGGGTGTCGGCACCTTGGTGCGCATGGGTACCGAGCGCGGCCGAAGTACGGTGAGCGGCCTGAAGGTCGGGATCTGTGGTGAGCACGGTGGTGACCCCGCATCCATCGCGTTCTGCCATGGAATAGGCCTCGACTACGTATCCTGCAGCCCCTACCGGGTGCCGGTGGCCCGCCTCGCAGCAGCCAAGGTGGCGTTGCAGGAGAACTAGTCCCGCTTCGCCCGTTGGGCTGCCTGGTTACTTCCGGAGCGTGCGAGCGTCGCGCTCTGCGCAGGCCAGGCGGCGCAGTTGCTGCTCGCGCCACGACGCAGGTTCCGAGGTCGCCGGACACTGTTCTGTGCGGGCCAGCGTGGCACGGTCTGCCTTGCGCGCGACGGCATCATGCCGCGAGGTTGCATCAGCGACACAGAGACCCAGGATCAGCAGCCAGGCCAGGGCCGCCAGGCGCTGTGCTCGAGGATGCGGTAGGGCAACGAGCCAGCCGACTGCGAGGGGTGCCAGGCAGGCCGCCATCCACAGTGCCGGCAACTGGCCACAGTTGTCCGGGTAGCGGTCCAGCAGCAGGGCGGCTCCGGCAGCCATCAGCAGCACGCCGAGCAGCCAGCGGCGACCGGCCCGGGCATTCTCGCTGGTGACGACCAGCACGGCGGCCAGCAGCACGGGTGCAGCGGCGATGCCGAGGTCCCTCGACAGGAGCCGCCATGCTGTCTGCAAGCTCTGCCATGGGCTGCGCTCGAAGGTGGGTAGCGCCAGCAGGCCGCGGCCACCGCTCCACCACTCGGGCGCGAGCACTGCCATGCAGGCGAGCCAGGGCACGATGCTCAGCCCCGCCAGCCGTGCCGTGCGGCGGTCTGCTTTCAGACCGGTGGCCACGGCCAGGCCGGGAACCAGAGCCCAGGCACCGGGGTGAATCAGCGCCGCCCACAGGATGAGGGCGGCGGCGGTGCGGTCTCTTCCTCGCTGGAGCGCCAGGGCCGCGCCCAGCACACTTGTCGCGAGAGGGCCGTAGACCTCGGCGAACAGCGCGGCGTCCCAACTCTGCGCGGAAGCCAGCAGGGTGAGTCCTGCAGCAAGGGGGGCGAAGGGTCGCCAGGGAACAGGGCCTGAGCCCGCCGGGAGTTTGCCCAACAAGGTCGTGGAAAGGGCTGTGACCAGGGCAAGAGCGCTGGCAGCGCACAGAACAGAAAGCAGGTTGGCGGCGGCTGAGGGGCCCAGGCCAAGCTGCCCTGCCGCCCACACCCAACCGTGTAGGGGCGCGAGGTAGCCTACGTGGAGGCTGCGCTCCCAGGGCGAGCCATCGATGGCCTGCAGCACGTAGGCAGCACCGTCACCGCTGTGCTGGACCGCCCGAAACAGGTAGGCAGCAAGCAGCGCGTAGCCGACGAGCAGCGCGAGGCTCGCCTGCCATGGAATGCGTGCTCCGTAGCGGGGCGTGTTCTCGCCTGGGTCTTGAGTCGACACTCACTGCATCCTATGGTAGCCTCCCGCGCCCGGTCAAAGTCGCGAAGCCAGTTGATATTACAGGGAAATTTGCAAGCGTGACTCGTTTCGTTTCAGCAGTCGTTCCCATTGCCCTCCTGGGCTTGCTGATTTCGGCCTGCCTGGTCGACCTCGATTTGCCCGATCTCGGCCCCTGCGCCGAGGCTCCCGACGCCGCTGGCTACGAGTATGGGCAGGTGGGTGTGGGCACCTGCCTGGCATCGCCCGCCGACCTACGGGTACGGCCTGATCCCCTGGATGTCGACAACCACTTCCTGTTCGTGGTCAACAGCAACAGCCGTAGCAATTTCAGCGGCTCCAGCCTGCTGGCCGTCGACGCGTCGAGCATACGCCTCGACTGTCCGGTCAACGGCATGCACGAGGTCCAGGCCTCGGCTTTGACGATGCAGGAGTTCGCGGGCCGTATCGACTTCGAAGACGCGACGGGCCTGGCTCTGCTGACCAATCGTCACAGCGGGCGCTTCGAGGGCGATCTGACGGACGTCGTCTTTGCGGTCGATGCCTCGGACCCGCGTGCGCTGGCTTTCAGTGATCTCGCCCCCTCGCGCTGGGGGCCCTACCGCTTTGTCACTGTCCCCGCCGATCCCTGGTCGGTGCGCATCAACCCGGCCACGGGTCGTGCCTATGTGCTCGGTCTCACCACTCACCAGATCAGTTCGCTGGACCTGACTACTGCCCCCCTCAGTGTCGTCGACCTGCACGGTGAGCGCGCTACCTCGGGGGCATCGTTTGTCGATGTCGACGGCAGCGGCAGCGATCCAGATTTCATGTTGATTGGCGTTCGTGACGAGCAGCTGGAGAACGAGGTGGTCGAGGTGACCTTCGTCGGCGGCACTACGCGGCTGTACTTCCCGGCGGTTGCTTCGGGTGCAGCTGCCGCTGTGCTGCAGGCTGACAGCGGCAATGGCGCCGACTTCCACCTGCTGCCCGGCGGCGCCGTCCTCAGCGGCGATCAGCCCTGGGCCGAGGCGGGGCTGGGCGCCGTGTCTGTGGCACGAATCGGCGAAGAGCTGGAGGCCCTGCTTGCCGGACAGTCCGCAGACGGCACGGCGAGCATCGGGACAGCGCGAGCCGCGGTCCACGCCCTCGATTGGTCGCTCTCGTCTGGCGCCGTCTTGCAGCCGAGCGAAGCGGGCTGGGATGCTGCCGGTCTGTCCTCTCCCGATTGGCAGTTGGTGGAGGGTGAGTATCGGGCTGTCTTTGCCGGTGGCGAAGGCCTGGGTCGCGGCATCGGTCATGCCCGAGGAACCTCTCTCTCGACCCTGTCCAGGGCAGGTGACGAGACACTCGCAGGTGGCGACCAGGGCGTCGTGCTTCTGCCCGACCCGACCGGTTTCGACAGCGTCTCGGTGGGCGCCCCCGCTCTACTCAGACGCGGCGACACGGGCGAGTTTCTGCTCCTGTACAGCGGCCACTCGGATGTCGAGTTCGATGCGGCAGCCGCAGGCGTTCCCCACGGACTGGCAATCGGACTGGCCCGCTCCGACGACGGTGTCCACTACCAGCGTAGTGACGAGGGAGTCGGTGGGACGGCAGTGGTCCTGGGGCCCGGACCGACGGGAAGTTGGGACGATGCCGCGGTCGCCGCACCGAGCCTGTTCTTCGACAATGGCCGCCTGCAGCTCTGGTACCAGGGCTTCGATGGCGAGCGTTGGCAGGTGGGTCGGGCCATCTCCACCGACGGCGTGCACTGGGACAAGGACCCCCGGAACCCGGTGCTCACTGAGGTCGTGGCAAGCGCTTCGGCTGGAGTTCCTCACCGGGCCTTCGCCTTCAAGGCGAGCCAGGGAGGCTACTACCGCGTCGAGGGAGAGGTCTCGGGGCTGGTGAACGAGTACGCATTCGAGGGCAGTCTCTACCAGGCTGGAAGCAGCCCGTTGCTGTTCGAGGTGGTCGGCGGCCAGGCCCTTGGCCGCGGCTTGGCCGGCACGGCGGATGCTGATGGCGCCTCTTCTCCCTCGGCAGTTGCGGGCGGGGCCGTCTTCTACACGGGCCATGCGGGCAGTCTGCGCCGGCTGGTGGTCGGCACCGACCTCGGTGCCGGCGTGCAGCACGGGGTTCCGGTGCGTCTGCGCGGCTTTTCCGGTGCCTTGAGTGGGCTCAACGGCGAGACTCCGACCCTTCCTGTTCGTAGCGCTGAAGTACGGATGGCGGCCGACGGAACAGCCATGGCTGCCTTCACTACAACCGGTGGCATCGCCGTGGCGACGGGGGCAGTGTCGCTGAGCAAAGCGGCGACTGTCCTTGATGCTTCGGCAGCGGGTGGCTTCGTGGTCACCGCTGGGGCCGAGGGAGCCTTCGACCAACACGGAGTGCAGGCGCCGTCCCTGGTCATAGACGCACCGGATGGTGTCTTGCGCTTGTACTACCTGGGTTCCAGCGAGGGGGCCGGGCGGATCGGCCTGCTGACTTCCAGCGACGGCCAGGCATGGGAACGAGCAGGGGATGCTGGTCTCGTCTTTGATCGTGGTCCTGCAGGTACCTGGGATGACGCCTCGGTGAGTTCACCGACGGTCCTTTACGACGCAGAGCTCGGCCTCTACCGCATGTGGTACCTCGGTAGTGATGGCGAGCAGACCCGTATCGGTTACGCGCACAGCGAAGACGGCCTGTCCTGGACGCGAACCACCGACGCTGCTGGCGAAGGTCAGTGGGTCTTTGACGGGGCATCGCTGCCTTTCGTCGAGGGCTCCGCGCTATCCCCGAGTGTCATGAGGCGGCTCGAGGGAGGTCTCGAGATGTGGTTTGAGGGCAAGGTGTCCGGTGTCTCTCGCCTGGGCCGAGCGCGCTCCGACGATGGTCTCACCTGGGCACCTCTGACCAACCCCACGACGGCCGGAGACCACTTCACCATCGGCACCGAGCGCGGCGACGAGGATCCCGAGACGGGCATCGACCTGGGCGACGACTCCAGCAACCCCCGCCTCATCGACGGCTTCCTCGTACACGGGGCCGGTGCGTCAGAGATGATTCTCAGTCCCGATGGTCGATTCGGCGTGGTGGCCAACAAGCGCTTGCCCTTCCTGGTGGTCCTGGACCTGCATGACGACAGCGACGCCGACAGTGGCTACATCGACTCGAACTACAACGATATCGAAGCCGTGGTCCGCATTCCCCAGACCCACGGCATGGTCGGCACCCGGGACATGGCGTTCTCGCCCGACGGCAACGAGCTGTACGTGCTGTTGTCGCCGCTGATCGTCGCCGGCAGCCAGGACACCAACGGCTTTGGGACCGAGGGCTTTATTCGCCTGGACTGGACTCAAATCCAGGACAGCAACGAGTCGGTTGCGATCCGCGAAGGGATGATCACCGGCTACCTGCCGCTTGCCCGCGGTATTGAGCGTGACCGGGGCTACCCCAATGACGTCAGCGTCGGGGCCGGGGCGCTGGCCTTGTCCTCTGCCGGCGATCGCGCCTACGTGCTCAACTTCAACGACAACAGCATGTACGTGCTCGACCTGCGCTCGGGGGCGCGCGGCGCCGTGATCGACATCATCCGCGGTCTCGATGAGAATCCCTGGGACCTGGAGTTGTCGCCTGACGGCGCACTCGCCTACGTCGCCAACAGCTACGGCGTCTCCACTGGCAGCGTCCAGCACTCGACTCTGCAGGTGGTCGACATCGACGAGAGCAGCCCTTCCTACGGGCAGGTGCTGACCCGGCTTAGCAACCTCGAATCTCGGAGTGACTACGGCTGTGTCGACTGAGGCAATGCGATCGCAAGGAAGCTTTGCCGCCCTGGCGCTGGTGGTGCCGTTGCTGCTTGCCGCCTGCACCGACAGCGAACGTACCGACCACCGCCTCGACGGGCCTACTGACATCGCTCTGCTCGAGCCGGGGACGTTCTTCGAGGTGCCTGTGGCACTGGTCAGTAATTTCCGTTCAGGTCGGGTGAGCAAGCTCGATCTCAAGCGCACGAACCTGGTGGTGGAAGACAGCCCGGCTCCCTGGATGCCGGCCCCGGACCTGGCATTCGGTGCCGACCGCGCCCTCGGTCAGATCGCCCTGTCGGTGTCCGCCGATGGTGTCGACGTGTGGGTAGCCGATGACAGCCGCGACCAGTTGCTTCGGGCTCCGTACATCGCTGGCCTGGGCGGCGACGGCAAGCCTGTCTGGCCCCGGCCCACGCTTAGCGAAGAACTGCAGTGGTTCGATGCGTTGGGCAACCCTCTCGACGCGGCCTCGATGCCGCAGCTACAGGGGCTGCGGGCCCGCTCCGGGCGCGCTACCACCGAGAGCTGGCGTGCCACCTGGACCGGCACCAGCTTTGAGTTACGCGGCACTGCCTCGGGGCTGCAGGGAGAGCGCGCCCTGCCCGGCACTCCCTACCAGACGGACCTCGGCGAACTCGCCTTTACCGCGGCGCTGGCCGGCCGGCTTCCCGAACTCGATGCCTACGCAGAGTTCCAGGTGGACTCGGGCGTGACTGCTGCTGATGCCGGAGGCCTGGTGACCGACCTGCTGGTGCCGAGAGAAGACAGCCCCTGGTTGTTCGCCTCGGTGCTGCCCGACGAGGGTGCTGGCTTCGTGGCCGTATGGGATGTCGTGGACTTTGTCGAACTGGAGCGCCTGACGTTACCGCCGGGAGCGGCGCCCGAGAGCCTTGCTGTGGGCCATACAGACGGCGTCGTGTGGCTGGCTGACTCCGCGGAGGTCCCTGGTGGTGGTCGAATCTTCCGGCTCGACTACATCCCGGGCGACCTCGACACGTTGGCTGTCACCGAGGTCGCGGTGCCCGAGCCGGCCATCGACGTAGCCGCAGGCCGTGATCCCGCGGCGCCCCGGCTGTCCGTTGCTGCCGCGTTCAGCGATGCCGTCTGGTTGCTCGACGGCAGCACCTTCGAGCTCATCGACATCAACCCGGTGACCGCCGCGGTAGATCCGAGCTATGTGGGCAGCCTGGTGGCTGGCCTCGCGGCGTCGGAGCGCTCCATCGAGACGGCCATCCTCGACGAAGACGGCACTCGGCTGCGCAGTTACGGCGTAATGGTGACCACCTTCGCGGGTGCCATGTACTGGATTGATGCAGCGACCGGCTGCCAGGTCTTCGGCACGCCAGCCGGCGCCTATCTCGAGGTCTCGCCCGGCCTGGTCGACTCGACCTTCAGCGACATCGGCTACACCAGCAATCCTCGCCTGGTCTTCGACGAGGCTGCTGAACGGGCGATCACTACTCATGCATGCGGTGGCGTGTCCCGCAGCGAGACCTGGCGCGTCCTGTACCAGGAAGATCTGCAGTCCTACGAGGTCGAGGGCTCCAACTCGGGGGTTCAGCAGAACCGTGCCTACGAGGGCCAGCGCTACCTCAGCGACGACGGTTCCATTTCGTTTCTGATTCTGCCCGGGACGAGGCCCACTACGGACGGTGACCGGTGGAGCTTTCCGGTCAACGACGGTGTCATCCCCGTGGCGATCCAGGAGCTACCCGGTGACCCCGTGGTCTTCACCGAACTGTTCGATGATCGTGACGGGGATTGGTGGAAGGTCCGCGAGCGCGAGATCGCCGTCATTCCCCATGTCGGCAACGACGTCGTCCTGTGGGTGGACATCCAGGGACAGGGAGCCGGTGGTATCCGAGTCTTCCAGTAGACCCGCAGCCTAAGTCGCCCCCCGCCTTGCGAGGCCCGGCTTCGGGTCAGTTACTGCAGATGCTGTTGTCAGAACAGCCGGGGTAGGTGCACTGCGGGTCAATATCGCAGGTGGGCAAAGGCAAGGTCTCGCAGCAGGGCGGCGCGCCGCAGATACTGTTGTTCGAACAGCCCGGGTCGGTGCATGTCGGGTCCGTCTCGCATGTGGGCAAAGGCAAGGTCTCGCAGCAGGCAGGCACTGTCGGGCCGCCGCCGTGGCCGCCGCCGGGGCCAGCGCATTCGGCCAAGCAGGACGCGTCGGCGCAGTCGGTCAGGCCGTTGTTGTCGTTGTCGATGCCGTCGTGGCAGAGAGGGCAGCCTGCCGGTGAGCAGTTGGCGCCGGCCTCTCCGGGATCGGGGCAGGAGTCCTCGCAATCGTCGTCGTCACAGTCAATGTCTCCGTCGCCGTCGTTGTCCAGGCCATCCTCGCAGTTCGGGCACGAGGTAGGCGAGCAACTGCTGCCGGCCTCCCCGGGGTCGGGCGCGCCGCCTCCGCCGCAGAATGCGGTGCAGTCGGAGTCGATGCAGTCGATGTCTCCGTCGCCGTCGTTGTCCTGACCATCCTCGCAGTTCGGGCACGACGAAGGCGTGCAGCTCTCACCGGACTCGGTCGTTGCGGCTCCACCTCCGCCTCCGCCTCCGCAGAATGTAGTGCAGTCGGAGTCGTCGCAGTCGATGTCTCCGTCGCCGTCGTTGTCGGCACCGTCCTCGCAGTTGGGGCACGCCGACGGTGAGCAACTGTGGCCGGACTCGGTAGTTCCGCCGCCGCCGCCGGCGGTGTCGTCATCGCCGGGCGGGCTACCGGTGTCGTCGTCTCCTGGTGGCTGGCCGGTGTCGTCATCGTCTCCTGGTGGCTGGCCGGTGT
>CAZBDA010000150.1:0-11098 GCA_964490445.1 uncultured Rickettsiales bacterium | reverse complement strand
AAACACCGCGGAGAATCACAAGACCCGGCCATGGCGAGAGCCAGCAGCAGGAGCAGCACAGACACAAAGCGCAGGTAAGGCATCGGACGGATCTCCCCAGGAATGGAGCGCTCAGGGTAGCACTGGCACGACACGAAACCCGGTCCGCAGAGGCAGCGACAGGAACGCGTGTAGGATGGTCGGCCAATCCGATGGCCCTGACTGACGAACTCCATGCATCCGCGGGACGCGCACACGCCATCGGCAGCAGTTGGCGCGGTGCCCTCGGTGAACAGGACCAGCGCTTCATGGTCACTGCCTTTCACCGTGCCGAGTCGCTGGCGAAGGTGGCGCTGTGCCAGGCTCTGGAGCAGGTGTCGGACCGCTATCGGCCTGACCTGGAGCGGCAGCTGGACGACGAACAGAGGCACGTCGACGTGTTCGCCGCCTGGCACGACGAACCGCCGGCGGACATCCGCAGCCCCCGCGCCAGGCAGCGCACGGAACCTGTCTGGTTCGCGCTGCTGCTGGTCAACGAGGTGGCCGGATTCTGCCAATTCCACATGCTGCACGGACTGCTGGGCGAAGGCCGCTACGCAGACGCAGTCGCCCAGGTCGCCCGCGACGAAGTGGAGCACATCGAGCGCCTGAGTCGCTGGCTACAGCCCTGGCAGGGAGCCCCCGCCTTCGCCGACATCGAGCGCATCGTGAGCCGCTTCCGTGGCCGTCTCGACGAACGCATGCAACAGTTCCTACCGCGGGATGACTTTCGCGAGTTCCGAGCCGAGCTGGCGGCCACAATCGACGCGCTACTGGTCTGTACCTTCTCCCTGGAGACGGCTGGCGACCAGCATGACTAGGGCGACGCGAAGGCGACACCGAGGGTGGCGCGAAACGCGAACATGGTGCCCAGCACGCCAACCTCGACCTGGGGACGGAACAAGAAGTGCTCGGTTCCCAGCGGGATATCGACCCCGACCAAGCCGGCAACCCCGACCAGGAAGGTACCGCCGTAGTCGTCTGGGCTGGTGTCATCGTCGCTGTCCTCGCCGCCCTCAGGGTTCGGTGCCAGCTGCAGGAGTGCGCCGAAACGTGGCAGAACCGGAGCCTTGATGCGCACCACAGCGCCGAGGCCGAAGATGGGCAGCAGCGAGCGTTCGTCTTCCTGGTAGCGCGCTGGAGCGTCGTCCATCTTTTTGTACCGGTCACCCAGGCCGATGCGGGCATAGGCCAGCAGGCGAAGCGGCCCGACCAGGCGAACGGACAGATCGACCGGGATCGAAAAGTAGGTAAAACCGGACACGCCGGTCCCGATCAGGGTGAGATCCTGGACACCCGCGCCCACCCCGAGCACGAACAGGGGAGCCTTCTTCCTGCTTCCGACCGCAGCCGCCTTTCGGGTGGTCGCCGTCTCCATTCTGCGCAGCCGGCGGCGCGCGTCCCGTGCGAGGTCGGGAAAGTCAGCTACCGCCTTCTTGCTGGCGAGAAAGGCCTCGAGGTCAGGCTTCGCCAGTTCCTCCTGGCCGATGCACTCCTGGAGCACGCCGCGCCAGTACAGCAGGAAGTCTTCCTGGGTACGGTCATAGACCTCGGACACCTGCACGAAGACCGGCATGATTTCCTTCAGAGCGATGGCCACCTCGGTGTTCTTGCCGGTCGCGGCTTCCGCGCAGTACTTCTGGCGGATGTTGTGGGTCGCCACCGCGACATCCTCGGCCTCGCCCGCCGAAGCCGGCACCGGGCGCCACGAAAGAGCCAGCAGCCCCGCCAGGACAGCCGGCAGGACGCGAACCATCACAGCGGCACCTCGCCCCCGTCGTAGCGACGGCGGCGCAGCAGGCCGAGCAGCACAGCGAGTGCCAGGCCTGCGGTGCCCGGCGAGCCAGCGGAATCGCCCAGCTCACAGCTGACTACGCAGCCCGGTGGGCGGTACCAGGGATCGCCCTCCCCTTCGGACTGGCATTCGGGTTCGTCAACTTCCTCGTCGCAGTCGTTGTCGAGATCGTCACCGCAGATCTCGGGATGTGGCTGCTCCCCCCCCCAGACCTCAGGGTTGTCATCGGCGCAATCGCCGCACAACGCGCCGACTCCATCCCCGTCCTGATCATGATCGATGTCGCCATCACAATCGTTGTCGATTTCGTCGCAACCGAAGTCCGACTCATCCGCCGCGGGATGGACCTCGTCATCCTCATCGTCACAGTCTTCGGACGCAGAAAAGCCGTCCCCATCGCCATCCTCGTCGTCGTCGTCATCGTCGTCATCGTCGTCATCGTCGCCGCCGCAGTCGTCGGGGCTGTTGGGGTCGCAATCATTGTCAATCCCGTCACCGCAAACCTCATCGTTCCATGGGGACATCTCGGCATTCTCGTCGTCACAATCACCACAGCTGCCTTGATCCTCCCGGTCGCACTCACCGCATTCACCCGTCCAGCCAGCGGCGACACCATCGCCGTCGTTGTCCTCAGTGCCGTCGCCCTCGAACTCGTCCTCCTCGCCGTCGCAGTTGTTGTCACGACCGTCGCAGATCTCGGTGGCCCCGGGGTAAGCGCCTGAACCATTTTCGTCGCCGTCGGTGGTGTCGTCACAGTCATCACCTTCACAGAGTTCTGCCAGGTGGCCATCACCGTCGGCGTCGCAGCTTGCCAGGACCACCGGAAGCGACATTTCGCTCGAGCCGCTGTCCTGGTTCCACGAAACGGCAAAGATTGTATCGCCGGGCTCCGCATCGACGGGCCCGAAGCCAGTCAGGCGAAGGCTGTTGTCCACAAGAAGGGTCTCATCTTCGGTCCACAGGAACTCCTCCTCGTCGAGCACGGGCGCGATCCAGGCCGAGTCCGGCCTCCTGATAAAGAAGTCGACACGCACAGCATCGCAGGCGGTTCCCTCGGCCCAAAGCAGCCACTGATCCGGCTCCTCCGAGGGTCCAAGAGCCGCGATGAAGTGGGGGGAGCGGAACATGTTGTTCGCCCAGTAGACCCCCTCGACTCCAGGCTCCCAGGACTCCCCTCCAAGCACAGGGGCTGCACAGGAATGGTGCGTCACACCGTGGTCGACGAGGAACTCCTCCCAGTCCGACCCCTCCCCGAGCACCTGCAGTTGAGGCTCACCCTGGGTGTCCCAGCCCCGCAGGTCGATGGCGCGGTCATCGCTCAGCATGAAGTCGTTCGTTGTCACCCTGTTCCGCGACGAATCTGACCCGCCCCACAGCCCATCGTCGTTTTCATCGCCAACCTCAATAAGGACTCCCGGCTCGTCGCAAGTCCAGATCTCGTTGGGCGACCCGTTGCTTTCTGGGCCCACCAGCACATCGGTGGTATCCCCCGAAGCATCACCCACCAGGTGGATTCCGGCACCCCCGTTACAACTCTGGCCTCCTCCTGTCCCGACCCCGATCTTGTTGCCCCAAATCAAGACCTCCTGCGCACCACTGACTGAAATGCCAGCGCCGTCGCTGGCGAGGATGAAGTTCTCGACAATCTGGGTACTGTCGGGCCGTTCGTTCTCGCCTGAGCCGAGCCCCTCGATCCGTATCCCACTGCCCAGGTTCCCAAGTGGGCCATTGGCGCCGCTACCGATGAGGTTGAAGCCAATCTGCGCCTGATGAACATTCCCGACGACCCTCACGCCGTCGGCACCGTTTGCCGAGATGAAGTTCCCCTCGTACTCGTGCGAACCACCGATGACCGCGCTGTTCAGCGAGGACACACCGGCGTGGGATCCCAGGCGTACACCGGCACTCTCATTGCCGACATCAGTTGATTCACCAGACTTGCTGGTGCCGATGACGTTCGCAGTCACGTGGTGGCCGGCCCCGGACTTCAGCCAGACCCCGAATCCGTTGTCCCCGTGACCGGTACCCAAGCTTCCAGAGATCAGGTTGTACTTGATCGCGATGTTGTCACCCCGAGAGACGACCACGCCCCGGATATTCCCCGATCTGACCTCACCGGCGGAATCGGTACCTATGAAACAACCAACCACCGTGCCGTTTTCCGGGACGTCACCCGTGCCTGTTGGAGAGTCGAACTCGATAGCCGCACCACGCCCTTCGACCAGGTTGAGGCCCCGGATTGTGACCCCGTCAGCAGTGACCTTGAGGGTGGACTCACCGGGGGGAAGGTGACCACCGTTGATGGTCGGGCCAGGCACCAGGCTACTGACGTAGGCCTCGGCATAGTTGCTGGGTCCAACCGCTGGATCGAGCGCAATATTGAGGTTGCCGCTGTCCGGGCTGGGGTCGAGACTACAGTTGTTACAGACAAAGCCGTCGATCATCAGCTCCTCGGCCGTGAGTGTCGGCAGCACGTCCGCCAGCACGATCTCGCGGTCAGAAAGCTGGCGGAAGATGAGCCGAGTCGACAGCCCTTCATCGCCGTAGGCATTGGCACACAGCACTGCCGCACGAAGGCTGCAGTCTGAAGGCACGTCGGGGTCACAGTAGCCGCCGGGGCTTGCACCTCCATTGGGGATCGAGCACCGGTGGGAGGGCGACACCTGCACCGACGCCACCTGGTCAACGAGCTCGGAAGGATCCGAGTGGTTATCTACCCCCAACTCGACATCGTGTTGAGCCTGCACCACACCAGCGCTCAACAGGCACGGCAGCGCCAGCAGCAGGGCTGCGACGAGTCGGCCAGCGCGCACAGACAAGAGCGTAGTTACTCCCCGGCGGGAGCTCCATCCTTCGCCGGGGCGCCGCCCTTGACCGCAGCCTCGGTCTCGGCGCCAGCCTCGGTCTCGGCCGGGGCCTCGGCTGCTGCTGCCTTCTGGCTCTCGGCTCGGTAGACCTCGCGGGCGCTCTGCTCGGCCGTCTCGGTCTCGCTGGCGATCAGCGCCAACCAGGACAGGATCAACTCACGCTCTTTGGCGTCGCCCTTTTTCTGAGCGACCTTGCGAAGACCTCGATCCAGGACCTGCAACTGCCGAAGCGTTGCGTTGATCGTCTGGCGCGGGGTCGGGCCATCGTTCTCGGTGGGCTCGTCCATGGCCTCCTCGAGGACCGTCTCGAGGCGGGCTACAGCAGCGTCTGCGGCAGCCTGCAGTGCCTGCTGTTCTGAGATCGGGGTCTCGCCGGCCTCGATGCTGGCCGCCATCTGGGAGAGCGCCGTCTGGGCAAGCACCTCGCTGACCTCGTCGATAAGCGGCACGAGCTCGGCCTCGGCAGCCTCGCGGTAGACAGGAATCATGTCGACGACGCTGGTGCTGGCGAGACGAGCGATGTCCGGCGCGCCTTCCACGACGACCGTGCGTAGGTGGGCACCGAGCACTGGAGTGGCCTCAATGGCCGCACCGGCTGCTGCCAGGGCCAGCTCGTCGGGCTCACTCATGCGGTTGACCTGGAGAGTGACCCAGGACAGATAGAGGCCGATGATCAGCACCAGGGCGACACCGACCTTTCGGGACATGTCGTTGGCAGCGCGAGACTCACTGAGTTCCGTTTCGAGGCGGCTGACAAGGCCAGACATCTCCGCGCCGGAGTTGGAGGATGAACCGGGCGGGTTGTCAGACACTTCGTTGCTGATGCTCTCGTCAGTCATGGCTCAACCCTCCCCACCGAGACGCGAGTTCATGATCTCCATGAACAGCAGCAGGACATCTTCGGGTGCCTGCCCCTGCAGCGTCTCGCTGTTCTCGGCCTGTTTCACGAGCACCTGTACGGTCTCGTTAATCGAGCTGAGCAGAGCCACGTGTTCGACGAAGTTCGTGTCCAACTGCCGCTCCGCCCACTGCCGTGCCGAGACGTGCATACGACGCAACAACTCGTCGTGCACGTCATCGCTCTCAGAGAATGCGGCCAGGCGCTCCTCGATTGCCGAGTCCTGCTCCGCGCTGGCATCGACAAACGCTGCCTGGAGGGCCCGGTGCATGTGCTGGCCGACGTTGACCTGAAACGTTTCGCTCTCGGTCGCAAGCTGTTCCGAGGCCCTCAGCAAGAGCACATCAGCCTCCGACGCAAGGGCTTCGGAGATGGCCGGCACGGCCTCCGAGCTGACCTCTTCGAGTTCCTGGCTCAAAGTCGGCCAGACCGTGGTCGTCGCCTCGATTTCGAGGGACGCAAGGAGAGCATCAGCATCGAAATTAGAAATCCGCCACCAGACGTTCATCACGAACAACAGCACCATGGCAACCAGCAGCAACGACACCACGTTGCGCAGCTTCTTGGCGTTCGAGCGCTCCGCCGCCAGTTGCTCGAGGAGCTCCTCCACCCGTCTTAGCTCAGACATCGTTCCTCCCACCTCTTTCCAGGACCTTGAGACCGGCCCACCCGGAGTCGGCCTTCTTCGTAGGCACGGATCCGAGAGCCTAGCAGTTGCCAGCCTGTTGATCCTGCCTGGTCCGAGCAGGCCACAGGCAATGGGCCACCACCGGCAGGGTGCTGAGAGGGGTGAGGGATGCTGGAAGGGGAGCGACCCGAAGGGCCGCGCAAGGGCTCAGGTCGACCGGAATCTACGGCCCAGCACGAGGAGAGGAGGCAGCAGCAACAGCCAGCGATGGGGCAGCGCAGCGTTGCCGCCGAGCGCGCACGAAAGAGCCGCGTCGAATGCATTGTCTCCGTCGCAAGGCAGAGCAGCAAGAGGCCCTACCTCCTGCATCGGCGCCGCCTGGAGCGAGCCCGAAAGCGAAGCGACGTGAACCCATACGCAGCCCTGTCCACCCGAGGGGCAGGTCTCACAGGACACTCCGAGCTGCTCCTTCGCCCAGTTACAAGGACTGACCGAAGCAGTCGAGCCGACCAGGTCATCACCTATCAACTGCGCCAGGCTGCCGGTCACGAGCCAGCCACTGACCGCAACTTCTTCGAGACTGGAGCCGTCGGGCGAGATGTCGCCACTGACCTCAGCCTGCTCGAGTTCCAGCAGCCCATCACCCAGCCAGAAGTTCAACCGATCCGGCGAGTTGGCGAAGTAGGCATCGCTCAGCGTGAGGCCGACACCTGCAGGCAGCAGCCCGGTGGTCGGCGTGCAGGCATCCTGCGCAACCTGTGCACCATCGACAGAGGCCAGTCCGGTGTCGATCGACAGCTCATCGGCACTGGCGTCCAGGTGCAACTGCCAGAGCCAGGTGAGACCGGGCGAGCTTGCCGACAGCAAGGTCCCCAGTGCCGGCGGCGAGACCGCAACTCCGTCTGCGGGCACGACGCTGTAGGTGCGTCCATCGAGGGTGACGCCGCTATCGATCGGCAGGCCCGTGGACGAGGTGGTGAAGCTGTACTCGAGCACCGAGTCGTTCTGCTCGATGGTGACCCGGTACAGGGACTCCGGGAACAGGAACATCGATGGCAGGACCTCGAGTCGGGTGCCGTTCTCGCTCCACTGCTGCGGAAGGAGTGGCAACTCGTGTTCGTCGCTCTCCTCGCTGGGACCGACCACCCTCACCATGGTTCCGCTCGCGTCGCCGTCGAACGTGATGGTGATGGGTCGGCGATAGTGGTGGCCGCTGGAGTCGGGCTCCGGGTCCAGCGCGACGATGGCGACCTCGGATTGACTGTCACCACCCAGGTCGTCGTCGTCATCAGAGCCGGCATCATCATCGTCGTCGTCATCGGAAGCCCCACCGGGCGGTTCCGATTCTTCGTCGGTAGCAAAGGGGTCCGACCCCCGATAGGCAGGAGCAGCGTTCTCCTCGCCATCCCACGCCGACCAGCAACCGGCCAGCCCACAGGACAGCAGGAGCAAGGCAAGGGCGACTGCAATAGGGCGGAACTCTGTCATCTCACTGCACATCTTTCACGTCCCGTTCCGTCCCCTGCGGGCCCTTTCCTGCCCGGTGCACCGTCACCCGCCCGAAGTCACCATCCACGGTGACCTCCATGCCGTCCTCCAGCACCCGGGTGGCCCCCTGGACGTTGACCACTGCCGGAAGCCGATATTCTCGCGCCACAACCGCCCCGTGGGACAGCATAGAGCCCAATTCCAACACCAGGGCTCCTGCAGTCAGGAACAACGGTGTCCAGCCCGGGTCAGCGGCACGCGTGACAAGAATATCACCGGGCTCCAGCTTGCCCATTTCTGCGAGCGACTCCAGCACTTTCACTCGCCCACGCACGCTGCCGCTGGAGATGCCCAGGCCCTCGTAGACCTGCTGCTCACCGTCGCAAGCAGCCCGACCCGAGCCACGCAAAGGCGCCACGTCATCACTCAGAAAATCGGGGTGAGGAACTCGAAGGTCACTCTCGAAGGCGTGCTTTCGGGCCTCGATTCGGGCGCTGGCACGAGCCCTGTCCAGCTCTCCACCAGCCAGCGCCGCCACCTCGTCGACCTCGAGGAAGACAATGTCTGCCCCCGAATCGAGCAGTCCGTCCCGCTCCAACAGCGCCCCGACACGCTCGAGGATGCGCTTGATACGCAGTAGCAGCCGGTCATAGGTGAATCGCTGGTTTTCCCTCAGAACCATGTAGCGTCGGCAAAGGACGAGCAGGCTGCCGAACATCTTGAGCCGCCAGGGCAGGAGCCGGCGGCTGAAGCTGCGCGACATACGGGTCTTCACAAGGCGCTCGGCCTGCTCCCTCTCGGCCGCCCTGCGGTGCTCGCCGAGGCTTGGGTCATCGGGCAGACCACCGCGCAGAAAGCCAGCAACCATCTGCAGCACGACCTCGGGACTGTCCACCCAGCGACTGGCAAAGATTTCCCACGAGGCGGAACTGCGATGGCCGAACTCGTCGAGGAAGCCGTCCAGGGCACGGTGGAAGCCGGGGCCCCCCTGGATGGCCGCCAGCTCGCTCGGCTCGAACTCGCTCTGCTCTGTGAGCCATGCCGCGACCGCAGGCAGGTCTCGGGCCCGGCGCGCCAGGGCCCATAGCGCCCGGTTGCAGCGCAGAGTCTCGTTGTCTCCCGGGCCGGACACCAGAGCGGAGCGAATGGCCTCACCGCCGAGTCCCACCCAGCTACGCAGGGCCTTGTCCAGTGCCTCGTACGAGAGGTGAGCAAACAACAGGCTGAGCAGGTGAATGCCGAGGTACTCCACCATCAACTCACGGGCCGTCTGCAGAGTCTCCAGGCCGGCGCCTGCCTCGGTGAAGTCCAGCGACAAAGCCTCGGTTTTCGCCTCGAAGACGGGCCGGAAGGCTTCCCACTCCTCGTAGTTGGTCCACAGGTTGTAGCGGTAGCGCTGCCAACGCCGCTCACGCAGCAGTTGCCCGATGATCGCGGCCACCAGGGGCAGGTTCGGGAGGTAGGGAGCTGCTGTCCGCAGTTCCTCCTGCTCCCCTGGTGGGAACATCTCCAGCAGGAACTGTGGCGGGCTACCGCCGGGGAGTCGGAAGGCGAGGTGCCGGAAGATCGTAATGTTGAAGTAGGGACGGCCGCGAACCAGGCGGCTGGGCTCGGTGCCCATGAGCCAACGTTCGGAGGCATCCTCCCAGTAGGTGAAGTGGTGCAGCACCGGCTGGACGATCGACCAGCCGAGCGTGGTCGCTCCCTCGGTCCACCGCTCGCCAGAAAAACGCTGCGTCCACAGAACCGGGCGCTCGCGAAGACTCCGCCGACGGGGGGCCCGGTGCTCGCCGTGCGCAAGCCCGGTGACCGGGCGCGCCTGCAACATGCGGATTCGACCCAGGCCATCGATTGCCCACTCCACGTCGACCGGTTCGCCGATCAAAGCCTCCGCCTGCAGTGCCATCGCGCACAACTCGAGGACTTCCCCGTCAGCCAGGCTGGGGCGGGTCTGCTCAGCTGCGGCGACCGGCTGGAACTTGAGGCGACCACTGCCCGGCGGCAGAGGCTGCAGCGAAGCTTCCTTGCGGGCGATGGCACGCTCCACGATCCGCGCCGGCCCGCCGTCCTCGGAACTTCGTTTCACCACGAAATAGTCGGGGTGCAGGCGTCCCTGCGCCAGCGCCTCGCCGAGACCTGGGCCAGCCTCGAGCATCATCTCTTCACGACTACCGCTGACCGGGTGGGCGGTAAACAGCATCCCCGAGGTTCGAGGAACCACCATGCGCTGCACCAACACAGCCATGGGCGGGGCCCACAGCCCGTTGGCCGAGGCCAGCTTGTCGCCCCCAGACAGGCCACCGGGTGCTTGCTGAAAGTTCAACCGGTAGCCGATGGCCCGCTCGCTGTACCACGAAGCCCAGACCTCCTTGATGCCGTCCAACACGGCATCAAGCCCGCGCAGGTTGAGCAGTGATTCGTACTGGCCCGCATGGGAGTGACGGCGGCCGTCCTCACCAACAGCCGACGAACGCACCGCCAGGAGCGGTCCGTGGCGATCGTCTTCACCCGCGATCAGCGGTGCTGCAACCAGGGCGCTGTAGGCCCCGCCCAGCTGCTCCCGGAGTCGCGAACCGAGGTTTGCCGCACGAACGGCCGTGGCGGCTTCGGCACCCGCCCTGCGAGCGCGCGTGCCATCACCGGATCCGAGTTGCCGCTCGACGTGGGCTAGAAGAGGCCGTAGCTCATTGCTCTCGAGTACCTGTGTGAAGGCCGCTGTGGTCACAACGAAGCCGCCGGGGACAGGCAGACCGAGGCTTGCGAGTTCCGCCAACCGCCCCGCCTTGCTGCCCACCAGCAAGCCCAGGGGTTCGGCATCGGCTAAGGCAACGACCAGGGGCGAGTCACTCTCTACAACTCTGCCTGGCTCCCGGGTCTTCAGAACCTGCCCTCACCGCTGAGGAACCACTCGTAGCCAATGATCGCACCGTCGTTGCGGAAGGACTCCTGTCCGCTCCAGGTGAACTCCGCGCTGGCCTCGTTGATGGCCCCGACGCCCACCCCACTCATGGGCTCGTCGCCCAGGGAGCGCCAGATCGTGAACACATTGGGGGCCTCAGGCACGAACTGGAAGCCAAGCCGAACCACCATGGCTTCAGGCTCAGCCAGGGCTGTCCCCTGCAGACAGTCATCGGCACCGGACAGGGGCGTCAACTCCACCGACCAGATCTGATCGCAATCGGGACAGAGTTCCTGGTTATCGACAGTGGCGTCGGTGCCTAACGCGTACCAATCCGCGTGGCAATCTTCGACACCCTGAGGTCGGGCCTCCTGGTCCCAGTCGATATTGACGAACTCGACGCCCTCGAAGCTGTCGTAGTTGAGTGCTGGCCCGGTGTCGTCGTCATCACTGTTGGGGGGGGGGGGGGGGGGGGGGGGGGGGGGGGGGGGGGGGGGGGGGGGGG
>CAZBDA010000149.1:7469-11408 GCA_964490445.1 uncultured Rickettsiales bacterium | reverse complement strand
GCTGTGGGGTACCGGTTTCGAGAATGGTGTCGGTGGAGGCACCGGGTGGCTGGTGACCACAGCTCCGGTAGTTGCCGGTGAGACCATCGTCCTCCAGTTCACCATCGGTGATGTGGGCGACGGCGTGTGGGATTCCACTGTGCTCATCGACAACTTTGCCTGGGGCGTCGACAACCTGGTGATTCCCGAAACCCAGCAATGAGCCCGGGACTACGGAGCCAGGCGGTCTAGAGGAAGCGGCCGATGCCGAACGTGAAGTGGCCCATCGGCCATGCGGAAGCGCCGTCTTCGGGCTGGATGATCGCGCCGGCTCCCCCCTCGACGCTGAGCCGGAAACCGTCGGGAAACTCGAAGTCGACGCCGCCGTAGACCAGCACTCCGCCGTAGACGACGACGCTGTTTGCATCGTAGATGCTGTTGCGGGTGGTGCCGCCGAAAAAGTCTCCACCGCCCCCCAGGTATGGCTGCAGCGGGCCGGTGAGGAAGCGATAACGCAGGCCGATCCCGACCTCGGGAAGCAGGGTTCCTCCCATTGCGAGGTCGGACGCAGTCATGCCGAAACGGATATCCAGGTTCAAGCCCTTGATGATGCGAACGTCGATGTTCACCAGGCCGCCCACGTACTCGGCGGTGGCGGGGGAACCCGACGGGCAGCGCTCACCACTCGTCTCGGAGCTCTTGCAGCGATGTAGCTGGAACAGCTTCAAGCCGACGAAGGCGCCCGAGCGGTAGCGAGGATCGCGCAGCAGGTTCTTCTGCACCTGTTCCTTCTTGGATAGTGGCGGCGGCAGCTCCTTGCCCTGGTCCGTTGTCGTTTCCGGGCTGGTCTGCGGGCTCGGCGCAGCGCTGGTGACCGGCGCTTCTGCTTCGAGCAGTCCCCAGTCGCGGTTTCGCGGGTCGAAGGTGAGGATTGTGGTCTGGGTCGGGTCGGCGGCCTCGATTCGCACCACGAGTACTTCCGTGAGCACTTCCCTGGCGGCCCGCTCCTGCAGGGTGGTGGTGGCCACCGCGCCCAGTGCTCCGTCAGGTCCGTCCAGGATCATCTGCTCGAGGCCATTGGCGGAGAACAGCAGCAGCGTCTCGCCGCTGTCCATGCGTCGCACGAAGGTCTGCCAGCGGCTGCTGCTGTCCAGGGCCTGCACCACGTGGACCCCGGGCAAGACCACTCTCTCGACGGCCTTGTCGAGGTCCAGGCGTTGGCCATCGAGCCACACTTCGACGTAGTCCGTACCCCGCATGTCGCCGTACACCCGCGCCTTGGGAGCCGAGACGACCTCCTGTACGGCGGAAAGGAAGGTGGACTGAGGTTCTGTCGGGTAGGACGGGTCCCAGCGTTGGGCTGCGTCGATGCTCGCGGTTTGCCGGAAGTGGTTGGTCGCAGCCGTGGAATCTCCATTCACGTAGGCGGCGATGCCAGCGTAGAAAGGGAGCCGAGCCAACGCTTCCTTGGACAGGAAACCCTGCTGGCAGGGCAGTCGCTGCTGGGCGAGCAGGAAGCTGTCGAGCGCGCTGCCAGGTTCGAGATCATCAAGTAGTGCCACGCCGCGATCGGTCAACTGTTCGACTTCTGTCGTGCCGTCGGGAACTTCGATTTCGCTCGGCTCGCTGTTGCACGGGATGGCCTCGGAGCTGCCGTCGATCTGGAAGCTATTGGCCCCCAGCCAGTCCGAGAGACGCAGCACGCGCTCTGGCATTGGCGAGTCCTTCGACAGTCGGTCAGACAACACCTTGCGGGCAACGGAACTGCCATCCTTGAGGTTGCTCGGTCCCCACACAGCCAGCGCCCGAGTCGCTTTCGCCCGCGGCTTCTTCTCGGCATCAGCAGAGCTGGAGGGCTCTTCCGCCTGCGCCACCCGAGCGCCTTGGGGCAGCGCGATGGAGGCAGCCACGAGCAGTGTCGCCACGCCGTGTAGTAGTCCCTTGAAGGAGGAGCTCACCTGTTACTTCCATTCCTGGGTCATGAAGTTGTACTTGCCCAGTTTAAGAGTCTTTCCAGCCTCGATGGTTACGCTGATCTTTTTCGTAGCTTCTATGCCTGCAGTGGCACAGTGGAGGCGAACCGAGTGCTTGCCGGCGCTCAAGGAAATCGGCATCAACGGCGTCTTTCCTACCAGCCTGTCGTCCACGAACACCGTCGACGAGGGAGTCGAGGCGCGGATGCCCAGCTTGCCCATGCCACCGCCTTTTCCGCTGCCGCCGCCTTTTCCGCTGCCGCCGCCTTTTCCGCTGCCGCCGCCTTTTCCGCTGCCTTCCTGGCAGCAGCCTTGCTCTTGCGGTCATCTGTTTTCTTCTTCTTGGCAGCAGCACTTGCCTTCGTCGGCTCCTGGTCGCCGTCTGACGACTCAGTGCCGTCGGCTGGCCGCCGCGAGCGGCTTGTTGCCGAGGAGGACTCCGGGCCTGGCAACACTCCGTCCGAAGCCAGCTCCTGTTCGGGTCCAGTGGTCATGACCGCCGCTTGTTCACCGGCACCCTGGTTGTCGGCGCTGCCCTGTTCCGGCGTCGTTGGCGAGAAGGCCCGCAGGCCGAGCACCGCCAACGTGATCAACCCCGCCAGCCCCAGTGCCGCGCCCAGCCCCCACTGGTTGGAGCGTCTTCGCCTCTTCTTGCCGGTCCTGGCAGCCTTCGGCTTGGGAGCGTGCTCCGCGACCAGCGTCTCGAGCAGTGGGTGCGGAGTCTCGACGATGTCGACCACGTCGGTCTCGGTCAGCGCTTCGGCGAGATAGTCCTTCTGGAGCCGGTTGATCTCGGCGTCTGCGGCCTTGCGAGTCTCCTCGACGGACAGTTCGTCTGTGTGTGGCAGCCCGGTGCTTTGACCCATCAGAGGAGCGAATTCCACCTCTCCATCGCCTGGGGCTGCATCCTCCTTGCCACGAGCCTCGAGGAGCTTGCTGCGCAGGGTGTACAGGTAGTTGGACGTGGTCCACGGGCCGGCCTCTCTGCTGTCCTTGAACTCGATCAGTTGGTCCATCAAGGCTTTGGCGCTGGGATAGCGGGCCTCTGGCTCCCTGTGCAGGCAGCGAGCCAGGATGTCGCCCAATCCGGGCGCGGCGGTCTCCACTTCAGCGACCTGGTCAGCCACCTCCGCGCGGGACACGGCAAACAGAATCGAGGCCAGAGAGTCGCCGCGGAACAACACCTTGCCGGTGACCAGCTCGTACAGAAGTGCACCCAGCGCGAAGATGTCCGAGGTCGGGCCGAGGCTGGGATCTCCCCCCACCTGTTCGGGCGACATGTAATGAGGCGTGCCCTTGGTGGTGTCGACGAGGGTCGTCTTGAACAGGTTGGTGTCGGCCTTGGCGATGCCGAAGTCCATGATCTTGGCGACCCCCTTCCGCCCGACGATGATGTTGGCGGGCTTCAGGTCCCGGTGCACGAGATGCACTTCGGTGCCGTCGAGACTCTCCAGCGTGTGAGCGTATTGCAGGCCCTCGCAACTCTGGATGACGATGTCCAGCACGACGCTGACTGGCAGCGGCTGCTCGTACTTCTGGCTCAAATGCAGCACCCGGTCCAGTGTCCATCCGTCGACGAATTCCATGGCCAGGTAGTAGGTGTCTCCCACCCGGTTGAACTCGTAGATCTCGACGATGTTTGGATGCTTGAGTTGACCGCCGATGCGCGCCTCGTTGACCAGCGCCTTGAGGATCGCGCTGTCACGCGTAAGGCTGGGATGGAGCCGCTTGATTGCCACCTGTTTGGCAAAGCCCATGGGCCCCGAGCGCACCGCTCGATACACCGACGCCATGCCGCCCTTGCCGAGCAGGTGTGTCAGCCGGTAATCGCCGAAGACTTCATCGAGAGTCGGGGTGGTCATCGTCGGTGAACCGGGCCGGGGTGGAGCTAGAGCCCCGCCGAGTCATCGTCTCCGGCAGAATCATCGTCTTCGGCGGAGTCATCGTCTCCGGCGGAGTCATCGTCTCCGGCGGAGTCATCGTCTCC
>CAZBDA010000149.1:7280-7369 GCA_964490445.1 uncultured Rickettsiales bacterium | reverse complement strand
CGGCGGAGTCATCGTCTCCGGCGGAGTCATCGTCTCCGGCGGAGTCATCGTCTCCAGCCGTATCGTCATCGCCGCCGGTGTCGTCGTCG
>CAZBDA010000149.1:0-7180 GCA_964490445.1 uncultured Rickettsiales bacterium | reverse complement strand
TCGCCGCTGGTGTCGTCGTCGTCGCCGCTGGTGTCGTCGTCGTCGCCGCTGGTGTCGTCGTCGTCGCCGCTGGTGTTACCCAGAGCAGTCGGTCGGTCGTAGCCGCAGCCCTCGATGCGCAGACGAACCCCGGGCGAGAGGTCTTCATCGGGGGTGCCATCGTGGTCGTTGCTGCGGGCGTCGACGGACAGACAGACAGCGGCAATCAGCAGGGCGGAAGCAAGCCGATTCGGGATCGTGGTTCGTTTGCGGTGCTCGGTGCTTGCCATCGAGGCTCTCCGGAGCAGTTCAGACTGCTGTAGCGGTCTGGGAGTATAGCGTTACCGGAGCAAGTAGATACACTGCTCCGGACCCGTACCTGTGAACTCTGCGGTCCTTCCTGGGAAGAGTCTATGCCACACCTTCTTGTCCCTCTCGATTTGCGCTCCCTCAACTGGCTATTGGTCGGTCTTTTTGCGCTGCTGTTCACCTGTTCGCTGCCTTTTGCTCCGTTAGCTTCTGCAGCCTCCTGGCAGGACCAGGTGGAAAAGCTCGCTGGCAGCAAGGGAATTGTCCTGGCGGTAGACGAGAGTGGTGCGACCCTGCTCGACGTGGGTGGTTCTGAGAAGTCGTTTATCCCAGCATCGATGCTGAAAATCGCGACTACCCTACTTGCGGCCGAGTACCTGGGTATGGAGTCCCGCTTCGTCACCGAGTTCTTCCTCAAAGACGATCTGTTGGTGGTGCGCGGCCAGGGCGACCCCATGCTCGTGTCCGAGGAACTGGACCTTGTCGTCGCGGCACTGAAGCCACTGCTGGCTGGCGCCGAGTTGGCCGGCGTCGGCATCGACAACTCGCACTTCATTCCGGGCATCAAGATCCCCGGTGTCGGTAGCTCGGAGCAGCCATACGACGCACTCAACTCCGCCACAGCGGTCAATTTCAATACGATCAATGTCGTGGTCGAGGGCAACGACGTGCGCTCGGCTGAGTCGCAGACCCCGATCACGCCGCTGGCCAGGACCGTCGCCAAGCGACGCGGGGTGCAGGGGAAACTGCGAGTCAACCTGAGCTCCAACCCCGAGGAGAGCCAACGCTACACTGCCGAACTCGTTGCCGCGAAGCTCCGCGGTGTGGGGGTACAGGTGGGCGACCGCTACGAGCAGTCCCAGGCCGGTGATCTTGAACCCCTCTACCGGCACCAGAGCAGCAAGACCGTTGCCGATGCCTGTGCGGCGCTGCTGTACTACTCGAACAACTACATCGCCAACCAGATTTTCCTGGCTGTCGGAGCCGCTCACTCAGGGGCTCCCGCAAGCTTGGAGAAGAGCGTTGCAGCAGTGAATGAATATATCGCCAAGCATCCACAACTGGAGGGCCTCGTGATGACCGAGGGCTCCGGCATTTCCTACAAGAATCGCGTCACTGCACAGGTGTTGGTGGCGGCTCTCACCCTGTTCGAGCCCCACAAGGCTCTACTGCGTGCGCAACATAGCTCCCCCAGCAAGACGGGCACCCTCAAGATCACCCGCTCGGTTGCCGGATACCTGGAGACGGAGTCCCATGGGGTCGTGCGCTACGTGGTCAGTCTCGATGGTGGCGGCAGCAGGAGACGCTGGAAGATCGTCGATATCATGAAGAAGGCGTTGTAGCCGGCTGGTCAGGCGCTGATTTGCCGCCGGTGTCTCCCCGGTCGTAGTCTGCCGTGGTGAGTTCTCCCGATTCTCAGAGTGCCCGCACCTCGCTGCCCGACAGTGCATCGCTTTGTTCTCTGCTGGATGCCATGAGCGGCGGCGACCGCGAGGCACTTCGCTCCCTGGTTCAGAGTTGTTCACCCTGGTTGTATCCCGTCGCCAGGCGCCTGGCGGGTGGCGACGCCGAGGCCGGCGAGTTGCTCGCAGTGCGCCTGTTCGTCGAGGTCTGGAGGCTCAGCCCCTGCTACGACCACAACCTGGGACCGCCGATGGCCTGGATGCTGCTGTTGCTGCGTCAGGAGGCCGGTGTGGTCGACAAGGCGGCACCTACCGGTGGTGGCTCGGAACGACGGTCGCTGGTGTCCGTGTGGTTTGGCGAGGGGGGCAATGGCGATGGAGATTGATCGCTGTCGGGACCTCGAGGAGCACCTCGAAGAGTATGCGGTGGGGCTGGCGGATCACAGCGTCGGAATGCGCATCCAGGTGCACCTGGCTGAGGGGTGTTCGCACTGCGCCCAGCGGATCGAGGAACGGATGGTGCGATTTCACACGGACGTGCTCGCTGAGGAGCCGGGCTTCGTTCCCGAGGATCTCGGGGAGAAGGTGTTGGCTGCTATCGCAAGCTGTCCACAGGAGCAGCCAGAGCCAGTCATCGTCTATCCGGAGAGCAACGAGCGACGACTGTTGTGGATTCTCCTGGCACTGGCCGTGGCAATGGGTGCGGCGGTTGCCTGGTGGGCAAGTGCACAGCGGGTCGAGCTCGCTGCAGCGCAACGCCAGGCCCGTATCTTCGAGCAGGCCACCAGCCGCAATGCTGAACAGACGGAGGTGTTGCAGTCCATGCTCAGCAGGCTTACCGACCCGCGTGTTGCCATTGTCGATCTGCACGGTTCCGGCGAGAGCTTTGCTGCTGTCAGGGCTCGGGTGATGTGTGACCTCCAGCGCGCGGAACTGACTCTTCGTGTGCTCTCGCTGCCGCCGCCGGAGGAAGGCCAGGTCTACTCGCTGTGGTTGGGCGAGCGGGGGAATGAGCGACTGCTGGGTTCTTTGCTGCCGCAGATTGTGGATCGCTCCGGCACTTCGAAATTTCGACTTCCGAAAGACCTCGTGATGCCCTTTCGGCTCAGTCTCAGTCGCCAGGCGCGCAGTTCCATGGCGACCATCGCCATGGCCGACGAGGTGGTGTTTTCGTCGACCCTAGCGGCCCCGGCGCGCTCGCTTCCTTAGCGCCTTGCGCGCTGCGCTGCGCACCTTGCGGTCGCGGTCGTCCC
The DNA here is from genome assembly GCA_964490445.1 of uncultured Rickettsiales bacterium. Taxonomy (GTDB): domain Bacteria; phylum Myxococcota_A; class UBA796; order UBA9615; family UBA9615; genus UBA6601. Next base: position 4,236 of record CAZBDA010000149.1, on the reverse strand, counting down.
GGGCCAGGGAGCGCAGTCGCAGCTCCGCAGCAGCGGCACCCTGTCCGGCCAGGGCAGTGGCTGCCGCGCGGCGAATGGGTGCTTCCGGGTGGGAGGCTGCGGCAAGCAGAACCTGCAGCGAAGTAGGGTTGTCCTCCAGGTTGGCAAGGGCAAGCCCCAGCAGCTCGGGCTCGGTCTCATGCTGGGCGCGCTGCGCGATCGCCTCGGCGACTCCGACGAACTGCTGCTCTCGTATCAGCCGCTGCAGCGCAGCCTTGCGGACCGGAAGGGACTGTGACCCGCTCAACTCGATCCAGGCTGAAAGGTTCCAGTCCAGGGTGTCGGCTGCCACGCTGCTGTCCTTGAGCCAGCGCCGCAGCCACAGATCCGAAGCCTTGCCCTGTGCAGCGCTCGCCAGGGCGAGGAGCCGCTCAGTGTCGGCTGCCTGCGCGTCGGCAACCCGACCGTCGAGGGTCTTTGTCCAGGGGGGCAGTGTGGGGGGCTTGGGGCTGGTCCTGGTGTCGAGCTCCTGGGCTGTTGCTGCCTTGAAGTTTCTTAGTTGCGACAGCGCCACATCCGCTACCCGCGGGTCGGCATCCCCGGCGCCGAGCAACAGTAGATCTCGTATTTCACTGCCCTTGCGTCCAGCGAGTGCCGTCAGGGCGGCCGCGCGGATACGATGCGAGGTGGCGCGGTGCAGCAGCCAGGCCAACAGTTCGATTGTCGGGGCGCTGAGACTCTCACCAGACTTTACGTTCGGCTCCTGCTGCAGCAGCCAGGCGAGGGCATCCCTTCGGATAGGCAGGTCGGGCTCGTTGATCACGAACCAGCGTGCGAGGCCGAGCCTCTCGGTCAGGGGAAGCCGGGACGATCCCAGGTACATGGCAAGTGCGCCGTGGCGAGTGTCCGACGATGTACTGAGCAGCAGCGCGAAGGACTGGGCCAGTACGCCTTCGACTCTCCATGACCTCGGTGCCGCCTGCGGCGTTTTTGTCAGGGTGAACAGCAACTCGCCCAGGCTTCCCTCGTCGGCGAGTACTCGCGGTAGGCGGCTGAGCGCAGATTTCGATGCAGATGCCAGCAAGACGGCGAGATCCAACTCCTGGTAGTCCTCCTGGTGCGCCTCGCCGCGAAGCACAAGGTCCAGGCTTGGGCCGAGAACCCCGGTGCTGTACTGCACCTGGAAGTGGATTCGCCAGATAATCTCGAGGCTCCAGTGGGGTACCGAGACCGGCCAGAGGTTGTTGCTGATCCGCTGGTCGACGATCCGACTGTCATCGAGGTAGGCATCGACCAGAGTCGCCCGCAGGCTGGCGCGCGCGGGCAGTCTCAGGTCTTTGGGTGCGGCGTGGGCACCCGCCTGTGCGAGGGTCTCCCAGAGGCGGGCGCATAGTTGCCTCTCGAGCCAGGCTATGGGCTCCAGTTCGCTCGGGTCGTCGTCGCGAAGGTCGTTGAGATCGCGGCCCGTGTGTGAAGCGAGTAGCGGATGTGCTGGTGGGACCTCTGCGTCACAGGTCAATGCAAGAGGGATTCCCGACAGCGGCTGATCGCCGCCAGTGGCGCTGGCAGTTGCAGGTTGGGCTGACAGCGCGGCTAGTAACCCACTGAGCCACAGGATCGCAGGGACGTTCCTCACGTGGCAAAGGCTAACGCCAAGCTCACAGAGTTGCATGCTAGCCTCCCAGATGGGGCCAGAGAGCAGGCTTCGGCGTGGTGCCACTGCTCGCGTCCCGAACCGGCACTGGGGATAGAACCTGATGCGAGTTGCTGCCGCCCTTGTTGCCATTCTGGTCGCCTCTGGTGTGGCTCTCTTCCCGGCGCCTGCGGCCGCCCAGACCGGTGGTCCCGATTCCTTCGGCTACACCTACTCGACCAGCACTTATGATTTCGAGGTGTTGGCGCTTAATCCGGCGTCGACAGCGCTCGGTCTCGCTGGAGAAGACAGCGTAACCGTGCCTCTGCCGTGGAGCTTCCCCTACTACGGCGGTAGCTACTCGCAGATTCGAGTGAGCATGAACGGCGGCTGTCGCTTCAGCTTGAGCGGTGACGTGGTCTGGTCGAACTTGAGCTTCCCCAGTGGCCAGAGCTACTCGCCTGATCTTGCGGTCCTGTGGGACGACCTGACCAGCGACTCCTTCGGCGACACGTGGACCTTGTATGACACTCTTGAGGACCGATTCATCATCTCCTGGGAGCAGGTCGGACACTTCTCGTCGAGTGGCGACGGCAGCTTCCAGGTGCACCTGTTTCCCAACGGCCGTATCGAGTACCACTACAGCGACGTGAGCTTCGGTAGCGTAGCAATCGATGGCGGCGCCAGCGCGACCGTTGGGCTGCAGGACAACGTCGGCGCCACCCAGGCAGCGAACTACCTGCTCGTCTCGTTGAATGGCAGCACTTTGCTGAGTGCAGGGGATGCATACGGTTTCGAGCCGCCCGACGTGGACGGTGACGCGTACAACATCTTCGAGGATTGCGATGACGGCGACGCCAACAGCTACCCCGGTGCGGCCGAGGTATGCGACGGAGCCGACAACGACTGCGACGCGAGTACCCAGGCAGGTGACGGCGAGAACGACGCTGACCTGGACGGCTTCATCAACTGCCTCGACTGCGAGGACCTGGATGGCCAGTCCTATCCCGGTGCAGCCGAGGTCTGCGACGGTGTCGACAACGACTGCGACGCGAGTACCCAGGCAGGTGACGGCGAGACGGACGACGATGGTGATGGGGTTATCAACTGCCTCGACTGCCTGGACAACGATCCGCTGGCCTTTGCCGGTGCCCCCGAGATCTGCGATGGCATCGACAACAACTGCGACGGGTTGTCGTTTGGGATCGACAGCTATGAGTCCCTTCCGGGCCAGACGCTTTATTTCGGCTCCGAGTTCCTGCGGGGCAACCTGTTCGACATCACGGCGCCCACCGTCCTGCGTCGCTTTGATATGCAGCTCGATGCCGTTGTCGGCACCACGCTGACCTGGGTGGTCTACGAGGGCAGTGGCGATTCGCTGAACCAGGTAGCTTCGACAGTCACCACCAGTGCTGGCGCGGGGCTTCAGTTTCATAGTTCGGGCCTGTTCGACGTGCCCCTCGGGGCGGGTTTGACCTACGCCCTGGCGGTGCACTTCTCGGACACGGTTACCTACCGCACCAGGACCTCGGCCGTCGGCCTGCCAGCTTTGACGAGCTTCGGCAGCCACGTAGCGGGCTTTGCTGCCAATGGTGTCCTCAGTGCGCCGGCTGGCGTCTCGCAACAGCAAACAGCGGTTCTGTCTGCCTACGAGACTCGGGTCCACACGGGCTTCGACGGTGAGGTCGACGGCGATGCGGACGGCTCGCCCGCTTGTGCTGACTGCGACGACAGCGCGGCGCAGAATCTGCCGGGCGGCACGGAGTTGTGCGACGGCATCGACAATGACTGTGATGGACTGCAGCTCGGCGAACAGGTGGACGTCAGCTTGAGCCCCACGGTGTCCTTCTCCGGTTCGGACCGACTGCGCGGCAACCTGTTCTCGGCCAGCTCCGCGGCTACGCTCCGCTCCTTTGAGATGTACCTCGACGCGCCGTTCGGGGTGACCATCACCTGGCTCGTTTATGACGGACTGGCTGCGTCATCGACGCTCACCCTCGTCGATTCGAAGACCTCGGTCAGTGCGGGTCCAGGGGATCGATGGCACGACTCGGGGGACTGGCAGCTGGAGCTGCAACCGGGCCACCGGTACGCGCTCGCCGCTTACTTCGGCAGTGACGCTGTCGAGTATCACTATTCTGCGTCGGCGAGCTTCCCGTACTCGAGCTCGTTTGGAGGACACATCGGCTCGGTTCTGCTCAATGGCTCCCCCAGCGTGCCGCCAGTGCTGACCAATAGTGATGTCTCCATCACCTATTCCTACGCCATGCAGGTCTACACGGGAGGGGAGCTGGATGGAGACCAGGACGGTTCCTATTCCTGTGCCGATTGTGATGACTCCAACGCTGGTCTGAGCCCGGAGTTGCTGGAGATTTGTGGCGACGGCCTCGACCAGGACTGTGACGGTCAGGACGTCAGCGTCGACCTGGACTCCGATGGCTACTTCAGTTCCCTTGCCTGTGCCAACGGCACCGACTGCGATGACGGCGACGCGCTGATCAATTCAGGCCTCGACGGGGATGCGGATGGGGTGAACTATTGTCTCGACTGCGACGACGCCGACCCCCTCAACTTCCCAGGCAACGCCGAGGTTTGTGGCGACGGCCTCGACCAGGACTGTGATG
>CAZBDA010000148.1:0-11426 GCA_964490445.1 uncultured Rickettsiales bacterium | reverse complement strand
GCAGAGATGCTCAAGCTCTATCTCGGCGCAGACCAGGACCGATTCCTGGATGGCGGAGCTCTCGACCTGTTGGAAGAAGGGCGCGCGAACTTCCGGCGCCTCGGCCTCGTAGAACAGAGGATCATCCCAAACGGACCGGACTCTCTCCTGTTCTCTTGGGCTGGCGACAGAGTGTTGAACACCTTGTCGATTCAACTCTCGGCCATGGGCGTGAAGGCTGCTCGAGCAGGAGTAGCCCTATCAGTATCGAAGACGTCACCCACTCAACTCCTCGAAGTCCTGAGAGACCTTGCAGCCCAGGAAGAAGCCGACCCAACCGTGCTCGCGAGCACCGTCAAGAACAAGGCATCTGAGAAGTACGATCTCTTCCTGGACGAGGACCTTCTCTGCCAGGACTACGGCGCACGCGCTCTGGACCCTGCTGGGGCCCTCAGGGTCGTCCGGCACATCAGCGCATTCCCAGGATTGGGCTAGCACCGGCCGTGAAACCGGATGGGCCGATTGTTAGCCCCCTACACTCCCGTCAATCGCCACAACCGCCGCCGTCACCGGCACCAGGTCTTCGAGACGGTCGAAGTCGTCGGCGAACGCATCAGGTGCCAGGTGGGCGTAGCGCATGGTCGAGCGGATGTCGCGGTGGCCGAGAACCTTCTTGAGACGGAAGATGTCGCCGCTCGCCATGACCCAATGACTCGCGAAGGTGTGCCGAAGATCGTGAAAACGGATCTTGCGCACCCCTGCCCTGTCACGGCAACGCTTGAAGATCTGCTTGGTCCAACGGTCTGACGGCCCCCTGACCGTTCCGGTGCGAGTCGGAAACAGCCATGGCCCTGGCCGCTGCAAGCGCCACTCCTTCAACACCCGCATCAGCGGGGTCAGGATGGGCACGTGCCGCAATCCCCGGTTCTTCGTGTAGGGATTGTCGTAGCTTCTCTTCACCGTGATCAGGCGGCGGTTAAAGCTGATGTCCTCCCAGCGCAATCCGAGCAACTCCCCCGCTCGCATCCCGGTGTAGAGAGCGGTTGTGTACAGAACCATGACCCCAGGAGGTGCCGACTGCGCTTCGATCAGGAGTTTTGTGATCTCTTCTCCACTCTGGAGCCAGCAGTAGTCCCTCTCTTGTAGCTTCGGTTTGTCGATTGGCGGAACTGAGGCGAGCCACTTGAGCCGGACTCCCTGCCTCAACATCGTGTGCAGCAGCGTCAGGATGTTATGGAGCGTCTTGTCGCCCACCTCCCCGTCCTTATCGATGATGAACTGGTCGATGAGCTCAGCACCGATCATCGGCAGCTGGATCTCCCCGAAGTAGGGCCGCAGATGGCGGTGAATGATGCTTCGGTCGTCCTTCTCACTGCGCTTGCGCGGCGCCTTCTTCTCAAGCCAGTAGCTGGCCAGTTCATCGAAGGTGTGCGGCTCCGGTGGTAGCGAGCGGACACCCGCGCGAATAGCCTCTGCCTCGGCGTTGAGGTGATGCTGAGCGGCCTTGGCTTCCTTCTTGGTGCGGCAAGTCCTCCAGCGCCGCTTTCCGGTCGGGTCGATGTAGCTGAACTCCCAGCGGTTGCCCTTCTTTCTGGCTCCCGCGGTCTTTGGCACAACCCATCCTTCCCGTGGCCGCGGAAGGGGTTCCAGGCCACAGGTTAAGGATATGTAAAGTGGAAGGAATGTGGAAATTAAAAGAAAACGGGCACCAAGGCAAAAGCCTAAGTGCCCGTAATCATTATGGTAGCGGGGGCCAGATTTGAACTGACGACCTTCGGGTTATGAGCCCGACGAGCTACCAGACTGCTCCACCCCGCGTCATGGGTCGGCGCCTCGTGGACGACGATCGGGCGTTTTATACGAGCAGCATCGGGGGGTGTCAACCTACGGCGATCTGCTGGATGCGCTCGCTCCTGCTGCCGCCTGTCTGTATATTTCGGGACCCTTCCCGAAGTGCACCGGAGTATTCAATGGAACAGCCAGACATCCGCCCGCCCGACCTCACCGATGAACACCGGATGTTCCGGAAAACCGCCCGGGACTACGTCGAGAAGGAACTGCAGCCGCACGCCGACGAGTACGAGCGCAACAAGGCCTTCCCGGACGAGATCTTCAAGCAGGTCGCAGACATGGGCTTTCTCGGTCTCAACGTGCCCGAAGAGTACGGCGGCATGGGGCTGGACTACTGGTTCACGGTGATCTGGCTGGAAGAGTTGGTGCGCTCTCGCTGCGCTGGCCTCAACATGGCGCTCAGCGTGCAGTCCGACATGGCCACGCCGGTCATCGGCGCCATCGGCACCGAAGAGCAGAAGCAGGAATTCTGGGGACCCGCCATCCGCGGCGAACGCATCGCTGCCCTGGGCGTGTCCGAGCCCGGCGTCGGCTCCGACGTCGCCAACCTGAGCACTACCTGCGTGCGCGACGGCGACGACCTGGTCATCAACGGCGCCAAGACCTTCATCACCAACGGCAGCCGCGCCGACTTCATTACCCTGGCCGTGCGGACCGGCGACACCGGCTACGGCGGCGTGTCGCTGGTGCTGTTTCCCACCGACGTCAAAGGCTTCTCCGTCGGCCGCCTGCTCGAGAAGGTCGGCAACCACTCTTCGGACACCGCCGAGCTGGCCTTCGACAACTGCCGCATCCCCGCCCGCTACCTCCTCGGAGAGGAGAACATGGGCTTCTACTACATCATGCAGAACTTCCAGGGCGAACGGCTGGTAGCCGCCATCATGGCCACCGCCGGCATGGAGCTGCTCTGCGAGGAAGGCATCCGCTACGGCAGCGAACGGCACGCCTTTGGCCGACCCGTGGTCAAGTTCCAGGTCTGGAAGCACAAGCTCGTCGAACACCTCACCGCCATCGAAGCCGGGCGACGGCTGACCTACCACGCCTGCGACCTGTTCGCCCGTGAGCAGCCCGCCCTCGAGGAGATCTCCATGGCCAAGCTGTACACCTGTGACCTGGCACAGAAGGTCGTCTACGACATCCAGCAGCTGCACGGTGGCTACGGCTACATCGAGGAGTACTATGTAGCTCGGGCATTCCGCGATCTGCGCCTGCTGACCATCGGCGGCGGCACCGCAGAGGTCATGAAGGAGATCATCTCCAAGTGCCGCGGACTGTAGCCACCCGGCCGCAGAACCTACCAATCGGCCGCAGGGAGCCATGAGCAAGAAGAGCGCAAGCAAGCCGGCACTCGTCACGCTCCTCGAAGAGATGGACGACTTCCCCGCGTCGGACCTGTTCCTATGCGAAGGCAAGGCCCCTGCCGTGCGGGTTCACGGAACCGTCCAGGCCATGGACCAGCCCGCCACCACACGCGCGGACCTGGACGCCCTGCTCGACTACACCCTGCACGGAAGCCAGGCCGGTGATTTCCGCGACAGGGGCGATCTGGACACCGGCCTCAGCCTGGCCGGCGGGCGCCGCTATCGCCTCAACCTGAGCCGCCAGCAGGGCTGCATCAGCGTGGTCGCGCGCGCCGTACCCAGCGGCGACCTCGACTTCGGCAAGCTGCTGCTGCCCGAACCGGTCCGCGAGCTGGCCGACTGTGCCCGCGGCCTGGTGCTGGTCACCGGAGCCACCGGATCCGGCAAGTCGACCACGATTGCCGCCATGGTCAGCCACATCAACCAGACGCGCGCCGCCCACATCATCACCATCGAAGACCCCATCGAGTTCGTGCACCCCGACCGCAAGGGCCGAGTCAGCCAGCGCGAGATCGGTGGCGACACACGATCGTTCAACGACGCGCTGCGGCACGTCGTACGGCAGAGCCCCGACGTCATCGTCATCGGCGAGATGCGCGACGCCGAGACCATGGGCGTCGCCCTGTCCGCGGCGCTCACCGGCCACCTCGTGCTGGCGTCCATCCACACCATCGATGCGACCCAGACCCTGCAGCGCATCCTCAGCTACTACCCCGACCACCTGCGTGCGCAGGTCGCCATGGACCTCAGCCTCAGTCTGCGCGGCATCGTCAGCCAACGACTGCTGCCCCGTGGTGACGGCAAGAGCCGAGTGCTCGCCGCCGAACTACTCACCTGCACCCCGTCCGTCATGAAGCTGCTGCGCGAGCAGCGCATCGAGGAACTGCTCGACCTCATGCGCTCTACCAAGGACCCGGGCATCCGCACCTTCAACCAGGCCCTGCTGGCGCTGTACACGGCCGGCGAGATCTCCTACGAGCAGGGCCTGGCCAGCTCCAGCAGTCCCGAGGAATTCGCCCTGCAAGCTCGGGGCATGGCAACTGGGCTGGATACTTTCCACGAGAGCGCAGGCCATGAAGAGACCGAGCTCGACATGAAGTCGCTGCTCGGCCAGGTGCTGGACCGGAACGCCTCAGACCTGCACCTCACCGAGGGCCGCCCGCCCATCCTCCGCATCTCCGGCACACTCACCCCCATCGGCAAGGCGCCCCTGTCGTCCGGCGACATGCGCATGCTGCTGTTCTCGATCCTCAGCGGCCGGCAGCGCAGCATCTACGAGTTGGAACGGGAGATCGATTTCGCCCTCGCCATCGACGGCGGGCGACGGTTCCGGGTCAATGCCTACTACCAGAAGGGACGCATGGCTGCCGCGCTGCGCGCCATCCCATCAGCCATTCCACAGGCCGAAGAATTGGGCCTGCCTGCGACCGTCCTCAAGATGGGAGGCCGCGCCCACGGCCTGCTGCTGGTGGTGGGACCCACCGGCGCGGGCAAGAGCACGACTATGGCCTGCCTGGTCGACCGCATCAACGACAGCCGACGCTGCCGCATCCTTACCGTCGAAGACCCCATCGAGTACAGCCACACCAGTCGCAAGGCCACCATCGACCAACGCGAGGTGCACGCCGACACCCGCAGCTTCTCCGCCGCGCTCAAGTACATCCTGCGCCAGGATCCCGACGTCATCCTCATCGGCGAGATGCGCGACCACGAAACGATCTCCGCGGCGCTTACCGCAGCCGAAACCGGCCACCTGGTCATCGCAACCCTGCACGCCAACGACGCGGTACAGGCCATCGACCGGATCATCGACGTCTTCCCGCCCTACCAGCAGGCCCAGGCGCGCACCCAGATCGCCGCCAGCCTGATTGGAGTGGTCTCCCAGCGACTACTGCGTCGCAAGGAAGGCGTCGGCAGGATCGCCGCCTTCGAGATCATGGTGGGCAACTCGGCGATCCGCAACCTGGTGCGCAGCGACAAGATGCACCAGGCAGCATCGCTGATGGAGACCGGCGGCCGGGAAGGCATGATCACCATGGACAAGGCACTCAAGACCCTGCTCGATTCGGGTGCCGTGGACCTCGACGAGGTACGTGGTCTGCTGAACAATCCACAGCTGTTAGTAAACACGACCACGGCCTGAGCGGGCTTCAACTGGCCGCCAATCCGACCCCAGACAGGCGTCGACAACCGCTACCGAACAAAAATAGGATGCGTAGCATCCACGACTACCTATTAATGAAGGCGCTTGAAATCTGGTGGCTTCTGGGTGTACTTGTGGGCAGCGAAACGGGGATTCCCATGCGTCTCCCCCTGAACTGCAAGCCTCGAAAACAAGGGATTCACCTGTGTCCAAGATCCTCGTCATCGCCGAGAAGCCCAGTGTTGCTGCGGACATTGCTGCCGTGGTCGGCGCCTCCGACAAAGGAACCCATGCTTACGAGGGCGACAGCCATATCGTCTCCTGGGCAGTAGGTCACCTGCTCGAGTTCCAGAAGCCCGAGGCCTACGATGCAAGCCTGAAGCGTTGGCGGCTGAACGACCTGCCTATCCTGCCGGAGCAGTTCCTGTTGACCCCGGTGCGCGGAGCCTCTGCCCAACTCAAGGCGCTGAAGAAGATGGTTCGTCGCAAGGACGTCGAGCGACTCGTGAACGCCTGTGATGCTGGCCGCGAAGGCGAGCTCATCTTCCGCGAGATCTATCGCTACGCCGAGACCGACAAGCCCGTCGACCGCCTCTGGTTGCAGTCGATGACCTCCGATGCGATCCGCGAAGGCATGCAAGAGCCTCGCAGCCAGGACAGCGTGCAGGGACTCGCTGATGCCGCAGACTGCCGCGCCGAGTGCGACTGGCTTATTGGCATGAACGCCACCCGGGCGCTGACCATCCGACTGCGCTCCCGAACGGACAAAACCGTCTGGTCGGCAGGCCGCGTACAGACGGCCACCCTGGCCATGCTGGTGCGCCGTGAACGCGAGATCCTGGCCCACGAGCCCCGCCCCTACTGGATCCTCAAGGCCAACTTCAAGGTCGACGAGGGAGACTCCCACGAGTACCTGGGCACCTGGTTCGACCCCAAGGCCGACGCTCCCCGCGACCGCATCTATGACCCCGAGCAACGGGACCGCCTGTTGGGCATCTTGAACAGCGCCCCACAGGCCACGGCCTCAGAGAACCGCAAGAGCTCGCGGGAAACCTCACCGACTCTGCTCGACCTCACCACCTTGCAGCGCGAAGCCAACAAGCGCTTCGGGTTCTCGGCGCGACGGACCCTGCGTTCAGCCCAGACACTGTACGAGCAGTACAAGTTGCTGACCTACCCTCGTACCGACTCCAAGGCTCTGCCCGAGGACTACCGTCCGTTCGTAAAACAGAGTCTCGAGTTCCTGACCGGTGTGAAGAGCTTCGCAACTCACGCAGAACGGCTGCTCAGTGACGGGCTGCAGAACGAGAAGCGCAACTTCAACAACAAGGCGGTTTCTGATCACTTCGCCATCATCCCCACCGGAGAAGGCGACCCGAGCCGGCTGAGCGGGGACGAGAGCAAGATCTTCGACCTCGTCGTGCGGCGCTTCCTGGCCGCCTTTCACCCGCCCGCCGAATACGCCGAAGTCGACCGCACCACCGACATGAGCGGCGAGTTGTTCCGCACCCGGCGCAAGATCCTCACCAAGCCCGGCTGGCGAGCCGTTTGGGAGCGCAAGGAGAAGGACGACAAGCAGGACAGCACGCTGCCCCCCCTGGCCAGCCCCGACGGCACCCAGGTGCTCGCTACCAGCCACGACGCCGAAGAGAAGCTGACCCGCCCACCGGCACGCCACACCGAAGCTTCTCTGCTGCGGCTGATGGAAACCGCCGGCGTAGAGGTCGACGACGAGAACCTGGCCCAGGTACTCACCGAAACCGGCGGGCTCGGTACGCCGGCCACCCGTGCTGACATCATCGAAACCCTGCTCAAGCGCGAGTACGCCGATCGCTGCACGTCGATCGCCAAGCGCAAGGCCCTGCGGGCCACTTCACGCGGTATGCGGTTGGTGGAAGCCCTCGAGCGCATCGAGTTGCCCAAACTGACCCAGCCCGAGCTCACCGGCGACCTCGAAGAAGCCCTTCGCCAGGTGGAGCGAGGCCAGCGTGCTCGAGACAGCTACATGCAGGAGATCAAGGACTGGACCTGCCTCATCGTCGACCGGGTTCGCGACTTCTCCTATGACACGCTGTACGACGACACGCCGACCCTGGGCAAGTGCCCCAACTGTGGCGAGCCGGTTCGCGAGACGCTGCGCACCTACTCCTGTGCCAACAGCGGCCGTGATGGCGAGTGCACGTTCATCATCTGGAAGGAAGTTGGCGGCCGTTACGTCGACCGCCGCTCCGCAGAGCAGTTGCTCGACAACGGTCTCACGCCTTCGAAGGCCGGCTTCTTCACTCGCGACGGCCGGGAGTACGAAGCCAGCCTGACCCGTTCGGAAGACGGCCGCATCCGGGCCCAGAGCAGCGAAGTCGACGAGGCGGTCGAGGAAGGCGAAGACACCTCGCCCCTGGACATCGGCGCCTGCCCATTCCATCCCGACAAGCTGGTGAAGCGAGGGCCCCAGGGCTACCGCTGCGAAGAGTTCGAGGGCGGTGGCTGCAAGTTGAGCCTGCCCCTGCGAATCTGCCAGCGCTCTCTGTCGATCGAAGAGATCCAGGCGCTCATCGGCGAGGGGCGCTCGACAGCCCTGCTGGAGGGCTTCATCAGCAAGCGCAACCGACCATTTTCGGCCACCCTCAAGCTCGGGGAAGTCGGAAACATCGTCTGGGACTTCCCGCCGCGCAGCAGCAACCGTGGCGGTGCCAAGTCCAGCCGCAAGTTCCCGGTGAATCCCGAGCCGGTGTCGAAGTGCCCCTACCATGCCGAGGCTGACGTGGTTGAGACAGCCACCGAATTCGTCTGCAAGGAAGATGGCTGCAAGCTGTCGGTGCCACGCGAGATCTGCAAGCGAGAGTTGACCCGAGACGAGGCCGTCAAGCTGTTCACCGAGCAGACGACTGATCCCCTGGAAGGCTTCACTTCGAAGGCAGGCAAGCTATTCGATGCGACGCTCTACCTGAAGAAGTCCGGGCGCCACGGATTCCGCTTCCAGAATCGAAACTGAAGCGAGCTAGTTGCCGCGCCCGCCGCGGCTGCGACCGCCAGAGCCCTTACCACTGCCGCGCCGTCCATCTCCACGGCTTCGAGAGGTGGACTTGCGTCCCTGCGATGCTGTCTTGCGACCGCGAGTCTTCTTCGCTTTGGGACGCGCCCAGCCTTTGCTGCGATAAGGACGCCCCTCGCTGTCTCGGCTGGTCACCTTGGCGTCCGGCGGTGGCGGCGGCATGCGCAGGGCCTCGGCCACCGCGCGGCGCACCTCCCAGCTGACTTTCAGTTCCGTCTTGCGCGGCTGGCGCACGATTCGTCGCAGGTGTCCAAGCTCGCCGGGGGTTAACTTGCGCGAGTCGCCGGGCTGCAGTCCGCGCAGGGTCAGACCACCGAAAGAGACTCGCTTGAGCTTGAGGGTGCGGTGACCGATGTGGTCGATCAGGCGCCGGACGATGCGATTCCGACCCTCTTTGAGGGTGATCAACAGCCACGAGGACGGGCCGGCGCTCTTGACGATGGACACGAGCGCCGGGGCTGCAGGACCGTCCTCGAGACGGACACCCCGCTGCAGCTGCTCGATCTTGCGCGGACTGGGCGTGCCGCTGACCTTCACGAGGTAGCTCTTGGGCACCTCGTAGGATGGATGGGTCAGCCGGTACGCCAACTCGCCGTCGTTGGTGAGTAGCAACACCCCCTCGGTGTTGTAGTCGAGACGACCAACTGCCTGCAGCGAGGGTTCGGGATCGTCCAGCAGGTCGAAGACGGTCTTACGCCCCTCAGGGTCCAGGCGTGACGTGATCGAACCGGTCGGCTTGTGCAACACCATGTACATCGGCGTGGGCGGCCTCGGCAGCGGCTCGTCGTCGACCAGGATCCTCTGCTCCCGTGGGTCGACCAGCAGGCCCGGCTCGAGCACCTGCTCGCCGTCGACCGTCACGTGCCCCTCGCGCACCAGGCGCTCGGAGCCACGCCGCGAGGCCACCGCACGCTCGGCGAGGATCTTGACCAGGTGGTCCTGTGCCATCAGCCCGAGCCTCCCAGGCCGCCGAGCGATATACCCAGCTCGGTGAGGAGTCGCAGCGGCCCGTCGAGAAAGCCCCATGAGACCAGCATAATGATGATGAAAAACGACATCATCGGGTTGAAACGGAGCAGCCGCGAGGCGGTCCCCGAATCAAGGAAATAGGCCAGCACCTTGCTGCCGTCCAGCGGCGGCAGGGGGATCATGTTGAATACCGCCAGCAGCGCGTTGATGTAGATGCCCCACACCATCATCTGGACGAAGGTGGCGACGATGACCCCGTCTCCAGCGACCAGTCCGCCCATCACCATGGCACGCGTAAGGGCGACACAGGCTGCCAGCAGGACGAGGTTCGAAACCGGGCCCGCCAGGGCGATGATCATCGTGTCACGCGGCGCGTTGCGCAGGTTGCGGGGATTGAAGGGCACGGGCTTGGCCCAGCCGAAGATGAAGCCGGTCCACATGCCCATCAAGGGCATGATGATGGATCCGAAAAGATCGATGTGAACCATGGGGTTAAGGGTCAAACGCCCCGTCCACTCCGCGGTTTTATCACCGAGGCGAGACGCAGCCAGGGCATGGCAGTACTCGTGAAAAACCAGCGAAAACAGGAAGATCGGCCCTGCCGTGAGGACGACTTCCAACTTTTCGACGAGCACCGAGGGGTCCATAGGAGGCTCCAAGACGCGCCACTACAGGCTGAACGCTGCAAGGGGTCTTCGCGGGGAAGATACACACGAACGCGCTCATTTCAAGCGCGGTCGTCGCTACGCAGCCCCAGCAGTTGCAGCCCTTGCTCGGCGCTGACCACCTCACCGCGCAGTTGAGCGCCGCGCACTCGGCGCAGGGCAGCTCCCAGATCCGGCCCTTCCGCCAGGCCAGCTGCAAGCAAATCTTCACCACGCAGTAGCGGCGGCAAGCTCTGCACAGACTGCTCGTAGCGCTGCACCGAAGCTGCCGTTTCCGGGGCGAGCAGAACCAGCAGGCGACGAGCTGCGGCATCGACTCCGGCCAGCAGCTCCTCGAGTTGATCGTCCCCGCTACACAAGCGCAGAGGCTCGGTGAGCCGAGCCGGCAGCGCCGCGAGCAAGGCCAGTCGATCGGCATGGCTGCCCTCGAGGCCAAAGTGCTGCGCACAGGGCCCGGTATCGCGACCTGCAAGCAGGATTGCGAGTGCCGCCAGCGGCTCGGGGCCGGCCGGCTTCGAGGCATCACTCGCGAATCGCGCAAGGGCAGAAAGTGCATCGTGGCCTGCCCCAAGTCCCAGCGCATCTGCGAGACCCTGCTCATGCATCCAGGCAACCACCGCGGCGGGCCGGGGCTCGCCGCACAGCAGCTCCCATTCCGCCCACATACGGTCGCCGGAGAGGGTCGCGAACACCCCGTCGCGCAAGGCCGCCGCCAGGGCTGCAGCAGTGTCTTCGTGCAGCTCCAACGACAGGCGCACAGCAAAGCGGGCGAGTCGCAGCAGGCGGGTCGGGTCGTCGACAAAGGACAGCGGGTGGTGGATGCGCAGCAAAGCCGCTCGCAAGTCGGCCAGGCCGCCGAGGGGGTCGAGCAGCTGCCATAGATCACCGGGCCAGACACGCGCTGCCATGGAGTTGACCGTAAAGTCCCGCCGCCGCAAGTCCTCGTCGAGGCTGCCAGGCGCCACTTCGGGCAGCGAGCCTGCTCGCGGATAGGACTCCCGTCGCGCCGTAACGATGTCGACCGGGCGAGACCACAGCGGGCCCGTCCAGGTGGCCGTACCGAAACGATCGTGGCAGCTGAGGTCACCGCCGCACTGTGCAACCAGGTCACGGCCAAGGGCGACGCCGTCACCCACCACCACGAAGTCGAGATCGCGGAGCTCCTCGGGCCGAGCCCCAGCCATTCGGTCACGAACCGCGCCGCCGACCAGGTACAGCGCTTCACACGACGGGCACTGTTCGGCCACCTCGGCCATGCGTCGTAGCAGGGGCTCAGTGGCCGACATCGTCGCTCTTCGCCGCCGCCCTGGCTGCATTGTCTCTCGCGCTCACTGCCCCCGAAGTGCTGCGTGGATGGGCGTCCCGGTAGACCTCGTGAATCCGCTCGAGCGATACGTGGGTGTAGA
>CAZBDA010000147.1:3502-11472 GCA_964490445.1 uncultured Rickettsiales bacterium | reverse complement strand
CGACGACGATGACTCCGCAGGCGACGACGACGATGA
Source organism: uncultured Rickettsiales bacterium (assembly GCA_964490445.1). GTDB lineage: Bacteria > Myxococcota_A > UBA796 > UBA9615 > UBA9615 > UBA6601. The sequence goes on along the minus strand of CAZBDA010000147.1, from coordinate 11,436 downwards.
CTCCGCAGGCGACGACGACACCGCAGGCGACGACGATGACGACACCGGGAGTGGCAGCATCGACGTCGACCCCGGAGCGACCGACAACCCGCAGTGTGGCTGCCAGGCAGGCGCGTCTACGGGCAATGTCTCCCTGCTGGCTCTGCTGTTGGGACTCGCCCTGGTGAGACGCCGCATTCGCTGCTGACCACCGCATGTCCCTCTCGGAGAACCGGGCCCTTCGGCTCATTACCCTGTGTGCGCTGTACGTCAGCCAGGGCATCCCCTGGGGTTTTGTCGCCATCACCCTGGTCGCCTGGCTGGCGAACCAGGGACTGAGCGCGGCGGATGTCGCCAGCGTCACCGTGCTCAGTGGCCTGCCCTGGACCTTCAAGTGGGTCTGGGGCCCGCTCATCGACCGCTTTGGGCTGCCCGCCATGGGGCGCCGCCGACCCTGGATCCTGCTCGCCCAGGGAATGATGGCACTCACCCTGCTGCTGCTGGTGGCTATTCCCGATCTCACCCAATCGGTGAAGTTGCTGGCCTGGATGGTGTTTGCCCACAACGTCTTCAACTCCCTGCAGGACGTGGCTGTAGACGCCCTGGCGGTCGACCTTCTGCCCGAAGAAGAGCGAGGCCGGGCCAATGGCCTGATGTACGGCTCGAAGTACCTGGGCGGCGCCATCGGTGGAGCAGGCATGGCAACCGTGATGGCGTCCTTCGGCTTGCGAGCAGCGTTGCTGATGCAGGTGTCGGTGCTGGGCCTGATCTTCCTGCTGCCGCTGCTGCTGCGGGAACGGCCGGGCGAGCGCCTTCTTCCGTGGAGCCCCGGTCAGACCAGCCCGGTCACAGCCCGTGAACGAAGCGACAGCGTCGCCGCCGTGTTCCGCTCCCTGCTGCGGGCGATGTCATTTCGCTCGTCCCTGCTCACGGCCGTCCTGGCGCTGACCATCTCTACCTCGGCAGGGCTGCTGGGCGTGGTAGGTGTCGTCTTCATCATCCAGGACCTCGGTTGGAGCGACACTGCCTTCGCCCAGGTCAGCGGTGGCTGGGGCCTCGCCTTCGGACTTGCCGGCTCGGTCCTCGGCGGCTTCGTCGCCGACCGCATGGGCCACCGCCGCACGATCGCTGCTGGCTGCATCGCCCTGGCGGTTGTGTGGGTGGTCTTCGCCAACGCCGAGGCACTGTGGCCGAACCGCAGTTTCGTGACCACCATCATCCTGCTGGATGCGCTGTTCACCTCGCTGGCAACCGTGGGCTTTTTCGCACTCGCCATGGGGGTCTCCTGGCCGAAGGTGGCAGCCACCCAGTTCACCGCCTACATGGCACTTGCCAACATGAGCGCGGTCTCCGGCGGCTGGCTCGCTGGCAAGCTGGACGGGGTTCTCTCCATTCCGACCCTGTACCTCCTGTGCGCCGGCCTACAACTGTGCGTCGCGGCGCTGCTACTGGGGATCGATGCCGGCCAGGTACGCCGCGAACTGGGAACCGGAGACTCCCACGCAACGGCCCCCTCGGAGGCGTGATCATGGCGCGGGCCGCCTCTGTGCAACTATCTTGCTGCCGCGTCGACCTCGACCGCCGCCGAGTAGACCGCGGCGAAGACCATCTGAGCCTCTCCACCAAGGAAGGCGAACTGCTGTCTTACCTGGTGGCACACGCCGGCAGGGACCTCTCCAGGGACGAGCTGTACCGCGAAGTCTGGGGCTACGCGCAGACCACCCGCAGCCGAACCCTCGACATCACCGTGGCTCGGCTGCGCAAGAAGGTCGAATCGAACCCGAAGCGTCCACAGCACCTGCTCACCCTGGCCGGCATCGGCTACCGGATGGAGTTGTCCCCAGACAAGGAGCTTCTACCAACTCACGAGACTGCCGGGCTGCTCGGACGAGAGCAGGAGCTGGTCGAACTGGGCGCACTGCTGGACAGCGGTGCTGCACTGATCTCGCTGCTCGGCCCACCGGGGGTCGGCAAAAGAACCCTGGCGAACCAGCTGCTCAGCCTACGACCGGGGCTGCAGTGTCTCTCTGAGCCAAATCGAGAGGCCGTTGCAGGAGCCAGGCAAAGGCAAACTGACACGCCGATCGTGGTGACTGCACGCTGTCCCCTGCGCATGCAGGGCGAACACCGTTTCCCGCTGCGTCCCTTAGCCTCCACCGCAGCGGTGCAGTTGCTTGCTCAACGGTTGGCTACAGGCAGCCCGAGTCGCGACGAACGGCGACAACTCGAGCAGACCGTTGAGGCCCTCGGTGGCAACCCACGCTTGATCGTCGAGCTTGCTCGGAGCCTGGCAGCGCGAGTCGAGGGCGGGCGCTGGGCCGCAAGCCTGAAGTTCGTGCGCCTACCCGAATGGATCGAGACCCGGGTCCTGTCGTGGAAGGGCGCCTTCCGCGGCATGCTCGAGGACGACTGGAGCAAAGTGGGGCCGAACGGACGCGAGCTGCTGCAATGGGCGGCCGAGCACGGCTCTACATTCTCCCTGGAAGACCTCAGCCACCGCAGCCGCGCAGGCATCGCGGTTCACGACACGGTCGACCTGTTGGCTGAGTTGTGTGACTACAGCACTCTGATCAGCGAGTCTCCCGGCCGATTTCGTGTGCCCGTTCCCATGAAGGTCTACGTCCTGGCTCGGAACGCAGCAACTGCTGCACCGGCCACCCGCTCGTAGTGCGAGTTGCCCGGCGCAGACTCCTGCTCGAAGCCGAACACCGGCAGGAGACTCTCGACGGCACGAAGCAACTCGTCACTCGTCTGCTCCTCGGCACCCGAACGCGCCTTCTCGAACAGCGCACGCGCATCCTCGACCTGGCCACGCTCCAGTCGCACGATTGCGAGCAGACCGCGGACCAGGACCACCGCGATCCGGTCGCCGTGTTGCTCAAATAGCGTGATGCTGTGGTGCAGTTGGCTGTCGGCATCGGGCAGCGAACCTCGAACCTGGAGCAGCAGACCCAGGCCCATGTGTGCAAACCCCTCCTCTCGCGGCCGGCCCAGTCGTCGCAGTTGGTCAATGGCGGAACGGAAGCCTGCCTCGGCCTGCTCGCTGTGACCGAGTTCCAGCTCCGCGAGGGCAAGGTTGCTCGTGGCGATGGCTTCGCCGTCGGCGTTGCCTAGGCGACGGCACGCCTCAATGGCTTCCCGGGAATAGCTCACGGCAGCCTCGGCGTCACCCGCCTGCACGGCAGCGACTCCCTGGTTGACGAGCATCGTCGCCAGGTGGGCTCTACTGTCGATCGCGCGGTACGCGGCAATCGCCTGGGAACGAAACTCCTTCGCTGCGTCCCCATCGCCGCGACGACCGGCGACGATGCCGAGATTTCCCAGAGCTGCAGCCAGGGCGCGCGGGTGGCCCGCAGCCCGAGCAAGGCCCAGGGCTTCTTCAAGGAGCTCTTCTGCCTCGGCGAGGCGACCCTGGTTCTCGCGAACAATGCCGAACACGGTGCACACCTCGGCCTCGAGATCCGCTTGCCCTGCACGGCGGCTCAGCTCACGGGCTTGCGCAAGGGCACGTTCAGCCTGCTCGGCTTCGCCCGTGCGAGCACTGAGCAGGCCATCGCGCATCAGCACCCAGCCGAGGGTCGCCGGGTCACCGCTCTCGGCAGCCAGCCGCCTCGCCTCGGCAAAGGCAGCCCAAGCCTCTTCCTGCCCACCGCGATCCGAACAGACCGAAGCCCATGCGGCGAGGGCCAGGGAACGCAGGCCCGCCGGCGCGCTCTCTCCGGCAGCCTCCAGCGACGTCGACAGCAGCTCGCTCTGCTGCTGCAGGCTGCTGCGTATGCGCAGGGACGGCTGCATCGAAAGCACCATCGACAGCGCCGCCACCGGATCGTGGCGTACAAAGCTGCGGTGCGCAGCGAGCAGGTTGGGTAGCTCCGCCATGAGCTGGTCTGTAGCGCCGCGCGAACCGCTGGCCCATAGCTGGCCGCCGAGGCTCATGACCAGGTCCATGCACCAGAGCCTGTGGCGTTCGGCCACCGCCGGGCCGAGACCCGAGTCGTCCAACTGGCGGGCAGCGAGCTCGCGAACGGGGAGACCGAGCTTGTAGCGAACCGGCTCGGCCCTGTGACCCTCTTCCCGCACCAGAAGAGAGGCGGCCACCAGGGCCTCCAGCCGAGGCCCTGGCTCTGAATCATCAAGCACCCTGTGTGCTGCTGCCGGGGAGAAGCCGCCACGAAACACCGAGCAATAGCTCAGCGCTTCACGGCCGCTCTCATCGAGTAGAGACCAGGACCACGAGATGGCGGCATGCAATGTGCGGTGACGCTCTTCCCCTTCCCAGCCGGGACGACTCAACAGACCGAAGCTCGAGCTGAGCGCCGCATCGAGACCATCCAGGCCCAGGACAGGCACTCGGGCAGCGGCAAGCTCCACGGCCAGCGGCAGGCCCTCGACCCTTCGGCAGACACTTCCCATCAGCTGCTGATCGAGTTGGCTGCTGCCGGCCCCCTGGGCACGGGCACGTTCCTCGAACAGGCGCACGGCCTCTCCCGGTCCCAGCGGCGGAACGGTCAGCAGCCGTTCGCCATCAAGGCCCACCGGCTTCTGCGAGGTCACCAGCCAGCGAACCGAGGGGGCCTCAGCCATCCAGGTAGCCAGCGCTTCGGCAAGCACGTCGACGAGTTGCTCCCCGTTGTCGAGGATGACGAGCGTTGCGCGCCTACCGGCGCCCAGCGCCCGACCTATGCGCAACACCGGGTCGAGTGGACCGGCGAGAGGCAGGTCGAGAGCTGCGGCAACCCGATCGCACAGCGATGCCTCGTCACCGGCGTCTGCGAGCTCCACGAGCAGCACCCCTTCGTCCAGGCCGTGCACTGGAGCCGTCTCACCGAAGCGCAACGAGAGGCGGGTCTTGCCGACACCGGCAGGTCCGTGCAGGGTCACCAGCCCTGCCCCCTCGAGGAAGGCAGCACCGAGAGCGAAGAGCTCTTTGCCCCTGCCTACGAACTGGTCCCACTGGCGGGGCAGCGAGTCGGGTCCGCTGCTTCCGACAGACGAGTTGAAGCGGTAGCCGGTGCCGTGCACAGTCTGCACATGATCGGGCTGCGAAGGATCCCGCTCGACCCCCTTACGGAGACTGCGGACAGCGGCATCGACCGCTCGGTCGGAGTCACTCCCGAAACCCACCTCGTCGCGCAGCAGCGCTCGGTCGAGGTCCTGGCCGGAGCGCTCCACCAGCACCCGCAGCAGGCGCAACTGCAGCGGGGAAAGACTGCCGTCACAGCCAAGACGACGAACCCGTCCGCTATCGAGGTCGACCAGGGAGCCTGCCAGTTGAACAATCGGCACGGCAGAACAATAACTGCCCCAGCCCGCCCCAGTTTGGTGAACTGGCTGCTTTCCTTCAGCGCCCGGAAAACGCCCAGCCATCGGCGTACTTGAAGAGCATCAGGTCACCAGCGTCCAGTCGAACCGTCAGCACACGCTCGCTGCCGGCCGGGGCCAGGGGTTCGCTGCGCACCAGGTCCTGGTGATGGTCCAGGACCAGCAGTTCGCTGGGATCCACCGTCGACGGCGCAGAGCTGAAGTCAAAACGAAGCTCAAAGTCGCAGGCATCGGACACCATGACTGGCCAGTCGGCCGAGCTATGGGTCGGATTCTGCAGCGCGACATAGCGTGACCCATCGTCATCGACAAAGAAGCCAATCAGCACATCCTGGACCTCCCAGGGGGCAGTATTCACCGGCTGCACCGAGGCAAGGTAGGGGTCGCCACCAGCACCGGGAGCCCATGGGCTGGTGCCACCGGGTGCATACAGGGCGGTGCCCGGCGTGTAGCGCACCTCGGTGCTGGTGAGCCAGGGAAGGACTTCACCCAGCACCGCCAGCTGCTCGTTGAGTTGCGACGCAATGGCGAAGCGCTGGTTGGCCGGAGACGCCCAGGTGCCTGGCTGGTCGAACAGGGCCGAGACCACCTGGTGCGGTGGTGCGGCCGACTGGTAGACGAACCAGGTGTGGCCCGTGTAGCCGTAGACCACGCCGGTCATCGCGTTCCAGCGCATGTCCGACTCTTCGGGCCAGTTGCTCTCGCCGATATCTTCGTAGGACGACAAGTAGCGCCAGTAGGGAATGCCATGATCCAGCGCCACCTGGCGATGGATGGCCAGGCGCTCATACGTCGTGCCGTAGTCGTAGCCGTACCAGTCGTAGCTCATGACGTCGATGCCGATCGTGCCGGCCGAGTAGTCGAGCATGTCGACCAGATCGGTCCCCTCTTCGGGGTTGCCGAAGTTGACGATGACCAGCGCATCGGGGTCGGCGGCGCGAACCGCGGCGACCCCCTGCTCAATCTCGTAGACGTCATTCATGTTGCGCGGCTCGTCGCCCACCTGGTAGCCGATGCGGTCAGGCTGTCCCGCGCCGACCCCGCCGATCACGGCTCCGCCATCCATGCTTGTGCCATCTTCCCGGACCCACGACACAAAGGAGAAGTCGCTGCGACCGGTAGCCCGCCACCCCTGCACCCGGTTGGGCAGGCCCTGCGCCCAGGTGTGCAGCGCACTGGCTGCGAAGTCGTCGAAGTAGCTGTCAGCTACGGCCGAACTGGGTGCCTGCATCGACACCACGAGACCGGAAATGAACATCGGGTGCGTGCGAACCCAGCGCAGCCCGTCACTCAGGCCGGCGAGGGGGTCGGGCGTCGTATCGTCGTCGCCGGGGCTGTCGTCATCGCCTGGGTTCGTGTCGTCGTCGCCGTCACCTCCGGGAGTCGTGTCGTCATCACCGTGGCTGTCGTCATCACCGTGGCTGTCATCGTCGCCCTGGCTGTCGTCGTCGTCGCCGGCTGTGTCGTCGTCGCCGGTGTCATCATCGCTGGCGCCTGTGTCATCGTCGCCGGGATCGGTGTCCTGATCGTCATCGTCATCGCCAGCCGGCCCCCCAGGCAGGCCACCCAGGTAGCAGGACGATAGGACCAGGCCTGAAGCGAGCAGCCAGGCGAAGAGGACGAAGCCCCTCAGTTCAAGGCCAGACAACCTGTACGACATTGCTACGTTCCTCCTGGTTACGCTCGGCGCTGCGAGCCAGTCCCGAGACCATGAAGTGCAGGGTCTCGCCCGGGGACGGCGCCCAGCCGGACTGGATGTGATAGGGCACCCGCTTGATGTGATCGCCTGCGACTGCGTAGCGCTGCTTGCAGCCCTGGCCGGGACGCATCCACTCCCAGGTGGCGCCGTACCAGACCCCCGAATTTCCAGCCAGGTCGGGCCGCCAGATAAACACCCAGGGGTTGGCATTGACATCCACCCCGGGAGCGATGTTCACCGGCGTCCAGGCAGCAGCGCGGTCATGGTCGAGACAGATGGTGCTGGGATTGACGGTCACCGAGCTCAGGTTGGAGGTCGCAGGCCAGGAACTGACGTTGGTGTGCAGCCACTGCACCTGGCTGAGGTCAAGAGCCGGCGGAAACGGGCCCTGGGGCTCCAGCAGAGCGATGGATCGGACGGACACCGTGCCCGGTCCGCCGTGCGGGTCCAGCCGCAGCCAGTCCAGGCTGCCGTTCCACTCCGGGTGATCAGCGAGATCAAACACGTAGCGGAACCACTGCTCGTCGGCGAACTGGTGAAAGCGACGACTACGAGCCTCCGCGAATCCGGCGTCCTGCTGCCGCTGCCAGAACAACTGCCAGGGACCGTGCTCACCGGTGACCTTGAGGACGACTTCAATGAGGGTGCAATTCGAGAGATCAGCCGAAGTCTGGACCCACAGGTGCGGGTCGCTGCCCGTATCAAAGCGAACACTGCCCGCATCCTGGGATGCCGCCAGAGTCATCCCGTTGGCGAGAGTCCACCCACCGGCATCGCCGTCGAAGTTCCAGGCCGGGCATTGCGTAGTCAGGCTCGTGTCGTCGTCGTCGCCAGCAGTCGTGTCGTCGTCATCGTCGCTCGCCACTTAGTCAGCGTCCACGGCACACCACTCGGCCACAACCTCGCCCGCAACCGCCGCAACGACCACGGCAAC
>CAZBDA010000147.1:668-3492 GCA_964490445.1 uncultured Rickettsiales bacterium | reverse complement strand
GTACCGGTGTCTTCGTCGCCACCAGTCGTGGCGTCGTCATCGTCGCCGGCACCTGTGTCATCGTCACCAGCAGTCGTGTCGTCGTCATCGTCGCTCGTGTCGTCGTCTGCGGGCAGGTCGACACCCTGGCCACAGCCCTGGACGCCAAGGGCCGCGACGAGCAATGCAACAGGCAGCGAAACCGGAAAACCGTCTGTGACGAACATGGCTGACTCCCTGCTTGTCGATGGAGTCGCTTCCATCGACAGGACAAGCAGTAGCAGCGGCCGGTCGACCACCTCGTAACAGTTTGTGAGGGGCGCGCGCGGCGCTCAGTACGAGCGAGCGAAGACGGTCTTCTTCTGATCGGCGCTTCCGGTGAAGATGCAGGTGCCGAGCTCGTCGTTGTCCTCTACCGGAATGCAGCGTGGTGTCACCTTGAGGCGACCGAGCAGATCCTGGTAGGCCGGATCATCTGCCGCGTGGCACCAGGCAAAGCCGCCGGGCGCATCGGCGGCGAAAAACTCTTCGAACTGGGCGACGTCAGTGATCTCTGTGCTTGCCTCGGCGCGGCGCTGCAGTGCTCTCTCCAACAGACCGTCCTGGATCTCGTCGAGAAGACCGAGCACAGAGCCGACGAACTCGCCGCGCGGCACGCCCTGCTTGTCGCGCGGCGCACGATCGCGCCGGCCCATGAACACCGAGTCCGATTCCATGTCGCGCGGACCCACCTCGAGACGAACCGGCACGCCCTTCTTGATGTGTTCCCAGTTCTTCTCGCCGCCCCGCATGTCGCGCTGGTCGAGGATCACGCGCAGCCGGTCTTCGCCATAGCGCAGGTCTTCCAACTCCTTCTTCAGCTTCGCGCAGTACTCGAGCACCGGGCCGGGTTCGACGCCCTTGCGCTGAATCGGAATGATGACCACGTGGGCCGGAGCGAGGCGAGGCGGCAGCACCAGGCCGTCGTCATCGCTGTGGGTCATGATGAGGGCGCCCACCAGGCGCGTAGACACACCCCACGATGTCGTCCAGGCGTGCTCGAGGTTGCCTTCGGCGCTGAGGTAGCGGATCTCCTGGGCGCGGGAAAAATTCTGACCCAGGAAGTGCGAAGTGCCGGCCTGCAGGGCCTTTCCGTCCTGCATCATGCCCTCGATGCTGAAGGTCTGGACGGCGCCGGGGAAGCGCTCGGCCGCAGTCTTTTCCCCCTTGATCACCGGCATCGCCATGTGCTGCTCGGCAAACTCGGCGTATACGTCCAGCATCTGCCGGGTCTCCGCGACGGCCTCTTCGGCGGTTGCGTGCACCGTGTGGCCTTCCTGCCAGAGAAACTCGGCAGTGCGCAGAAACAGGCGCGTGCGCATCTCCCAGCGCACCACGTTGGCCCACTGGTTCATGAGAATGGGCAGGTCACGGTAGCTCTGCACCCACTTGCTGAACATGGCGCCGATGATCGTCTCGCTGGTAGGACGCACCACCAGCGGCTCCTCGAGCTCGCCAGCCGGAACCAGGCCGCCATCAGGGCCCTCTTCCAGGCGATGGTGAGTTACCACCGCGCACTCCTTGGCAAAACCCTCGACGTGCTCGGCCTCCTTCTCGAGAAAGCGCTTGGGGATGAAGATGGGGAAGTAGGCGTTGACGTGGCCGGTCTCTTTGAAGCGCCGGTCGAGCGTCTTCTGCATGTTCTCCCAGATGGAGTAGCCCCAGGGCTTGATGACCATGCAGCCACGCACCGGTGAGTTCTCAGCGAGGTCAGCGGCGCGGACGACCTGCTGGTACCACTCCGGGTAGTTCTCGGCCCGCGTGGGACTGATCGCTGTCTTGTCCTGTTTGCCCATGGGCCTGTTCCTCTGCTGTGCGGAGCGACCGGCAGTAAAGCGGCAGATCTGCCTACGGTCAACGGCTCTCTAGCAGGGATCCGGGAGTAGCTCCACCCAAGGCGCCACCGACCAGGACATCAGCGATCTTCTGCTCCAGCCGAACGCGGCGATCGGGAGCCTCAAATAGCTTGTTCATGGCGATGTACTCCCACGGCCAGGGGGGACGGAGACCACGCGCCTTGACCTGGGGGGCGCCGGGGTAGCACACCCACACCGGCTGGCAGCCGAAGTCATCGACCTGCTGCTCTCTACGCTGCCACTCGGAGTTGCCTGGCAGCAAAGAGCTGAGGGCCTCGGTAAGCAGCAGGTACTCGTCGGAAGGCACCTCGTTCTTGAGCAACCGGTGAATGAAGATCAGCGCCTCACCAGCTAGTTCCTCGAAGCGACTGACCCGCTTGACCATGAACTCGCCGTAATGAGCGAGCACCTTGATCCGCAAATCGCCGCGCTTGCAGCAAGCCTCGCAGAAGCAACCGTTGCACTCCCACAGGGCCTCGAGTCGCTGATTGAAGTTCTCGAACACCTCGAGCAGTTTCGGCAACAACCGCGACGCAAACTCCTCGGGTTCCTCGGACAGCGCGTAGAACAACGCCGCGTCACCCTCCAGCTTGTTGATGGTCAAGATGCCGTCGAGCCCTTCAATGACGGTCTCGAGCAACATCGTGACGATCGCTTCGGCGTGCTCCTCGCTGACCCGCTGGCTGCGCTCCCGCAAAGCCGGAAACGGCAAGCCCTTGTGCGCCAGCACGAAGCGGGTGTAGCCACTGATGTCAGCAATCACCAGGAAGCCCCGCGTCTGCCGCACCTTCGCGGGATCAATGCCCTGGATTTCGGTGGCTGTGTCGTTGCTTTCCATCAGGGCGGCGAAAGTAGCACCTCGCCGATGCCCTGGCTGCAAAAAGAGATGCGGCGCCCCGGCAATACCAGGCGCCCCCAACGGGCCGCAGCCCAGTGGCCCGGGGGGGGCG
>CAZBDA010000147.1:0-658 GCA_964490445.1 uncultured Rickettsiales bacterium | reverse complement strand
CCCCCCCCCGCCCGCCGCCGGGGCCCCAAAACCCCGCGGGGCCCCCGGGAATCCCCGGGGCCCCGCATCGGGGCAGCTCCACTGTGCCGAGTGGGAGGCTAGAAGCCGCCGTTGCGACGCCGCATGCGACGGCGTAGGCCGAAGGGCACGAGGCCGAGCATGGCCAGGCTGAGAGTGGCCGTACCGGTGCCGGTGCCTGAGCACGAGCAACCCTCGGGGCGGGTATCGATGAAACCCTCAGCATCGAGCTCACCCTCAACCTCGAGGGACGTGTCGTCCACGGCATCCTTGCTGTCCGGGATGCCGTCGCCGTCGCTGTCAGTGGTGCCCTCGTCCGAGTCACTCACGCCATCATCGTCCGAGTCCAGGTCGAGGAAGTCGGGAGTGCCGTCCTCATCCGTGTCTTCGTCGCCTTCGAACGAATCCGGCAGGCCGTCGCCGTCGGAGTCGAGGTCGAGGAAGTCGGGAGTGCCATCCTCGTCAGTGTCCTCGTCGCCTTCCAACTCATCGGGGATGCCGTCATCGTCAGAATCCTCGTCCAGGCGATCAGGCGTGCCATCCAGGTCGCTGTCTTCGGTACCCTCGACCAGGTCGCTGATGCCGTCGTTGTCGGAGTCGGGGTCGATGCGATCCGGATCGCCATCGGCGTCAGTGTCGA
>CAZBDA010000146.1:1469-11652 GCA_964490445.1 uncultured Rickettsiales bacterium | reverse complement strand
GTGATTACTGCGGTCTGGACTAAGCCAAGCCAAGTCTCCACCTGCAAAGGCCTTTTTACTGAAAGACGTGCAGGGAGTGAGTCCGCAGTAATCACTGTGCTCAAGGGCCCTGAGCCATCAGGGCAGATGCATATGCAAGAATCACAAGGCAAGTATGTACACACATTATAATTCACACTGCTCCAAAATCTTTTTGGCTTGTTGATTTGGAGCCCTACTCACCAAGTGTGCATCAAAAGTGACAAGCTTCAGAGAATACCAAACATCTTTTGCATGGACTGTGCTGAAACTCATCAAAGTCACGTATTCCTTTGTTATGCCAAAGCGTGCCTACGATCACCTGTGAATACAAGTGAGAGTCAACAACAATGACATCATTCCATTCACTAACAGTCTCATTAGTGCCATCCTAACGCTTAACGTCTTGGAACATGCACATGAGACTAACGTCTACGTTTCCGTTGCTGATACCATCCGCGACCTTCATTGGACCAAGTGCGTTGGTAAGGTTCATAGTTCCAACCACTGCTGCTGCTGGCTGCATTTCCTTCACCACGGCGCTGAAGCGGTGTAGGGCTTCGGCTTACTACTGGACTTACTTCCTCTTCATCAACAGCGATGGCTGCAAGCACTACACGGTCTCGACGTGCTTCGTACTCGTCGTCGTCGTCGTAGGCGCTGAACCTCTTTTCCCATCTGCGACGCTTTTCTTTTTCCTGAGGTGTCTCCTCATTGACAACACGAACTGTACCTTGACTCTTTGGTGTCCACTTCTGCTTCTTTCGAGGAAGTCTTGCATCATCAGCATCTTTCTCGCGTCGGTATTGGGCGTATTCAGCTTCCAAAGCGCGTTGATTCACCATCTCTTCTGTGAGGTGAGCCATTGTGCAAGTGTAACTCAACTTGCAGTAGCCTTTCTGGAAGTAGGGGCAGAGACGTCTACCTTCTGTCCTTTCCATATGCGCTATCATCAAATGGCCTTCATTCACTTTAGGCCTGTCTTCGTGGAATCTCCCGTCCATTGGATTAAAGTAACCTTTTCCAAGTTTCTCAACCCTCTTGTGAGCAATCCAACGGGCGGACTCCTGGTTGAACTTCGGGTCAACCTGGTTCATCGTTTTTGCAAGCCATGCTTGGGAGATCTGCCAGTCTTCTCCAGCATTTTTGTTGTCATCCTCTATGTTGTAGACGCGCTCTACGGACTCGTACTCGACGGGAGGGCGTGCCAATGGTTCACCATAACTTCCCTCGGCATACTCCCACGATTGCCAATCGAGCCACTCGCATCCGCGGGTCTGAGCTTGTGACAAGTTGTAGAGGGCGGCTGAAATCCTGTCACGCAAGTCACAGGTCGCTTCGTATTTGGTCCAGCCTGCCTCCTGCAAGCGCACCCAAGTTGGATCTCTCCATTCACAGCTGTGCTTGGAGGTGTTTACTTTCAAGATCTTTATGCACCACGCCTTTTTGTGGTCAAGAGCTTGAATCACCTTCTCCCTGTCTTCTCCAGCATGCTGAGAGGGCGGCAAGTTCAAGTTTTTCATCATGCTGCGAACGTGAACGTCGCTCTCTTCACGAACCTGTTGTTTCATGCCGGTTACGAAGTCGTATGTGCTGCGCATTATAATGCGTGTTATGGTTGGTGAACCGAAACGGAGAGCATTGGCGATCTCGTGGAGGTCGAACTCTTTCCAGCGCTTGTCGTTGGACTTCACCTTTCCTTCTCGACACGCCTTGAGCAACTCATAAAGCATAGGATCGACATCGCCATAGGGGCGATATTTGTTTTCAAAAGCTGCCAATTCTTCTTCGGTCCTACCCGGAACGCTTAACGTCTTGGGAGGCCGCTCATCATTGGCATAATGCTGGACAAGAACTTTGCGCTTCAAGTCTTCCGTCTCTGGATCGTACTGCATGTCTGTGAAGTACTGCTCAGCTTTGAACGTGCTGACAGCGGGCAAATGTCCAGTTGGCCAACCTTCAGGGTCTGGCTCACGAGAATCTGGACCTGGTTCATCGTCTTCTGGGCCTTTCACCTTCAAGAGCTCACGAACTTCAGCATTTGTCATAGGTCTGGTTCCATTCATCCGGTAGAACTGGCCCTGGGCCGATACGGCACTCATGGCTTCCGAGTTCGCTGCTAGCTCAAGGTCATCCTTTCTCTTCTTCTGTTGGTGTGGTCCCAACACTTTGCGTCTACGCTCTTCATACCTTTCCTCAGCGTAGCGGTCGTAGAAAGGGATTTTGGCCGAGAAACACTTATCCACTTCACTTTGCATGTAGTCGCTCATGCAGCGATCCTTAGTGCGGAGGGTCACGTTACCGTCGTCTGGGCGGATCAAGATCATGGAAGGATAAGCTTGTTTCATGATCTGCACACGACCGTTTGTTTGCTTGGCCGGGCGTACCGACACAGCGTCTACGGCTACAACGCAGATCACATCAAACTGCGGCTCATCACTGTCGGTGTTCCCGAGGAACCTTTGTTGTATCGTGTACCGCAAGGACGTGAACCACTCTCCACCATAGCATTCGTCACTCGTCAGTTTGTCGTATATCCGGCATCTCGTTCCTCTCAACATATGCTGTTTTGGATTCAAGGCCACCTTCTCGGCTTGCGAAAGTGGCATGCCCACATAGAAAGAGAACATCACTTTTCCGTCTTTTGTGGCACCTTCCACTTCACCGTCTTCTGGATTGACGATCAATCCCATCCAGAGGAGCTGCTTTTCTTTGTGGCGGAAATCGGTCTCCTCCATCTTTACTAGGCATGGTGTCATGTTGGGCCATCTTCGCATGCTGCCTTTCCATAGTGTACGAAGTTCCTCGTCTGTCTCAAGACAGTACACTTCAAACGCAGAGGGCATTAGCTTTATGTAGTTGTGGTACTCAACGTGTTCCTCCAGTACATACGGGCCAGAAACAATCTTCGCCAACTTGTCTTCTACCACTTGCTTCTCGGGTATCGACACGAAACCTGGAGCCATGGCTCGTTGGAAGTGTGCTGCTACATTTGTGCCTCGGCGTGTTCCTTCCTCGCGTCGCATCGACCAACTTGGCGTGAACTCTGGCGCATCGAGATCATCGGACATCGAAGCTGGAGGTGTTTCAACAGCATCATCTCGAGGCTCTTCCTTCACAGCTTTCTTCGCAGCTTTCGTGTTGCGGCCTGCAACAAGCTGCGCCATCGCATAGGGCGTCACCTGAGAATAAGAAAGAGTCCCAGCACAATGACTCAGTTGTGGCTGGGCGGAAAACAGACTCCCATCACAATGACTGTGTTGTGTATGGGTACCACTCTGACCGGGAGAAAACAATGACATGTCGGCCAACCCCAACGCTGAACGTCTTGGTTTGGCCGATTCGGACTGTTGTTTGGTACGACGTTGACAACCGAACTGGGGTGTGTCACGCCGTGTTGGATAATCAACTCTATAGGTTTCTGTTGCGTGGACATACCACACGTAGTATCCCTCCTTACTCTTTGCCTTCTGTCTCTTCACACTCTGAAGAGATAATTCATGCAGCTTGGTTGTACCAGATGCAAGTCTCTCCCGAAAAGAGGCGGCAAGTCCCTTTTTGGTAAGGCAATCCGCAAGCTGCCAGCGGGACGGCACCCACTTGGCCTCTGACTTGCGAACGTCTCTTCCAGGTCCCGCGCTCACTGCGCCTCGAAGAGAAGCCATGGAGACTGCTACCCACTTGTCATCCGGTACCGAGCCATCCTTCTTCAAGTGATCATACAACGACTTACAGTCGGTAAAAAGTATGATGGGAATTTCGGTTTCGCCAAAACTTTCCACTGGTCTCCAGTCCGCAAATCCCCAAATAATATCACAAAGGTAGGCTCGATAGTACTTTGCGAGACCGTAAGTCTCCACTGCTGCCTGAGCTTCCGATGCAAATGTGCTGTGGTACACACGTCGAGAAGCTCGTGTCCTCCAGTCACCCATGCTGACAGGCACATCACCCACGTCATCGAGGTGATCCTTGTTCATGATTACGATAAGACTTCCTGCCTGTGAGTGCAGCTTGTGCTTATCGTAGCCAGCCAAGTCTTCGTCATCTGGAATTATCTCACCCTGAGAACCATAAAGAGACGAATCGGTGTATGCTCCAACGCATAAGTTTTGTACCGGTCGGATTTTAATGACAACTTTCTCCGTGCTTTTGACTTCCTTCACTACTTTTGCCAAGTCTTTGTAGTCTCCAAAAGTCGGGGCATTTTGTCTTTTCTGCAGACGACTGGTATCAACAGCGTGATCCACTCTGGTCTGCGAAGTCACCCAGTGCAAGTTGCCAACTCCCGAACGAAACTCAGCATGTTCAGTGGGGGTACACTTTTCTTCTAAAGACTTCTTTTGTCTGGCCATGGGAATGTTGTCCATGCGACCTTTAATGAAGTCTGCCTGTCCCAGATGTATCTCATTTCCATGTAAACTGATCTGGCGGCCTGTGTAGGTTACTTCACCAACTTCTTTGACGTTTTCCCATTCGCCAAACGGATACTTCTTGTGAAACTCTTCCACTTTTGCTTCCATGTAGGGAGTGCCATCAGTGGCAACCATGACATCATCCACGTGGAGGATGATCATAGCGCCTAAAGAGCCATCATCATGATAACACACCATGAAAGCTACATCGAGTCTGGAGTGTTCAAAACCAATGCCTCTAAGAAATCCCGTGACTTCTTCCCACCAAGCTCTGGGGGCATCTGGTAGTCCATAAACGCTTTTAAGAACTTCAAGAATGTCTCCCTCATCGACTCCGGCAAGTACTTTGCCCTTTGGTGGACGGAGAAACAATCGACCTTTGGCGGCATCCCTGTCTGTTCCTTGTAGAAAGGCACTGCTTATGTCACCTTTTCTCCAAGTGTCGAACCATCCAAAGTTTGCAGTAATTTGGAGGAACACCATTATACCGATTCTCTGCACGGTAGGTGAATCCAGCTTTACAAGTCCTGCTCTGGCCAAAGGTTCTGTAAAACCTTGTGCACACATCCTCGCCTTGGCTTTAACCGGTAACCATACTTGAGGTGTTCGGATGGATGCATTCTTGTCACGATACACAAAACGTAAGTTTATAATTCTTGAAGCAGGTGTATCGCGAAGGATGTCATGGACTTCTTTTCCTTTGACAATGCGAACGCTTTTGTTCTTTAGCCAATCACTCCATTCTTTCTCTTCCGCTTTGTGGTACAAATGTCTATCTTTCATCGGTATCTCTTTGTATGGGATCTCTTTATCCAGCATTTTCTTTTTGATTTTGGCTGTGACAATTCGCTTAGTTCGAATTTCAAAAGCCTCCTTGTCTGGATCTGAGCGAGACTTTTTCCACTTGAGGTTATCCGTGTCTCCTTGTGGTCTCCAAGATACCGGTGCTCCGGCGGTTGAAGAAGAAGCTGCTGAGCTTTCTGGTTCTTCAGCTTTTCTCTTCTCTCCTGACGCTTCCGTCTCAGTGGCTGTTGTGTCAGTTGGATTTTCTGGATCAGCCATGTGTTCATCAACTGTTCTTTGTAGTTGATCCATCTCATCAGGTGGTTCAAGAACTCTAATCGGCTCTGCCGGTGCTTCTTGAACTGGTGTCTGTGGGATGTCCACAGATTCAAGTGGTGCTTCCGCCGAAAAGTCATTACCTGCGGGTACTTCTGCTGCCTGTTGTAAATCTGCTGGTGTAGCTTGTTGTTGTGTGAGGTCCAAATAATCGGTTGCTTGTGAAGCACGTCTTAACTCTTCCAATCCCTGGCGGATTAAAGGTTTTGTGGAACACACCTCATCAGGTGCAAGACTTCGGAGATGTTCTGGTGCTACCAGGTAACAGCGACCTGCGTAACTAATCCAGTAATTGCTTCCTTGCATACCAATTACCAAACCTGGTCCCAGATAACATCCTCGCTGTGCTTGAAGCTTTTGGGCTTTCAACGAAGGATAACATCTGTAAAAGAAAACCGTTTCGCCAACATCGACTTTGTCTACCAATCGAGTGCGAGCTGCAACAGTTTTGCGGACCATTTCTTTTGCGTAGTGAGCTTCGGTGGCTTGTCGAGCTGTGCATCGAATTTGCAATCTCCTTCCCAATTCGCTCGAGGCATCATTGCCATCTAAGTGGTGGTATGCCGGCTCGCCGTTTGCGTAAAGCTCACCATACAACTTTAACCGTTGTCCAAACAGCATCATCCCTGGACTCACTCCTGTTGATCCTGGGCGCTGATTAACAGCAGATGCAGCTTCAATTCCTGCGTACTTCATATCTTCTGCTCCTTTAAGGCCTAAATGAAGTACTGACTTTCTGATGATGGAACATATGGTTTTAACTTTTCTCTCTACCTTTCCTTTTTGCCATGGTGCATAACCAGCTGCTGGTTGGAAAAAGCTGCCTGCTTTGCCTAGCTTACCTGCAAACTCTTCTGCTGCAAAGCCTCTTTCACTGTCTGCGACAAAAACGTCTGGTGGACCAGCCCAATCGATCCAACCTTCTTCAACTTTGTTGTATAACTCTTTTGCAGTCTTTGTATCCACCATTGGGGATGCACCGAGGTATTTGCAAACTGTCCAATCTGTTCCGTCATCAACAATCAACATCCATGCGTGTGTTGTTCCATTTGAATCCTTTTCGTAGCATAGATCTGCAAGAACTGTTTCATTAAATTGTCCAATGCTGGTTTTTGCTTTGGCCGGTTTAGGTGACCGAGCCGGTGCTGCTTTTCGACAGATTGTGCATCTTATGCCTTTTACTGCCGCTCTTGCTAATTCGCTACCTCCTGAAAGTCGTACAATTCTTTCCAACTCGTCATTTGGTGGATGACCTGAGTTGAAGTGGAGACGGCGCACACTGGACAATAAAGATTTAGGAATCTTTCCGTGTAATTCTGGTGGCAAGTCAAACTCAATTCCGGCTTCTGGAATTGGTGTCTTTTCATCTATGACAGCATAGACAGACTCTCTGTACTTGGTACCGAGTGTGTCAACGAGGTTTACCATGCATTCATCTGCATACAATCCCACACCCCGTAGCCTTGCGTCGATCGACCTGATCAATGATTGAATTCGTTCCGGTTCTTTTTGGTGCAACGTTTCGGCAAATCCAATCATCACATCTTGCATTTCTTTTGTGGGTTGTCTTTTGTGCACTTTTGTGTCAGTGCTGTCAAGCTTTTTGGTTATGTGTGGGGATGAGGACATCCACCACGCAGGTTTTGCACGGTTCCAACTTGTGCCGTTCATAACATGAAAGAAAGGATTGTCTGCCATATCTTTAGCTGTGGGCTGTTTAAGTAGTCGCGTAGTCAATGGTAGTTCCAATAAGAAATCTCGTCCCTCATTTACTTGAGTCATTGCTATTTCTTGGGCCACCTCCAAGAAGGGTGTTACCTTCTTGTTAAACCTCTTGGTGCTGTTTCTGACCGAGTTGTGTGTGTCTGCAACTGGTTTTGTTGCATGGTACCAAACACTGCCGGGTGTTTCCATTACAACGAGTCGAGGTGCCTTCTCTTCCAGTGTTGTGGATACATACTCAAGAAATGGGACATCATTAAAACTGGCGGCTTGCAAGGGCTCAAGTGGTCGCCAACCTTGTTTCCAAGAAACGTTAGTGAGGTTGTCTCTGCCGAAGATTTCCCAAACGTCGGCTGTTCCTGTGCCATACAATCTTTGAGTCCAACTGCCGGTCCAGTTTGTGGTTGTGCTCATCAATACCATGGCCTCTAACAGCAACACAGCTGCTGCTGTTTGTATGCCCTTCATCAGACTTCGCCTCATCTTAACTCCTTTTTGTGGCACCTTTCTGCCATACCAAATTGTAGTTTTGATATCTTTGGGTCCATCTGGTACAGGTACATCTTTGTTGGAGGGCAACGGCATTGATTCGATCAATTTGCCTGTGTCAACCAGAGTGGTCTGTCTCCAAACTGGTTTGTCGAGTCCTTCTACTGGTACATCACTTGCCAAAATGGCGCTTTCGGTGATTTGTGTCCAAGTTTCTTTGCCTTGGGTAACTTTGTGGAAATCGTTATCTGAAGCAATGAAGGGTGAGGTATTGCCAGCGTGCAATACTCTACTCACAAGTGTAGCAGTGCGTCCTGAGACGCCAGTGACAAAACTGGAGGCCCATTTAAAAAGTGAGGACCTTTCTGGATCAGCCGGCGCAGCTGAACCGCTTGGCCGATCTAGATTCGGCGCCTCTGATTTGTTGCATCGGGCATCTCCCAGTCGTCTGATGCCCGTCCTGGTGCATTCTGGGTCGTCCATGTGAGTTCGCCCTCCTTCGGCAAACTCATCCAAGGATCCGCCATTGTGATGCGCATTGCTACATCTGTCTTTATTGCCACAATCATTTTGGCACGCGTGTTCGGCTCCTGAAGTGGAAGTCCACGCAACTGGCATTCGGCTATCAAAGCCTGTTTGAGCATCGATTCCAATCCCTTGGGCATCTTTGATAACGGATCTGCCGTTGCCTCCGTCACTTCCTTTTGGCTCCTCAACTTCTCTCGGAGAGTAGTAACCGTCTCCTTCTCCCCCTGAGCCATCGTCATGCCAAGGTCCCTGCGGGCCTTTTCCTTCAACTCTTGTTTGCTCATCGTCCATATTGACTCTGACCTTTTCCCCATGGCGTTTTTCAAGCGTCCATTTTCTGTCTTTTCTGCTTCTACGATGCGGCACAACGTCAGATTCTTCCATAGTGTCCACATCAACATCAACAAAGCCTTTGGTGAACTCCATTGGAGAATCGTCGCAATCGGCATTGCGGCGGTAAGGAGGGGCTAGGTCTATGGCGCGTGCCCTCCACCCGGGGGAGAGCTCGTTGAAGAAAGGTGCTGCGCGTGTGCGTGTATGGTGCTTAAGGGTGTTTTTGGTTAAATCCGTAAGGAATTCGCTAATCTCATATTCGGTACCCGTCTCATTTCCCGTTTCAGACGCGCTTTCGCAGTCTGCCAACTCGCTTTCTGAGTCATCAGCTGTTAAGTCAAAAGTAACAGTGGGTGTTCCGTAACTTGGTAGTTGTACCACATGTGTTCTGTTATCGTAGTGTGGAATATTTGCGAGTCTTTTCCGTATTTCTGGATCATTTGCTGCAACTTCTTCTCCTTGTTTGCAAAGTTCCATTGTTTCTGCACTAATTTCCGGTGGTTTCACGTCTTGTTTAATTAGTTCAATGGCAACATGTCCAGAAGGAAGATCGTACAAAGTTTCCCGTTGGTTTCCAAACCGTTTAAACTCTAACTCGTTGTCGTCCAAGTCTATCTTACATGCCAATCTTTTGAAAACGTACTTGCTGATGAGGAATGGTACTTGTGGTGGTACTATAGAAAACCGAATTCCAAAAACAATTCCACCCCAACACACAATCACAATCACAGCCTGTTGTGACCATATGCGTTTTCCTGGCCCGAACCGAAATGGTTCGTGATCTGCTGTGAGCAGATATGGCCAGTTGTTTGCCTTGCAGTAAGACACCAGAGCATCTGCATTTTCTTGCCCTGTGACGCTGCGAGCACATGCTGTGTCGACATATGCTACGTAAGGCAAATCCAAACCATTGAGTGTTACCACAAAGGTGTTGTTGCAAGGTTGACACAAAGAACTTTTCTTCTTCTTTTTCTTCTTGTCTTTTCTCTTGGGTCTTGCTTTTCCTGAACCTTTTCCTGGCGGAAATGGTCTTCCTGCCATAGGACATTGCGGGTCTTTGTGCCAATGTCCAAACTGCTTGCACTTAGAGCAAGGCAGCCGGTTCTTCAGAGATGAAGTTCCTTTGTCTCTGTCACCTGAAGACACACCTTTTCGAAAGAAACCTCTCGCCTTTTCAACCTCTGCCCGTTGTTTCTTCGCTCTTGTTAGAAATGCCTCTGCTTCTGCTAAAGCCTCTTCGAGTTCTTCGGGGCATTCTTCTACTTCTGTTTCTTGAGCTGGCTGTTCTTCTTCCTGGGACTCTTCTTCTGAGTACTCCTCGGATTCTTCGAACTCTTCTTCTTCTTGCTCATCTCCTTCCTCATCCTGATGGGCTTCATTCGCTCTCCAAGGTCTCCTACCAGTCTTCTTGCCTCTGCTGAAGCCTGGCTTTTGTGGCCTTCGAGTGTTGAAAGCTCCACTCCTTGTGCCTGGATCCCTTCTCGCGAAAGCCTCTTTGATTGAGGGAAACGTTGTGAGCGCTGCTTTGGACAGAGCTTCAACTGTGTAGGTTCCCAGTGCTC
>CAZBDA010000146.1:0-1369 GCA_964490445.1 uncultured Rickettsiales bacterium | reverse complement strand
AACGTTGTGAGCGCTGCTTTGGACAGAGCTTCAACTGTGTAGGTTCCCAGTGCTCCAGTAAGCACCTGAGACTTCTGTTGGGGTTGCAATCGCATCTTCTTAAGGTACAAGTGAGCTTTCCACTTGCCCACAAGTTCGCCTGCAACCTTTTCCACTTTTGTGACCTCTCTGGCGAATGCCAAGTTGTAGTCTACAATCTCTTGATCGTTTTTCCTTTGGAAGTCATCTAAGAAGTTATCCATGATTTTCCCTACTCTGTAGTCCTCAATCGGTTCATAGACTTCCACAATGTACTCTTTGAACTTCTCCACACTGTTCCATACGATCAAACTTTCTGGGGCCACATTTTCCAGCTTCTCAAAAGCCTCGCCTTTCAGCTTCTGTAAAAGCCTGCACCCTCTTTGCTTCGGCGGCACGCCCGTGGTCGCAGACCACAAGTCAATGCGCCTGAAGTAAGTGGTGCGGTGTTCTGACTTGCCATCCCATTCTGGGACGTCGCCGTCCTTGCTTTGAGGGCCGCGGTTGTCAGGCCACCATCCGCCCCACGAGTGCTGGGATGCACCATCGTCGTCTTCTAAGCCTTGTCCTATAACTGTCTTGTAGGTCTTGGTATCATCGTGCCAGATTTCCAAGCCAGTTATTTCCTCACGACAGTCTAGCGGCAACTCAAAGTAGCCACGCTTTCTGGTCCATGCCCATCCACTAACGGGACGTTCTGCTACATTATCGGGTTGTGCGGGTGCACCCTGTGGAGGTGTCACCCATTCGGAGCCCAATGAATCCCCTAACTGCTGGGAAGCCATTGTTGTCGATGCGTATTACAAACTGTAGTAACAGCAACGCGAACTGTTATCGGACTCTCAGAACGTGCAGCTTAACCGCTTGTTCCGATGCCAAAGGACAGTTGACCTTTACCACGTTCCTGGCTTCCAAACTGTAGGAAGCTCCGCTACCAATGTAAATACTTAGTGTGTATTTCGTCCCAACAACTATTGGGGCAACCGGAGATATCTGCAAGTGCTTTACTGTCAACAAATATCAATCCAGGCTTCCGTTATGCTAAACGGGAACAACTATTTAACACGGTACTGCGTGTAGCGACAAAGCTGTATGCCGCGGCGGTCTGTGCAAAGCTCACTGACCTGTATCGCTGCTTTTGCTGAAGCGGCGACGAACTCCGTAAACGTTGTGGTTTACACTCAAGGGCCCTGTGAGCCAGTGCAAGCAGGCAACAGGGCACATGCGTTAAAAGCAATTAGCTGAACAGTCATGGCTAGATCATTATATTCACACTGCTACAAACTTTTTGTTGCTTTTAAGCGGCTTCACTTCATCAACTCCAGTAGGTACCAAACATATTGTGTCTGGG
>CAZBDA010000145.1:10202-11707 GCA_964490445.1 uncultured Rickettsiales bacterium | reverse complement strand
GCGAAAGGCGGTGGCAAGGATGGCGGAGGTGCGAATACGAAGAAAGGAGATCCGAAGGGTGGCAAAGACCCTAAGGGTCGTGGAAAAGGAAAAGATGGTAAGGGCAAGAAGAAAGGCGGAGATGGCGGTGGAGCCGGAGGAGCTGACCTGTCCAGTCAACGACAGGAAGGAACTTGGGTGATACAAGAAACGTTGCTCACCGTCTGGCATTCCATCAATCATCATGGATCGGATGTCAAACCTGTGCCGGGGACGGTAGAGTTAGCGGACGTGTTTGCAGAGGCAAAGAAGAAGCTCGAAGCTTGTTATAAGATCAATGAGGACTGGTATGGCCGGAGGAACCGGAGGAAAGGGAAGCATTCTGAAGTACCTTGTCCTCGGAATCCAGGTGTCGGCCCCACCGATCTCAAAGAGTTGATTGAGCAGTTGCAGCTGAGTAATCCAGACCTCATGCAGATCGTCAAGCTCGAGAACCTCGACCCGAAGGCCTTTGAGATGCGGAAACATCAACGACCAGTGGGCTATGCAGCAACGACCCGACTTCATTTTGGAAGATTGTGTGTTCCGATGTTGTGCGACACTGGAAGCACTTGTAACCTTCTTACGGAGGAGCAAGTGATTGTTTTGTTGAATCACTGCGTGAACAGATTGAAATCGAAAGAGATTGATAAAGAGTGCTACAACTATCCGATCCTCCAGATCTTCAAGTACGAAGAACCGGCTAGCCTGAGGGGAGCCGAGCTCAATGGCCGCATGGCAGTCGAGTTCGCCATCCTTTGCAGAGTCGAGTTCATCCCTGCGGGCAACGAGCAAGGACCCTGCAGAGATATCTACTTCAAAGTGCTGAAAAGCGGATCCTGTGCTATCATGGGAGGTGTCTTGGGTTGGCCAACCTTGGATGCCCCTTCTCTTGGTGGAGAAGGCATGGGATGGATGCCAGAGTCCGATGGGTTCACATTCCGTGATCCCGCGGTTACTATTCCTCGAATGGATGACCATCGGAAGAACAGCTATCGCACACAAGTGGATCGCTATACAGCCTCGAAAGGAGACTTTATGGCAATTGATGAAGCTACAGGGGAGCGGATGAACGTGATCTCCGAGTCAGCGGCCTTGCGGTTGCGGTTGGCGAGCTGGGAAGCAGAGAAAATTCCGAGAGCTCACTTCAAGCCAATTGGAACTGGGGACATTCTGCTCCAGCCAGGAGAGCGCGCGGTGCTGCCAGTGAGTTGGTCAGGAGTAGCGCCGGGTGCTCTTGAGTTTCTTTGTTCAACGCACCCCAATGCCCCAGTGGGATTGGAAGTCTTGCCAGGAACGTGCCATCAGAAGGAGATGAGTCTCGTGGTTGAGAACTCCTCTTCGTTACCTCTTACCTTGCCAGAGTACTCCGATATTGCCATTGCCGGAGAGGAGGATGATATTATCCCTCTAGAGAAATACACCGCTGTTGCCAAAAGACGTGAAGAGTTCGTGAATAGCATTGATTGGAATGGATATGGGAAGGA
>CAZBDA010000145.1:0-10102 GCA_964490445.1 uncultured Rickettsiales bacterium | reverse complement strand
GGAACAACTCCTGCTGGTCGTGGTTCACCTAGTGCCTCGCTATCGGCCATGTGAGCTCACTGAATGGCCAGACATGGAAGGATCCATGAAAGTGCTATCGCGTACCACTAATATGTGCTTTGAAAGTGGAGATGTCGATTATGTTCGAGAGAGACCTGATGAAGAAGGTTCGCTACCCGATTGGTGCATGAACTCTTCGTGGGCCGGACAAACGGCGTTCCATATTGAAAAACCGAAAGCGACCGAAGCTGGGGGCTCCGCCTCCAGTAACAGTCCGGGAGTAGGTGAAGCTGCAGCTGAAGGAGCTACGGAAGTTGACGCTATCGAAATGGCCAAACCGAAGCCTTGCTGCAAATGTACAACGCATACGAAGAAGCAGTGTTCCATACGATCGTGCGGAGATGGAATTCCTCATAACTGTTGCGAAAACTGTCTTATCACCATTCCCGGAAGAACAGCGAGAGTGTGCCCTTGCCATGTCAACCTGATGGAAGGAGCCGTGCGGCCGCCGACTTGCAGCAGTGCTCAGGTCGTGCAGCCAAGCGTGCCCGAGGTGACTGTACTTGAAGCAACGGCCACTGTTGAAGAATGTTGCGCAGTTTGCGAGGAGACCCTGCAATGCGGTGAGTTGTCTTGCGCGTGCTGCCCGGATACGAAAATATGTGGAGCCGCCTGTCTTTTGAGGCATGCGGAAAGCCGATACCAGTTGCAGAAACCGGACGAGGAAAGTGCTATGTTTGAGAAGGTCTGTGCCCTGGAGGAGAAAGTCCCTAGGTGCCCCAACAGCCCAGAACCTGAGCCCTTTATCCTTGTCGGAGCTTTTGATGGTATTGGAGGAGCCAGGAGAGCGATGGACTTGCTCGGCCTTACGCCCATGGTTTATCTGAGCCTGGAGAACGATAAGGATTGTGAAGCAGTGGTCTCTCGTGCATGGCCCGACACAATAAGTCTGGGGGATATCAAGCATGTCTCGGATGATCGCCTCAGAAAGTTGTTTGCCGAGTTTCCCTTATTGGAAAGAGGGATCGTGCTTGGAGGGTTTCCATGTCAACCTTTCTCAGGCTTGAATGCGAATAGGAAAGGATTTGACGACCCCAGAGCCGACCTCTTTCATGTGTTGGTGGAGCTCGTGCAGCGAATGAAGAGATTGGCGCCTCATATCAAATGGGACGATGTCTTTGAGAACGTCTCCTCGATGGATCCTGCTGATAGGCGAGAGATTACGAAGTATCTTGAACCACTGCATGGGAAGAGAGTGCCGTACGACATTGACGCGGGTCTGATAGGCCCAGTGTGTCGCCCTAGAACTTATTGGACGAGTCTAGAGTTGCAGGGCGTCGACGCTTCTAGCGAACCGATGGGTGGATCTCAACGAGTCCGGATTCCAGTACAGGAGATTCCCTCGATGGAGTCTTTCTTGGAGAAGGGCTGCCAGAAAATGGGCATGCCTGGCTCAAAGTTCCCCACGGCTGTTCGCCATCACGAGCGAGCAGAACCGATGGACAAACCACGAGGCATTGACGAGTGTGATGCGGAGACCTTGGAGCGGTGGACAAATGACCATTACGCCATGGCCCCGTACCAATACAAGAAGCAGCACTTGGTCAAGGACTGCCGTGGAGAGGAACATCTACGCGTACCGAACGCGGAAGAAAGGGAGCGAATGCATGGATATCCGGCAGGACACACTCGAGGATTCACCGAGAGTAAGCGACTTAGTTTCCTTGGAAACACCTTCCACACGATCGTCGTGGCGTATTTGTTGGCATCATGGGCCCTGATGGCCGGCTATATTGCCAGGCAACCGAATGTGGAGGAATTGTGGGATGTGGCGTTGAACTGCGAGATCTTGAGTGCGGACGAGCTGAAGAACGAGACTTGCCAAGCGGTGTGGCTCTTTGAGCAAGCCGGTGGTAGCTCCGCTACAGCCAGCCAGCTCCTTGACCCGGCGATTCACCAGCCAGACCCATTCGATTCTGATCAACTCCAGTGGACGTATGAAACAGTTTCGGCAATCGATGACTACTATGGTATGGTCCCGGATCTCGACTTGGATCTTGACCTCCTGGCTCAGACTTCCGACGAGCTGGAGAAGACCATCAGACTGCAGAAGGCGGAATGTGGCGCGGCAGATGTAACGGTGCCAATCCCTGCCAGCAGTCTGGGCTTCGTACACCCGAGCGAGTGTGACAAAGCGCACCTAGTAGCACCTCCTGAGGCCGGGGGAAACAACTCCGTTGTTGAACCCAGCCCGAAGGAGAGGATTGAGTCTTCGGAGAATGACGATCCTCCCGAGGAGGCTTTCTTCCACTTAGTGCAAGACGAAGATGTGATTTCGGAACTTCTCACTCAAACGGTACCGCCTGACGAGTACTATGACGAGTTGGTGGCACTATGGGATAAGTGGTTTCCAGATGCGAACCCAGAGCTAAAGGAGCACCTGATGTCAGTCCTTATAGCGTTCGACACAGCCACTACCTTTGCCATGAGTTTTGGGATCGCGAAGTTTGCTTTGGCACAACTGGAAGCGAAGTTGGTAGGCGAGATTGTCGGTCGGGAAGGCCGGAGTCCGAATCCAGCGATCGTGCGAGCTATAAAGAAGTGGCCGCCGATATACACCTTGAAACAACTACAAGAATTTTTGGGAACCGTGAACTATGTGCGACCGCATTGTGGACCGGAGTTCTGCCGAATTGCTGATCCTTTGCGAGCTCTCTTGAAACCAGATGCAGTGTTTCCCCCAAATGCCGAGCAGCTAGATGCGATAGAGAAGATCAAGGACTTGGTCATCGAGACTCATCGACTAGCAGTGCCGGATGAAGCAGCGGCGATTGAAGCCTCGAATGCGTGGCTCAGTGGTGCTCCGCCAGCAGGACGTCCTTACGAGGTCGGAGCGGATACTTCTGGGTATGCAGTAGGAGGCATAGTGGGACAATGTGACAAGAACAATGGGAAATTGATGCCCTTGCTCTATGGCACAGCTCACCTCGCGTTGCACCAACAACACTGGCATTCTTTCGAACAGGAGCTCTGGGGGCTGCTACTTATGAAACGAGAAAAGAATAAACAGTTAGGAAGAATTCCTGACATTACACATACGGATCATGCAAATTTGACCAGGCTCGAGTCCTTACCTCTAGCAAGGATCGATGCGAAGCATTACCGTTGGTTCACGGAGATAATTGAAGGAGGTAGCATGCTGCTCCACCGGCCAGGAGGAGGAGCAGGCCACCGAGGCCCAGATGGGCTCAGTCGCAATGTGGAAGGCCGAGATCAATTGATCCGAGCTAAGAACACGGAAATGGAGGATATTCGTGTGAGGGTTCGAGGGATTCAGAGTGCTATACAAGCAGGAGCTCACGAAGATGAAGATCAACAGGCGATCGATCCTGCTACGTTGCCACCTGAACAGAGGGAACCATTACCTCATGCTGAAGGGCTCGCAGTCTCCTTACAGTACGAAGCCAGGGCTAACGACTATAAAAAGCCTGTTCGGGGGGAGACGAGCGGTCATGGTTCTAAGGGGGGTATAAAAACCGCAAAGAGTGAGAACCCTCCTTTTACAAAACCTAAGGCGAAGCCCAGCGCTAAGCCCAAAGCGAAGTCTAAGCAGCCAACTTGCAGCAGTGCTCAGGTTGAGCAGCCGAAAGCTTCCGCGGATGAACCTGAAATTGCTCTTCAGGACGAAGCCGAGCCGAATGTCTCCAATTGGACACCGAAGATTAGGTCTCAAACCGACAAAGCCTATCCTGTTGAGGAAGTGCGTCCTGACCCTAACTTGGTAGAAGCGATCTTTGCCGTCATGAAGGACCGCGAAGAAGCAGCGCTTGCCGAGTGTCTCAAGTCTGAGGAAGCAGGACCAGCTTTGGTTAGCAAAGAGGAGAGACCTGATCTCAAAGCGTTATTCTTTGGACCTTTTGCGTTGGAATTGGAAGTCAAGCAGAAGGCAGAACAGTGGAAGCTTACCTTGGACAAGAGTCTTTCAGTCAATCTCGAGTGGACCATTGCGGTGCCGCCGTATGATGTGTTGAATGATATCGAGTGCAAGGGTTACTGGATCAAACCAGAGAAGCGCGACCATGCTGGAAGGATCAAAGATCTACGAAAGCATGTTAATGCGGCATTAGTTGAGTTCATGGCACAAGTGGAGCGCGCCCGTCCCCGCATCTTGGTTGGGATAGGGCAAGGTGCGATAATGATAGCCATGGCCTCCTTCCCGGTCATTCTGGAGAAGGCGATTCGATCTAGAGCAGTTACGGTTGCTCAGATGCGTTCCTTCCGTGAGTGCTGGAGTGGAGTAGCTGGGATGATAATGATCGATCCAGTGATAATGCCGTGCAGCAACAACTCCAGTTCCATGCCTCATGCGGATCTACTCCTTGCTTTTCCAGAGATGGAGTGGGCCCAGCCGAGAGGTAACCGACGGACAGTACTGATGACTCGAAAGTACTTGACGCCTAAGTTGGCCGAAGAATTGGCGATGAGTATGGGATGTTCAGCGGAAACGACCCTCATGCCAGCCAGGGAGTTCGTGGAAGAAGCTCTCAAACCTCTGCCTATCTACTTCGAGCAGGAGGAAGGCCAAGGAGCGGGAGTATGCTGCGTGTGTTACAAAGCAGGAGCGCTGGGACGCTGTCCTAATCCTACTTGTGGGCTGTTGATGCATTTGACGTGCATACCAGCATTGAAGGCCGGAGAGGATCAGATATGTCCTAGGTGCCAGACAGAGAAACAACTTGGAGAAGTGGAGCAACCCTATTGGCATCAAGCGGAAGTGGGAGCCGTGCAGATCAGGCAGAGAGCCCCTAATCCGGTGTTGCGCCCTCCAAAGAGACCTGATCATGACCGATTCAAGCCGGAGTTCCCTTCTACGCGCTGGCCTACTCAAGAGGAAGCAGTGCTGCATGGGTTTCGGACTTTGGAAGATTGGTATGTGGACTCAAGGGCTGGGGCTTCGACTTCTTCAGAGCTCCTCGAGGAACTTAAGAAAGAGTTTGCGAAACGAAAGAAGCAGAATGCGGAAGCCGAAAGTCGAGAGGAGGATATCGAGGCCGTTGGTGAGCTACTCCGTAGCCTGCCGACAGCTAAGATTGGCATTCGTGCGATGAGGAATCTTCCGAGAGCGTTGATGTTCGCGGATGTGGAACCACTCACTGTGAAGCGAATGGAGACTTGTCATAACTTGCGTGAGGAATTGCGGAGTTGTCTCCAAGCTAAGTGGAAGGAAGCCACTGATTGCGATCCAAAGGCAGCGCCCGGAGTATTGAGAGAATTGAAACTACGGCAGGCGTTGAAGGAATGTCAGTCTCAATGTTCTGAGACGAAAGCGCTGATTGACACTCAAACGAGCCTGCTAGCAGCAACGAAAAAGAATCCAGCTCAGGATGTGACTGAGACTACCAAGGATTATCGGCTGTCTCCCTCGGATCTAGTCTTGGAACGACGAGTGGAAGCGCAGCGAGCCGACATATGGGTGCCGGTCCTCCCGAACGTAGATGTTCCTGGAGAGGAAAAGCCAGTGACGTGGCGCAGATGGGCCTTTGAATGGTCACACTGCGCGTTTCTGGAGCCGCACCGTGCGTCTGGGGCTACTTGGCAAGTCCTAAAACGTCTGGGTTTTTGGAGAGATATGTATCGAGATTTCAGCATATGGATTCACAAGTGCGTGGTGTGCCATCAGTATCGGACGGCCGGACAGTTACAGCCCATGAGGAGTGTGCTGTCGAGCAATCAAATGAGGTACAAATTGCCTTGGGCGGATGTGATCATCGATTGCCAGGGTCCGTTTACACGGAGCGAGCTGGGGAATTGTTATATTCTCAGCTACCACTGCACGCTGCTCGGAGTATGCAAGTTGGAACCTTTTCCCCGCCTGACGAAGCCGCATTTCTTGAGAGCGCTCGTAGCGTGTGTGATGAGAGCCAGGAGAGTGCCCGATATCACGCGCACGGATCGAGGCCCTGAGATGACATCGGCAGTAGCGGAGGAGTTTCTAGTTCTGTGTAATTCGAAGCAGTATCTTGGAGCAGCGTTCACACCTCGACATCAAGGTCCGGGGGAACGCAAACATCAGGAAGTGCTCACTCAGTGGCTTATCCTCATCCACAAGATTTGCAGGGCATTCCCCCAGGAATGGGATGTCCTAGCCCCTGTGATTGAGTTTCTTGTTGATACCGAGATTGGTGAAAACGGCTTCTCAGCCCATGAATTGCAGACGGGGTATGCCTTGTTGCAAGAGACGGATGTCACTTTGGCGCCCTTCATGGTGCCTCGTGGATCGCCTCAAACCGACATCGCAGCTCGTTTGTTCACGAATTTCAGGGAGCTTGCCGGTATGCTGCAGCGCCACAAGGAAGAGACTACGGCTAAGAGGGTCGCCACGGCTAATGAACATCGGAATTTGCGAGTGCTCATGCCGGGTGAGATAGTTTTCAGGATGATGCCCAATAAAGCGAGACCAGCGAAGCATTTGCTTGGAGAACCCAGCCGAGGTCCTTATACAGTGGAGAGCCAGTCGACATTGAGCAGTGTCAAGTTGAGGGATCCAGCTACTGGAACCTTGGTGGAGAATGGTGCGGACATTCCTATGGACCAGATTCGAGTGGGACCCAGGAGGAGTGCTCTGCAATTCGAAACTAGTCCTCAGTTGCGCAGTATTGGTCAGATGGTTGATACACCGACCGATGGAGAGCGTCTTCCTCCCCATGTTGTCGCCACAGGATTGAGGGCGAGCAAGAAGCGAGGATGGAAGGGCCTTGTACGAGGCCAGTACGTAGCGTACAGGACCGATGACGGCCGAGAATTGTCGGTTGGAAAAACTTTGCATAATGATAAAGAAGCAATGACAGTCGAAGTCCATGAACATTCCAACGAATGGGGAGGATTGACCATTAAGCACAGGGCGATCTATCGTACGCCGAATGCGGAAGGTGCGGTCCTCACCTTTGCACCTACTGAAAACCTAGTGAGAGCTATCGTCCCTTATGCAGCCTTGGTTAAGGTGGTCGAGCTCTACCAGGACGGTGGAATGATGCAAGGAGACTCGACGGATCTGTCGAAGCGTGGTTGGTCGTACAGGATGTCTGCAGATGCTGGACAGCGAGGTTTAGCGAATGCAGAAGCAGTAGCCGTGGCCATGGAGAGCATTCACGAATTGTGTTGCTCTGTCATGAGTGAGGGTGCGTACAAGATGTTAGCAGCTAGCCCCTACTTTGGTGAGTTGGCAGCTAATCCGGATTTGATGAAACGCGGTCGCTTGCTCTATGAGCGGCTTGCCCGAGATGAACATCTGTACAAGGTGAGCAAACCCAGAGAGCTAGTTGGCTACCCTGACGATGAAGTGGAGGCAGAGGAATCAAAGAAGGATGTCGCAGATGAGGGCGAGGAAGCCACTTGGCCGCCGACTTGCAGCCCTGCTCAGGTCGAGCAGCCGAGTGAGCCCGACGAAGGTAAGACCCCTGCCAAATATGGCACGCTGTTAGCGAATCAGCGACAGAAGATGAAGCAGAAACGACAGCCACAGGCAGTTGCTCAGAAAACGGAAGTTTTGGATCCCAGCTATGTGGAAGCTCTGCGATCGCGCCAACGAGGAACCCCCGAGAAGTGCAAAGAGCGTGAGAGAGCTGAACACCAATGGCTGCAGAAGTTGAAGGAAGGGAACTATGATGGTCCCGTGTTGGATAAGAGTCGCTACTTGACGCTTCGGAATGAAGTGATCAAGGGCAATCCTAGACAGACGCCAGAGTATCGCAGGCTTTGTCGTGAAGCTGTGGGTGTGGGTGAGACAGTAGATCAAGAGCGCTACGGTCACCTCTCTCCAGCGGACATTGAAGTGATCCGATGGGTGGTCGATCGAGGATCAGGATGCATGTGGCTCCCAGACACTCCGAGGACCACAGTTAAGGGTTTCAGACATCGGTTGATTACGAGAGGTCCCCCTGTGAGGAGGCCTTTGTTCCGTTTGAATCGCCCTGACACCGAATGGATTGAGAAAGCTATACAGGAAGACGTCAAGCGCGGCCAGTTGGAGAAGGGTTCTTCGGAATGGGGATTCCCTGCCTTTCCCACCAAGGAAGCGAAGGCGTACAAGGCAATAAAGCGAAGTAGAAGGATGGTGGTCGACTACCGAGAGTTGAACAAAGTTACGGTCCGCAAGTTCTTCTTGATCCCTAATTCGGATTACATCAAGAGTTCAGTAGCAGGTAACCAGTTCATCTCCGTTGGCGATCTCAAGGAAGGTTTCAATCAAGTCGATAACGAGGAAGAGACGAAGAAGAAGATGGCAGTCTTGTCTGCTAGCGGCTGTTGGTTGCCTAGAGGTCTCACGTTTGGACCTACGAACGGCCCAGAGGACTTCCAAGAGTTGGTCTTCACAGTCTTCGCTCGGCGACTGTACAAGGATTGGTACCTGTTCGTCGATGACCTTTGTGTTGCTACAGGTCGGAAGCCGTGTCACCCACCTGGTGCTTCAGGAGCCCATGATGTGGTGACTGCGATTGCGGATCGGCGACGACGAAGGAGGACTAGAGGAGAAGAGGCGGATGATGGGCGAGGGAAGGAGTCTGCTGCAGATCAGTCTCCTCGAGCTCATACCGAGTGTGTTGAGTGTGTTCGGCAGATGGCTTATGAGCAGTGCGTTCACTGCAACCACCTCACAAATTACCGTTGCAGAAAGTGTGGATTCGCAGTTTGTCCGAACTGCTGGGCCGGACCAACGTGGCATTACAAGAGATGCCCAGGCCGATTCCAAGCCTCATCTGCCCAAGGGATAGAGTCTATGGTCTGGGGGACCATTTGTCTGTTGAGTCCTATACTGGGCATCATAGCCAGTACGACCGTTCAGGCATGCATCATTTGGCTGTGTCATAAGGCCATAGTGATGATAGCTCTATCTACTCTACTCTATTTCCTCTGCACCATCACTACCCGACACCATGCACAATTCCTCCGAATACTGTTTTTAGCAATGCTCATCCCCGGGGTATATGCAGAAGGGTTCCAGGAAGATGCCTCGTTAAATATACCCGGGGTAGAGGGTAAGCATTCTCATGATAGCTCCGCTATTGTGTCTAAGCTGATCCCCAGAGCGGAGGAGTGCCGGCACTGGTCTCGATGCTCCGCATCGAGGGCAGCGCGGGTACTCCGGAGGATGGTTCGATCCAACTATGGCGAGACTCCGTGGCAAGACAAGAAGTACATGGCGATGCATACTTGGTCTTCGCCAGGGGCTCCGTGGAGTGCATCAGAGAAGCCTCGCGATAACACGATCCACGTGCACATCATTATCACGGGAGAGAGCCATATGAACCGACAGGACTGCAGGTGGCAAGGAGTCGTGGATACCAAGGTCTCGTTCCTCAAGAGAGGAGAGGCGCCCTTGAAGGACCCCTCGGCGCACAAGTGGAAGGCGGAGGTTCCAGGGATGCCGGACACTGAAGTCTTTGGCGCTTGTGACGGCCACAACGAGGGTCATCGCTATAACCTTGCCTTTCAAGACAATCAAGCAGAGTTGAAGTATGCTCTGAAGTGTCTTGCTGGTGAAGTTCGTGTTGTTTTGCAGAAGGCCAGAGAGCGACATGCCGAGCCGCTGTACGATGACAAAGGACGATACATAGGAGAAGCTAAGCAAGGCTGGATCCTCATCCATTGCAGACAGGGCCGACATCGTGCCATTATTGCTGGCCATGAGTTGGGACAGTTTCTGCGTAGTTTGGGATGCACCGTCACGTACCACTATCGCACCTTGTTCCATGGCGACCATGATGAGCGAGGACCGTGTGGATGCCACTTGGGCGCGTGCTACTATGCATGGGGAAAGCTCCGTAGGTACCCTGACGCGCTCAACCGATGGAATCTGCAGAACTTGCAACTCAAGGCACTCTCGGATGCACGATTCGCAGAGTTGTGGAAGCCGTTGAGGGACGACCTCATTGCGATCTACAATCAGAGGTTTGACATGCGAGCTGGAGATGAACCAGGCAGTGCAGTCTTGGCGGTCCGAGGAAGGATAGCACCGATGCCGTCGCGTGCAGCTCCTCGACCCACTTCTCGTGAGAGGATAGCAGCGATGGGACCTCCAGTGCCTCAGAAGGCTGCTCCTGTG
>CAZBDA010000144.1:0-11865 GCA_964490445.1 uncultured Rickettsiales bacterium | reverse complement strand
GCCGCTGTCACAGGCAGCCATGGGCAACAGGATCAACAAGGCGATAAGAGAGAGGAGACGGGCAAGAGAGAAGTGACTCATGGCGTGATCATCCAGGCAAGGGGAGCGAGACGTCTCATCCCGGTCCTATGACAGTACGGCAGCCCATAGCTCCGACAACGCCCGCCATGTTACCCGATCTCGGCCACTACTCGTCACAAAACGGCTGCCGTGTTCGAGCAGGTGTGCGCCGCAGACGACGACCTGAGAGCGCAAGCCGGGCTCGGCACCCCACGGATCCAAGAAGGCGAGACAGGGGGCAGAGCAGGCACAGCGGGCGTGATCGTGCCTGTACGCTGGTTGCAGCCTCGGCTACCCTGCCGGGTCAGAGATGGAAGTGAATCTCGAGAGGCTCCTGTTCTTGTTCCTCGCCGGCATGCTCCTTTGCCTGCCTGCGGGATGTGATGGGGACGACGACGACGATCTCAGCCCGGCAGTCAGCGAAGGTCAGAGCCCTGGCGAGTGCAACGATGCGCTCGACAACGATGGCGACGGCCTGGTCGACTGCGCTGACCCGGATTGCACAGAGGCTCCCGAGTGCCAGGGGGACGACGACTCGACGGGGGACGACGACGACTCTGGCGTGGCGGACGACGATGACGACACAGGGGAGGATGACGACTGTGACGATGACGACTCGGCGGGGGATGACGACTCGGCGGGGGATGACGACTCAGCGGGAGATGACGACTCGGCGGCGGATGACGACTGCTTTTCGAGCATAACGATTCAGGGAATCGACCTGGTCCAGCTCTGCGCCGGCAGCTTCGAGATGGGCTGCACCCCGGGGCAGGTGAGCTGCGATAGCAACGAGTCGCCAGTCCATTCGGTGACATTGAGCCGTGGCCTTTGGTTGGGTGCGACCGAAGTGACTCAGGGGCAGTGGAGTGCCTTGATGCCGGGCAATCCGTCCCAATTCGGACCCCAGGGCGACGGCCCAGAATGTGGCCTGGACTGCCCGGTGGAGACCGTCAACTGGTGGGAAACGCTCGCCTTTGCCAATGCGGTGTCGGTCGCTGAGAGCCTGCCGGAGTGTTACGAGCTGACCGGCTGCAACGACAACCCCGTGGGCAGCGACATGGAGTGCCTCAGCGTGGCTGTGACCAGCTCGTCCGGCTCGCCGTACGACTGCGAAGGCTACCGGTTACCCACCGAAGGGGAATGGGAGTACGCGGCGCGGGCGGGGACAGATCTGCTCTACGCAGGATCCGACAGCATCGCCGACGTCGGCTGGTATAGCGGCAACAGCAACCTGAGCCCCAGCCCGGTGGCCAGTAAACAGCCCAACGCCTTCGGTCTGTTCGATATGAGCGGCAACGTGTGGGAGTTCATGTGGGACTGGTGGGACGAGAGCTACTACACCACCTGCTCGCAGATCGATCCGAGCGGGCCTGAGCTTGGCATCCGTCGAGGTGCCCGTGGTGGCAGTTGGAGCGACGGCGGCACCGACGCTCGGGTTTCCAAGCGATACAACCACCAGGCGGGGCACACGCACGGCAATGTGGGGCTTCGCCTTGCCAGGACAGTCCCGTGAGCGACGGCTTTGCTCCGCCCTGCTGGCGGAATTTCCGGCTCCGGCTCGTGGCTTGGAGTTGGGCGTGACGTTCGGGCGACTGGGACTGCTGTTTCTTGCTGGCCTGCTTGTGGTCGTGCCGCTGGGTTGTGCTGGCGATGACGACGACGCGGGGGGCGATGACGACTCTGCCGGCGATGATGACTCCGGTGCAGACTGCCTTTCCACCACCACCGCCCAGGGCATCGCTCTCACCCACATCTGTGGCGGAAGCTTCGAAATGGGCTGTACGGCCGATCAGTCGAGCTGCCAGGAAGATGAGTCGCCGGTGCACACCGTCACTTTGACCCGCGATTTCTGGTTCGGGACGACGGAGGTCACACAGGGGCAGTGGCAGGCCCTGATGGGCAACAACCCCTCGCACCACAGCTCCTGCGGGCAGGATTGTCCGGTCGAGAACCTGAACTGGTACGAGGCACTGGCCTTCGCAAACGCGGCGTCTGCGGCCGAAGGGCTGCCCGAGTGCTTCGAGTTGGACGACTGCACGAACACGCCCGGCGACGCCATGGAGTGCAGCAGCGTGTCGGTGAACAGCGGTACCGGCTCGCTGTATGACTGCGAGGGGTTTCGGCTGCCGACCGAGGCGGAGTGGGAGTACGCGGCGAGGGCCGAAGCCGCCGTGCTCTACGCGGGCTCGGACTCCATCGACGAGGTGGGCTGGTACGAAGGGAACAGCTCCGAGACCCTCCATCCGGTGGCACAGAAGCAAGCCAATGCGTGGGGCCTGTACGACATGAGTGGCAATGTCTGGGAGTGGGGTTGGGACTGGTATGACCCCAGCTACTACCCGACCAGCCCCGCGACGGATCCACTGGGACCGGGCCCGACCGTCTATCGGAGCTACCGGGGGGGCGCCTGGTACGCCCCTGCTGAGTACACCCGAGTGGCTCGCCGCAACCACGACCACCCCGACCGATTCAACTCCGGGCTCGGTCTTCGCCTCGCGAGGACCGTTCCCTGACGGCCGTCGCTGGCCGCATGGGTGGGTAGGATGTCTCGACATGCATGACGAGTTACGACGGACTGCTCTGCTCTGCCTGGCCCCTGTCGCCGTGCTGGCGGTGCTCCTGGGTGGCTGCGGGGGTGAGCGAACCGAAGGTGAGGAACCAGGCGACTGCAGCGACGGTGCCGACAACGATGCAGATGGTCTCTATGACTGCATGGACGAGGGTTGCACCGGCTCTGAGGACTGCAGTGGCGACGACGACGATGTGGCTTCGGATTGCCTGTCGGTGACCACGGTCCAGGGCATCGCCCTTGTGCACGTCTGTGGCGGCAGCTTCGAGATGGGCTGCACGGCGGGGCAGGTGGACTGCTTCGACAACGAGCTGCCTACGCACAACGTGACCCTGAGCCACGACTTCTGGCTCGGGATGACCGAGGTGACCCAGGGTCAGTGGAGCTACCTGATGGCCAACAACCCGTCCTGGTTCGGCCCTGACGGCGAAGGCGCAGAGTGCGGCCTCGACTGCCCGGTGGAGACGGTGAACTTCTGGGAGGCTCTTGCTTTTGCCAATGCCGTGTCCGCGTCCGAGGGTCTCAGCGAGTGCTACACGCTGAGCGGCTGTACCGACGACCTGCCCGGTCTGGACATGGAGTGTACCGGCGTGGTGGTAAACAGCCCGGCTGGCTCGGTGTATGACTGCGAGGGCTACCGGCTACCGACCGAAGCGGAATGGGAGTACGCGGCGCGAGCGGACACGGACCTTCTGTACGCCGGTTCGGACAGCATCGACGAGGTGGGCTGGTGCGAGCACAACAGTGCAGGCACGACCCACCCGGTGGCGCAGAAACAGGCCAACGCTTTTGGCTTCTACGATCTGAGCGGCAACGTCTGGGAGTGGGCCTGGGACTGGTGGGACGAGAGTTACTACGCAACGAGCCCAGCCATTGACCCGGCCGGCGCCGCTACCGGGCAGGTTCGGGTTCACCGCGGCGGCGCCTGGGGTCATGCCTACCCCGGCGCACGGGTTGCTTATCGCAACAATGGGATCGTGCGTAACGGCACCAACCTGCTGGGCCTGCGGCTCGCGAGGAGCCTCCCATGACCCCAGTCCTCGGTCCTGACCAGCCCAGCCCACTTCGGGTAGCTTCACTGCTCATGGCGGGGTATCGTATTTTTGTCTCGGATGGCGCCCGTTGGTGCTATCATCATCGTTGAATCTCCCGGAATTTGACTAGGTGACGGGACAAAAAAGGGGCGAGAGAATGAAACTGAATTCTTGGTGGTTGTCTACGGGGCTGGTTCTGTTGGCCCTTTCGTCGGTTCTGGTCCTTGGCGGCTGCGCTGTCGACGGCGACTCCCCAGATCCGGGTGATTCCAATCCTCCCGAAGTCCTCGATCTCGATGCAGTAACCGTTCAGGGGATTGATCTTCTGCGGATCCCGGCAGGTGATTTTTCGATTGGCTGCACGGCGGGCCAGTCGGGCTGTCTGTTCAATGAAACCGCAAGAGAGTTGAGCCTGACCCGAGATTTCTGGTTGGGCGCCACCGACGTGACACAGAACCAGTGGAGCGCTCTTATCGGCAACAACCCATCCTTCCACGCTGCTACTGGTGGTGGGGCTGACTGCGGCCTCGACTGCCCGGTCGAGTTGATCAACTGGTGGGAGGCTGCTGCCTTTGCCAATGCCGTGTCGGCTGCTGAGGGCCTGGAAGAGTGCTACGTGCTCAGCGAGTGCTCTGGAATCCTCGGTGGTGGTTGTGGTTCCGAGGGCTACTGCGAACCTGGTGACGGTGACATCTACGACACCTACACGTGCAACGACGCGACCGTGAACAGCATCACCGGCTCTGTGTATGACTGCGAGGGCTACCGCCTGCCTACCGAGGCAGAGTGGGAATACGCGGCCCGTGGCGGTCAGGACCAGTTGTACTCCGGCTCCGACAGCATCGAAGACGTGGGCTGGCACAACGGCAACAGCGAGTCGAGCATGCAGCCGGTGGCGCAGAAGCAGTCCAACGCCTATGGCCTGTATGACATGAGCGGGAACTCCTGGGAGTGGACTGCGGACTGGTACGGACAGAGCTACGACGCAAGCCCCACAGCGTCCGATCCCGAAGGCCCGGCCGCCGGTGCCAGCCGTGTGTTTCGCGGTGGCTGCTGGGACAACACCCCCGACGCCTCACGGATCGCTCGTCGCGACTTCAACCCTCCGGGGTTCCGCTGTTACGACCTCGGCCTACGCCTGGCGAGGACCATCCCCTAGTCTGCTCGCAGCAGGGCGTTGGAGTGGACTTGCGGGTCGAGCGATGTCGGCAAGGCTCGCTTTTAGCTTAGGGAATTGACCGTGTTTTCCAGCCTTGCACGCCGTCTCGGCGTGCGCGCAATAAGCTTGCTCGCGCTTCTGCTGCTCGTGCTGCCCACCAGCTGTAGCGAGACGCACCGCGAGGGACACGCGCCCGGCGAGTGCAGCGATCGAGCCGACAACGACGGTGACGGTCTCTACGACTGCGGTGACCCCGACTGCGCCGGCGCGCCCGTCTGTCTGGGCGACGATGACGACAGTGCTGGCGACGATGACGACGACGACGGTACCGGGTCTGGTGATGACGACACGAACAAGAACGTGGAGTTCGACTGCACCGATGGCGTCGACGACGACGGCGACGGCCTGGTCGACTGTGCCGATCCTGACTGTGTTGCCGATCCGGCCTGTAGCGGCGACGATGACACGTCTTCGGGTCCACAGGAGGACTGCATCAACGGTGTCGACGACGACGAGGATGGAGACGTGGACTGTGCCGACCCCGACTGCGCTTGTGACCTCAGTTGTGGTGGGACAGGTGCCGAGTCAGAGGTCGGCCCGGACGATCTTGGCTGTGCAGATGGGATTGACGGCGACTGCGACGGCTTGATCGACTGCAAGGATCAGGACTGTGAGGGGCATTCGCTGTGTCCCGACCAGCCTGGCTCAGAGGGCTACCCGCCTTGCTGCGACACCATGAGCTGCCCGGACAACGATGCAGATTGCCTCGACAATCCCGAATGGGCCTGCCAGCAACCAGGCCTTCCGTGGCAGGGAGACGGGGCTGGCGACGGCCCCGACCACTGTGGTGACTTCAACCCCATTGACTGCATCTCCTGCTACGACGGGGTCGACGGTGACAATGACGGCGGTGCCGACTGTGACGACCCCGAGTCCCTGGCGGTGCGGGCCAGCGGAGATCTCGATAGCGGTGTGCCCAACTGCTACTACGTGCGCCTGTGCGATGAGGAGACGTCCAGGGCCTGCCCCTGAGGGCAGAGCTCGGGGCCCGGCACCCGCTCCTGTCGTGGCTCCGCCGAGGAGGTGCTGCACAAATCACGACCAGCAGCAGCCAAGCCTGCAAGGGTCATGGGACCGTCCTCGCGAGCCGGAAGCCGAGGCCGAGATCGTAGCGGTCGCCGGCACTGATGATGTCGCGATCGGCGACCCGCGGATACCACATGTAGTCGTCGAGCCAGCCCCCGCCTCGGCGGACCCAGGTGGAGCCGCTGGCGGGCCCCTGGGGGTCGGTAGAGGGGCTAATGGAATAGTAGCCGCTGTCATACCAGTCCCAGACCCACTCCCAGACGTTGCCGCTCATGTCGTAAAAGCCCCAGGCGTTGGGGAGCTTCGTGGCTACCGGGTGGGTCGAACTGCCCGAGTTGACGCTGTACCAGGCCACGTTGTCCGGCACGTTGCTGCCCGCGTAGGCGAGGTCCGTGCCGGCGCGTGCTGCGTACTCCCATTCAGCCTCGGTCGGTAGGCGGTAGCCTTCGCAGTCGTACGGTGAGCCGGAAAGGCTGGTGATGGTCGCGGAGCTGCACTCCATGTCGTTGCCTGGTGTGTTCGTGCAGCCCCCGAGGCTGTAGCACTCGCTTAGGCCTTCGGCCAACGACAGTACGTTGGTAAAGGCCACGGTCTCCCACCAGGTCATCATCTCC
The DNA here is from genome assembly GCA_964490445.1 of uncultured Rickettsiales bacterium. Taxonomy (GTDB): domain Bacteria; phylum Myxococcota_A; class UBA796; order UBA9615; family UBA9615; genus UBA6601. Next base: position 5,343 of record CAZBDA010000144.1, on the reverse strand, counting down.
AGGGGGCAGTCGGGCCCGCAGGAAGGGAAGTTCGCGGGGTTGTTCCCCATCAGCGCCTGCCACTGGCCCTGCGTTACCTCGGTCTTTCCCATCCAGAAGTTGTGGGTAAGGGTCACGATGTGGACCGGGTTCTCGTCGTTGTCGCAAGGCAGTTGTCCCGGCGTGCAGCCCATTTCGAAGCTGCCGCCGGCCAACTCGAGCATGATGATGCCCTGCGGGCTGATGCTTGCTGGTGCCGCGCTGTCATCGTCGCCCGCGCTGTCATCGTCGCCCGCGCTGTCATCGTCGCCTGCGCTGTCATCGTCGCCTGCGGTGTCGTCGTCGCCGGTGTCGTCGTCGCCGGTGTCGTCGTCGTCCCCACCCAGACAGTCCGGCGAAGCTGCGCAATTGGAATCATCACAGTCGTACAGGCCGTCTCCATCGTTGTCTAAGCCGTCGGTACAGTCTCCCGACAGTTGGCCTTCCCAGCTGCCCGGCCCACAGCTTGCCGAAAGCGCGGCCATCAGGCCGGCGAGAAGAGAGATGGCAAATCGGTCGTTTTTCATGTGCACGGACCATTGTTGTCGTTTACGAGGGGTGCGTCCTCTGCAGGAACCTGTTCGGCGACCGCCTCGGCCTCGGCCTGGCACAGTTCGCCATTGTTGTGGACCAGGAGCCGGCCTCCCAGGGACGTGAGGCTGAGCAAGCCGTCAATGCTGGAGAGGTGAGTGTTGGAGCCGATGGTCAGATCGCTGCCTACCGATGTCAGGTTGGTGAGGTCATCGAGGTGTAGCAGGTTGGCGTTTTCATTGATTCGCATATCTGCCGCGATAGAGGCCAGGGCGCCCAGGCCGCCGAGGTCCTGGAGGGCTTCGTTGCGGTGGATGTCCAGGTCGACACCAATGTTGCCGAGGTTCGCGAGGCCGCTGAGGCTGGACAGAGTGGTATTCCACGACAAGGTCAGGTCGCCGGAGATATCGGTGAGCGCACTGAGGGCGTCAATCTCCTCCAGGCTCGGGTTCTCATTGATCTCCAGGTCCCCGCCGACGGAAGTTAGGGCTTCCAGGCCCGCGAGATGTTCCAGTTCGTTGTTGCGAGAAATGTCCAGGTCTCCGGGAAGGGAGGAGAGACCCTGGAAACCACGGATGTCGGTGAGCATACCGTTCAACGAGATGGTGATGGAGTCTCCTACCTGCGCCACGGCACCGAGGCCGGCCAGGTTCTCCAGCGCAGGATTCCATGAGGTAGTCACTGCTCCACCCACCTGGGTCAGCCCTTCCAGGCCAGTCAGGCTCTGCAGACTCTGGTTGTCTCGAATCTCGAGGTCGCCGCCCACGCTGGTCAGGGCTTCCAGGCCCGTGAGGCTGGTCAGGCCTTCGTTGTCCACGATTTCAAGATTTCCCGCGACGGAACGAAGGCAACTGAGCAGAGCCAGGTCGAGGGCTACTTCCGGTGCTGTGCTCAGGGTGAGGTTCCCCTCGATCTGTTCGCACTCCGTTGCGGACTCCAGTTCGGTTGGGCTGGAGATCAACCAATCGCCCGCGCACGAGCGGCACTCACCCACAGTGGAGTCGTCGTCGCCGGGGTCTGGATCGGCGGCTTGCGGGGTGCAGGCGCCCGCGAGCAAAGACAGGATCGAGCCGAGGTACAGGGCGAGGGGCAAGGAGAGGGGGCGATAGGCTGCACGGCGCCCGACAGGGAGCGTCAAGGGAGCCTCCGAACCGGGGTATGAATCCAGGAACACCCACTATGTTAGCCCGCTGAACGGTCCAGAGCAGTACTTAAACTAACTGGTCGTGGCCACCACAGGGAACCCAGGCGAACACACCGCTACCGGTGCAGTAAAGATCGCGTGGATTGTAGGACCAGTGCGCTGTGACCCGCTGACTGCGGTTGCCCCGCAGCAAGAACCTGCCGCAATGGTTTCTGTGAAATGGGTGTGCGGCACTTACGGCTTGGCGCTCGTCCGTCGTAGCTGCAGGATGGGGGCCATCAAGGGCCTGAACGCAGCCTCTATCTTCTTGGCTCCTGCCGAGCCAGCCTTGAGCGGGCCGACGTGGCTGGCCACTACCTCGCCCAACTCGTTGTACACATAGACCGCCGGCGAACGCTTGGCTCCGAGCTTCTTGACGACTGAGCCATCCAGGTCGACCCCGTGGGAGCGGAGCGGGCGGGAACTCAGACCGCAGACGTTGTCTCCGCTGGTGAGGCTGCGCTCGCTCTCGTTTGCCGGCTGCAGCACACTCACCATGTGGTCGGAGTACTTGGACTCGAGACCTGTCAGCCACTTGGCGAAGCCGTTGAAGTTCTTGTCCTTGCACGACCACACACTGAGCAGGACCGGGATTCCGTAGAAGCCCTTGGCAACGTCTTTTGAGCCCTGCAGCCAACGGAAGTGTTTGCCAGCCATGAGGATTGCCACGCCGTTGAGTTCACTGTCGACTGTCGCGTGACCGTAGCCATCCACTCCCTGGTTCGGGTCGGCGGGCGGCTCGACTGAGCCTGCTCCACCGTCCTCGGGCTGCGTGTACTCTTCGACTACCGCGGTAGTGGTAGGGACCACCTCGGCTTCGTTCTCCTCGCCGGGTAGAGCTTGCGGTGCTTCCCAGCCGAGAGCGTCTCGAGCACCTGAGTCGATCGCCTCCACATCTCGGCCTTCAACGAAGTCCTCAACGGGTGCCTCGTCGGCGATGGCAGCCGAGCTGGGGGCCGTCGCTGGGGCCGCGGCAGGGGCCGCCGCTTCCGCAGGAGCAGGCTCTGTCTCGGAATCGGCCGCCGCCGCTGGCGCCGCATCCACTGCCGGAACAGGCGCCTCGCTGGTAGCAGTCGAGGCACTGGTGGAAGTGGACTCATCGGCACAACTACCGAGACCGAGTGAGACTGCAGCAATGCAGGCAAACAGGAAACGAGACGACATAGGACAACTCCCAAAGGCAGGTGGTTCAACACAATACCGCATAGATGGACTCAGAAGGCGGTCGCCTTGCCGCTGACTTCGAGGAAGAACCTGCACGGTCCAGGGGACACAGATCCGGCGCTGGCGGTCACCATTCGCCGCCACCAAAAAGACCTGCCGGCTCCGAGTTCAAGAGAGTGCCCTGGGCGGCCTGCTCGGAGTTCGAATTCGAGACCCCGAGAACGCACGTGTAGCTTACTCAGCAGTCTTCGTTGTTGCCGCCAGTGTTTGCCAGACCACACGAGGTGCAAGCCGCCAGGAAGGCATCGACGGAACTCTGGCACAGGGCTGCGTTGCTCGAGATGTCCAGGTTCCCGTCCACTGAGGCCAGGTTGGACAGACCATCGAGGCTGGCGAGGGCTGCGTTGGTGCGGATGCTGAGGTCCCCGCCGACTGAAGCCAGGCTGGAAAAACCGTCGATGTCAGCCAGCACCAGGTTGTGAGACAGGGACAAGGTGCCGCCGACTCCGGTCAAGCTGGCAAGGCCGTTGATCTGGGAGAGGCTGTCATTGCCGGAGATCTCGAGGTTCCCGCCGAGTGAGGACAGGCTGGCCAGTCCGTCCAGTTGAGAGAGGGCCGGGTTGCCGTCGATGAGCAGATCCCCGGCGATCGACGTGAGGCTCGACAGGCCGTCGAGGTCGGCGAGGGCCGTGTTGCCGTGGAGCTGCAGAGTGCCACCCACCGAGGTCAGGCCGGACAGGCCGTCGAGATTGGAGACCGCGTCGTAGATGCTGATGGACAGGTCGTCGCCCACCGAGGTGAGACTGGAGAGTCCGTCCAGGCTGGACAGTGAGTCGTTGAACCAGATGTACAGGGTGCCGCCGACCGAGTGCAGTCCGGCCAGGCCGTCCAGGTGGGCCAGGCCGTCGTTGCCGCGGATGTACAGGTCTCCGCCCACCGAGCGAAGGTTCGACAACTCGTCGATGTCCGCCAGGCCTTCCTGGTGGGACAGGCCGGTATCGATGATGTAGAGCCCCCCCTCGATGCTCTCGCAGTCCGCGATGAGGGCCAGGTCGTCGCTGGTCTCGATGCTGTCGACGATGTAGGAGCCCGGGCAGCTGGCAGCGGACCCGCTGTCATCGTCGTCGTCCCCTGCGCCGTTGTCCTCGAGACAATCGGGGGCAGCCTGGCAATCCAAATCCTCGCAGTCGACCTGGGCGTCGCCGTCGTTGTCGGTTTCATCCGTGCACTGGCCGGGCAGGTAGCCTTCCCGGTGCTCCTGGGCACAGGACAGGACCACAATGCACGCGAGGACCAGGCAGAGCCTGGTTCGCGTCGCCAGTGGGCCGATCATTACAGCTCCCCAGCGTAGCGCCCGCAGCGCCAACTAATACACACACTCGTAGCCAGCGTCAGCCAGGCGCGAGAGGTAGCAATTGTAGCCGGCGTCAGCGACCGCAGGGGTGCAGTTCGGGTCGTTGCCACAAGCGATAGTGCAGGTCGGGTCGTTCGCACAGGCGATGGACTGTGGGTCATGGCAATCGGCGCCGTTTTCGATGGGGGCGCTCGGGTCCCACTGGATCTGGCCACTGCTGCCGGGAACTGCCGCGCCGGTGTAGCCCGAGACGGTTCCACCGGACCCGTCGCCGTCGTTGTCAATGCCGTCATAGCACTCGAGGCACTCGGCAATCGTGGGGTCGTGACAGTCGATGTTGCCTTCAGCCGGGTCCGGTGGGCACTCCACCGAGGCTGTGTCGCAGTCGTCGTCATCGCAATCGAGTAGACCGTCGCCGTCGTTGTCGATGCCGTCGGCGCATGCGGGGCAGCTGACCGTTCCCGCCGTGCAGGAACTGGCCTCGTCCCCTGCGCCGAGGCAGTTGGTCGCGGTAGCGCAGTCAGAGTCCTGGCAGTCAGTGTCGCCGTCGTTGTCGTTGTCCTGGCCGTCATTGCAGGCGTTCTCGACACTGCCGCCCCCGCCGCACTCAATCGCTCCCTCGCAAGCCTGGCCTGGCCCCGTGTAGAAGCAGCAGTCATCGATGTCTGCGCAGTCAATCAGCCCGTCGCTGTCGTTGTCGAGGTTGTCATCACAGCCCTGGTCGTTGATGTCGACTTCGGCGCCCCAGCAGCCGATGGCAGCACTGCAGTCACTGTCGGCGCAGTCGACCTGGCTGTCTCCGTCGTCGTCGGTCCCGTTGGTGCAGACCTCCGGGCCGCCTCCACCCCCGCAAATGGGAGCGGTCGAGCAGTCGGGATCGGCGCAGTCGGTGTCGCCGTCGAGGTCGTTGTCGATGCTGTCTACGCAGTCCTCCTGGCACACTGAAGTCGGTATGCACTGTGCATCGGCGCAATCGGTGTCACCGTCGAGGTCGTTGTCGATGCCATCCAGGCAGTTCTCTGACGACGGCGGCGGGGTGCTGTCGTCGTCGCCTGCGGTGTCGTCGTCGCCTGCGGTGTCGTCGTCGCCTGCG
>CAZBDA010000143.1:0-11895 GCA_964490445.1 uncultured Rickettsiales bacterium | reverse complement strand
CCAGCAAAGCATGGCAAACTGCGGCAGACTACGACGTGCTACAGGTCTCGCGCATGATGCGTAAGCGACTGTACTGACAAAGGAATCACGCCATGCTGACCCTGATCTGCAAGAGGACCTGAAGCACCTGTGGCAAGGCGGTCGCCTTGCTCCGTGCGGAAGGCATCGAGTTCACCTACCGTGAGTACACCAAAGAGCCGCTGTCCGAGGCCGAGATCCGTGAGGTGCTCGGCAAGCTGGGGCAGACCGCCAACAGCGTGGTGCGCAGGCGGGACAAAGCCTTCAAGGAGTTGGGGCTGAGCGGCGACGAGAGCGATGCCGTGCTCATCCCGCTGATGGCGAAGCACCCGACGCTGCTGGAGCGGCCCATCGGCGTTGTCGGCGATCGCGCGGCCGTGGGGCGGCCTCCGGCGAACCTGCTGGAGCTGGTCTAGATCAGGCCGGCCTGTTCGGCTGGCCGAGTCGCCGGCGGAGCCTGCCGGTCAGCACGATCGCCATGCCGGCGATGAGCAGCGGGCCGCCGACAAAGGCGCTCGCTTCGGGCAGCTCGGCCAGCAGCAGCCAGGCCAGCAGGGCGGCGCCGATGGGCTCGCCCAGCAGCACCACGGCGACGATGTCGGCCCCGACCCAGCGCAGCACGTAAGTCAGCGAACCGTGGCCGAGTAGCTGCGGTAGCAGCGCCAGCAACACCAGCAGGCCCCAGACCGTGGCCGAGTAGCCCCAGATGGGGATTCCCAGGAGCACCACTGTGGCTGCCAGTACGAGCCAGGCGCTCGCCAGGGTCGCGGCGGTGTAGCCCAGGAAGCCGAGATCGGCCCGCACCCGGCGGCCGAGCATGAGGTAGCCGCTCGCGGCCAGCGCGCCACCGATCGCGAGCAGGTTGCCGAGCAGGGCGTCGGGGTACAGCTCGCTGCTGGGCTCGAAGGCGACCACCGCCGAGCCGACCAGGGCGGTCGCGATGCCCAGCCAGGTGCGCAGGCCCGGGCGCTCGCCGACGATCCACGGGCTCAGCAGCCCCACCCAGATGGGCGTGGTGGTAACCAGCAGCACCGAACTCGCTACCGACGTGTAGGCCAGGCTCGACAACCACAGGGCGAAGTGAGCCCCCAGCAGCAGCCCACCGCCGACCAGTCGCAGTCGCTGTGGGCGGGGGAGGACCGCGATCGATGCGCGCCGCTGCGCGCTCAGCCAGACTGGAGCCAGCACGGCGCTGGCGATCGTGATGCGCCAGAACGCGATGGCGAGGCTGTCGTCAACCGTCAAGCCGCCCAGGCCGCTGTCGCCGGGGATGGCCTTGCCGGCCATCCGAACCAGCACCGCGGCCGTACTCACGGCGAGCAGGCCGAGCAGCATGATCGGGACGATGAACCGGGCGGGTCGAGTGTTGGTCACGGCGCCCATCCTGCCCACACGGGCCCGCTCCTGTCGACTCCCGGTGGTGGGCAGCGTAGGCTCTTCGCTGCCAACGCCGAGCCCCGGAGACCGCCATGAAGCAACTGCACCGTGATGACCTGTACATGTGGTCGAGCTTTGATGAACAGCGCAACATCGACTTCAACAGCATCCTGTGGGCGCGCGAGCAGGGCAATGTGCTGATCGATCCGCTGCCGCTGAGCGAGCACGACCAGGCACACCTCGCGCAGCTCGGCGGGGCCGCTGCGATCATCGTCACCAATTCCGACCACGCGCGCGACGCGCAGCAACTCGCCGCGACTTGTGGTGCCGAGATCATGGGACCGGCGGCCGAGCGTCCGGACTTTCCGCTGGCCTGCACAGGCTGGCTGAGCGACGGCGACGAGCCGCTGCCCGGACTGCGCGTGTTTGCGATGGACGGCTCCAAGACTCCCGGCGAGCTGGCCCTGTTGCTCGACGGCAGCACGCTGATTACCGGAGATCTCGTGCGCTGCCACCAGGCCGGTACGCTGCGCCTACTGCCCGATCCCAAGCTGGGCGACAAGGCTGCCGCTGTGGCTTCCGTGCGTCGCCTGGCAGCCGTAGAGTCGATCGAAACGGTCATCCCCGGCGATGGTTTTGGGGTGTTCCGCGGCGGGCACCAGTGCTTGCAGGACTTGCTCGCCGCCCTGGGCTAGTTGCGCGGTTGTTTTTCGGCTCGGCACGCAACGACCCGCTTCCTGCTCTGGCCAGCCGCTTGAATTGCAGTACAATCGCGCGTCATGGCAGCCACCAAGCAACTGAAAAGCTACGTGAGCGGGCAGTGGACCTCGGGGTCCGGCACGCCCCGTCCCCTGTACAACCCGTGCACCGAAGAGGTCATCGCAGAGACCTCGACCGAGGGCATCGACTTTGCAGCCGCGCTGCAGTTCGCGCGCAGCGCGGGGCCGGCGCTGCGGGCGATGACCTTTGCGCAGCGTGGCGAGATGCTCGGCGCGCTTGCTTCTGCCTGGCACGAGTACCGCGACGAGCTGCTGCAACTGGCGACCGATAGCGGCGGCAACACCCGCTCTGACGCCAAGTTCGACGTCGACGGTGCTACCGGGACCCTTGCGTACTACGCGTCGCTGGGCAAGAAGCTCGGCGCGCGTACCTTGCTCGCCGACGGCGACATGGAGCAATTAACCCTCGCACCACGCTACGTGGGCCAGCACGTGCTCGTCTCACGGCTTGGCGCCGCGGTGCATATCAACGCCTTTAACTTCCCGGCATGGGGCATGGGCGAGAAGCTCGCCGTGTCGTTGCTGGCGGGGATGCCCACCCTCGTCAAGCCGGCGACCAGCACGGCGCCGCTGGCTGCTCGCCTGGCCGAGATCGCCATCGCCTCGGGCGTGCTGCCCGAGGGCGCGCTGTCCTTTGTCGCTGGTCCCTGCGGCGACCTGGTCGACCACATGGGTTTCCAGGATGTGCTCGCCTTTACCGGCTCCGCCGACACCGGCACGCTGCTGCGCAGCAAGGCCAACGTCATCGCCGAGTCGGTACGCGTCAACGTCGAAGCCGACAGCCTCAACAGTGCCGTGCTCGGCCCCGACGTGGATAGAGAATCAGCAACTTATGACATGTTCCTGCGCGAAGTCGCGCGCGACATGACCCAGAAGGCTGGCCAGAAGTGCACCGCCATTCGCCGCATCTTCGTCCCCGAGGACATGTTGGATGCCGTGCTGGGCGATCTCGGCGAAGAGCTGGGCCGCATCAAGACGGGCAACCCCAACAGCCGAGGTGTGCGCGTCGGTCCCCTGTCGACAGCTTCCCAGCTGCGCGATGGCCTCGCCGGCATCGAGCAGCTCAAGTCCTGCGCCGAGGTGGTCCTCGGCGGCGAGCGCGGCGAGCTGGTCGACGTGGACGACGGCAAGGGCTACTTCCTCTCTCCAACTCTCCTTTGTGCCCGTGATCCCGGCTCGGCCGATGCTGTCCACAGCCTCGAGGTCTTCGGCCCCGTGGCGACAGTGATGCCCTACCCAGGTGACGTCGACGAGCTGTGCGGTTGGATCGGTAAGGGCAGGGGAGGCCTGGTCTCATCCATCTACTCCGATAAGAAGTCGTTCGTCGAGAAGATGCTGCTGGGCATCGCGCCGTATCACGGCCGGCTCACGGTGGGCAACGAGCGTGTAGCCGAGCACTCGCCGGGGCCCGGCTCGGTTCTGCCTGCGCTGGTGCACGGGGGGCCCGGTCGAGCAGGCGGTGGCGAGGAACTGGGCGGGCTGCGAGGGCTGAGCCTGTACATGCAGCGCACGGCAATCCAGGGTTCGAAGCCCCTGCTCGAAAAGCTGCTGCTCTAGTCTTCCAGCAGTACCGCGCGCACCGGCGACGCGTCGGCATCTTCTAGCGGCAGCGGCAGCGCGACCAGCGTGTAGCCGCCCGGCTTCACCGCGGTCAGCACGATGCCCTCGAGGATGGCCATGTCGTGGGCCGCCACCCGGCCGTGGGAAAGAAGCTCTTTGTCGTGGCACAGGTCAATGGATGGTGTGTCGATACCGACCAGCCGCACGCCCTGGTTGGCCAGCCAGTCCACCAGCTGCGGTGAGAGGCTGGCGAAGTCCTCGTTGAAATCGTCGGGATCGGGGTAGGTGCCGGTACTGAACAGGATGCGCTCCGCCGTGATCGGCACCGTGACGTGCTCGGGCAGGATCCGCTCACCCCTGGCAACGGCCACCGAGAGAACCTGGCAGGGCCCGAGGTACAGCTCCAGCGGACGCTGGTCGATGCCGACGCCGCCCGGCGAGTAGTGGTTGGGGCCGTCGACGTGGGCGCCCAGGTGCACGGTGGAATGGATGGACGAGAGGACCAGGTGATCGCCCTGCTCATAGCTCATGGCGACCGACCGGGAAAAGGGCACATCGCCAGGCCAGACCGCGAGGCGCGAGGACACCCGCGGCGAGATGTCGTGAATCCGTGAGCCGGTACTCACGCCGGCCTCAGGAGTCGTCAGCGCCGTTTGGCGGCGCGGGGAAAGAGGCGCCGGCAGCTCGCCGGGTCGCCGTCTGCTCGTCTTCGCTATCCAGGACCTGCCGATCTCCGTGCCAGTGTTCGACGTCGTCCTCGTCGAACTCTTTGTCACCGACGCCCTGGGGTACCGGGGTCAGGCTCACGACGGCGCCGCCGGTACCGTACAGGGCAGCGTAGTCATACACGTGCCCCTGGTAGTTGTTGTGTTGGCCCATGGCGGCGCTCAGCCACCACATGGGCTTGAAGTTGACCACCTTCTTGACGCGGACCTGCTCGTGGATGCTGCGCGAGAGCTGCGCCACATCTTCGAGGCGACCAGCAGCCAGGAACTCGAGCATCTTGCGATTCCACTCGTCGTCTTTCTTGGAGTGGATGCAGTCGTCGGCGGGGTCGATGAACTCGGTGAACAGCCGGTTCGACAGGGTACTTACGACCACGGCGACGGCACGCTTGCCCTGGGCCGCTACCGCATCGGCGGCCGCCTTGCCCAGCACGATGGTCTCGGCGCGGTCTGCGTAGATGTTGCTGGACACGATGCTCGCCGGGATCGCGTTGTCGGGATTGAGCAGCTGCAGAGCAACCACTGAGCCCGTGTCGATGGGGAAACCGTCATAGGCCACGCAGCGGGCCGTGAGCCCGCGATCACGGGCAGAATTCGCGAAGGCATGGCTGAACTCGGAGTCCATGCGGAACTCGTAGGGCATCGAGCCGAGATCGTGGAACAGATCGTCGACATGTACCCATTTTGGCGCCGGATGACTCTGGATCTGGTGGCCGATGATGCTCGGCCACATGACGCTGTAGATGAGCAGCAGGTCAGGCTTGGCTGCAGCGATCTCGTCGCGGGCCGCCTCGAAGGCCCGGCGCAGGCGCATCCATCCCTCGTTCTGCTCGGGCGCGAGCAGCGGCTGGGGCAGGCCGGGAACCAATAGTCCCTTGATGAAGCCGCTCTCGGGAGTATCCATCAGCGTGCCTCCGCAGGGGGAAACCAGCTGGCCACCGTGTTGCCGGTGCCGATGACCGTGCCGTAGCCGTAGATCTCGGCCGGGTAGGTGGGGAAATCCAGTGCCGAGAGCATCCAGGTGAAGCTACCGGCGTCCGCTTCCGAGACGGTGTGCTCGGTGAACTCGGGCATGACATCGACCAACTCACGGGTGCGGCCGGTCTTCATCTTGCGGATCATCTCCATGTCCCACAGGTACTGGTTGTGGTTGGTGATGTGCTCCTGGCTCATGTCTTCAGGCAGGTTTGATTCACTGACGAAGTGGCGATGGGACAGGGAATTGCTGGCCAGAAGGATGGCCCTCTTGCCGCTCTTCTCGATGGCTCGGCGGGTGGCTCGCCCCAGCTCCATGGCCTGCTCCTGCATGACTTCGGTGCTGTAGTAAGAGCGGGTCCGGCACGACGACAGGCCGACAATTGGCTTGTCCCACTGCGGACGAGTCATGTGGCAGGCGACGATGGTGCCGTAGTCCACTCGGAAGTCGGGGTTGGTCATCATCTTCATGACCAGGCCGGCGTCTCGTCCTTCGTCGTGGATCCCCTGGGCAAGTTCCGTGTCTACCTGCAGGTCATAGTGAAAGCGAAACAGGTTGGGGAAAATCGGGTCGACGGACAGCGAGTTGAAGTTCGGTACGCCCAGCAGGTGGGTGCCGATGTAGGTCTGCCAGTGCGGTGACAGGATGACGATGACGTCGTACTCGAACTTCTCCAGGTCACGACGCAGTCGCTCGTAGCCCCAGCGCAGGTTCTCCCAGCCACACTCGGCATTGGGTTCGTTCTGCTCGGGGCTCTCTGCGTAGACCAGGTGCGGGGGGTGCGGGGCTAGCAGCCCTGCCACGATCTCGCCTGATGCTGACATTGCTTGCTCGCTTTCCTACAGCTTGATGCAGATGTTGCGCGACTCGCTGAAAAACTCCAGCGAATAGCGTCCGCCCTCACGCCCGACGCCGCTGTCCTTCATACCACCGAAGGGCACGCGCAGGTCGCGCAACAGCCAGGTGTTGACCCAGACCATTCCCGACTCCAACTGCTCGGCGATGCGGTGCGCGCGGTTCAGGTTGCTGGTCCACAGCGAGGCGGCAAGGCCGTAGCGCACGCCGTTGGCCATGGCCAGCGCTTCCTCGTCGCTATCGAAGGGATGCACGGTCACCACCGGGCCGAATATTTCCTCGGTGGCGGTGCGGCAACTGGACTCGAGGCCCGAGATCACCGTCGGTTCGAGGTAGTAGCCTCCATCCAGCGGCGAGGGTAGCTGGGGCCTGTTGCCGCCGCACTCGATCGTGCCACCCTCTTCGACACCCAGTTGGATGTAGCCCTCGACCTTGTCGCGGTGTGCCTCGGAAACCAGGGCGCCCATCTGGGTGTCTGCTGCGGCCGGGTTGCCGACTTTCATCGCGCCGACACGCTCGGACAGCGCGGCCAGGAAGCGGTCGTGAATCGATCGTTCTACTAAGATCCGCGAACCGCACAGGCAGATCTCGCCCTGGTTGGCGAAACCGGCACGGGCTGCCCCTTCGACTGCCGCATCGAAGTCACAGTCGGCAAACACCAGGGTCGGGTTCTTGCCGCCCAGCTCGAGACTGAGCTTCTTGAACATGGGCGCAGCTTTGCTGGCGACCATGGCGCCGGTCGCCGTGCCGCCAGTGAACGATATCCCCTTGATGCCGGGGTGACTGACGATGGCGTCACCGGCCTCGGCGCCGAGGCCATGGACGAGGTTGAAGATGCCTTCTGGGGCGTCGATCTCATCGAATACAGAGGCCAGCGCATCGGCCGTGAGTGGCGTGAGCTCACTGGGCTTTGCGACGATCGTGTTGCCCATCGCAAGCGCCGGGGCGACCTTCCAGGTGAGCAGGTACAGGGGCAGGTTCCACGGCGTGATCAGGCCGACCACGCCGACCGGACGGCGCAAGGTGTAGTTGAGCGCGCCCGACATGGGGTGGAAGTCGGTGTGGTCGTGGCGGATGGCGCCGGCAAAGAAGCGGAAGTTGGCGACAGCGCGGGGGATGTCTACTGCGGCGGCCAGCGTTTTCGGCTTGCCCTGGTCACGGGATTCGAGGTCGGCGAATTGATCGCTGCGCGCCTCGATGGCGTCGGCGATGGCGTCCAGGAGCCGGGCCCGCTCTTCTACCGAGTACTTCGCCCAGGGCCCGCGAAGAGCCTGTTCAGCAGCGGCTGCTGCCCGCTCGACATCCTGCCCATCGGAGCGGGGAATGCTTGCCAGGACCGAGCCGTCGGCAGGGCAGATGTCGTCCATCCGCGCGCCAGAACCGGCGTCGACAAAGGTTCCGCCTATGTAGTTGCGCACTTGCCTCATGGCGAGGGCTCCGGGGTCTCGATGTACTTTTCCCAGTCGTAGTACCAGCGGTCGTCGTCGGGATCCCATTCGTCCCAGGTGGGGATGTCTTCGAGCAGCGCCTGGCGGTCGGGTGGCACGATTCCCGGCACGAGAAAGGCCTTCTGCCGGTGCAGGGGATATGGGTTGCGCAGCTCGATGCCGAGCACGCCGAGCACGGCGCGCGCCACGTACCAGGTGGCCTGTGAGTTCCAGCCGTGGGCGATCTTGATGGTGACACCCAGGCCCTGCGGATAGTCGGGATGAACGATGGCGAGGCCGAGCAGGCCATCGGCGCCCTCTTTGGCGAGGACCTTGCCCTCGCCTGCCTTGAGGATGGTGCTGTCGAGCCGGTTGAAGCCACCGACCAGGTCAGGGTTTTCGACCATGGCTTGCCAGATCCAGTCATCGTCTCGCTCGGCTGCAAGCTGGGCAAACAGCTTCGCCAGTTCGTTGACCGTGTTCGATACCGTTGGGAGTCCGCAGCCATCACGCGCGACCCGAACCGGCTTCCAGTCCTCGCCGAGGTAGCGTCGCAGGACATCCAGGTAGGCCTGGAAGAAGGGGTGCTGTGGCAGGGTGTAGCCGATACGCTGCCAGCCGCGGAGCTTACATCCCCGCAGAATGGCCGCGTGCTCTCCCGAGCAGCAGTGGTACCAGCGCCGCCGCCGCCGCACCTGTCGGCCGAACTGCACCAGCGGTACGTCCAGGGGAGTCCGCATGAGGCCTCGCTCGGCGGCACTGAGGATCGACTGGGCCGCAGCGACGTGCTCGGTGTCGCCGTTGTGGCTGGCCAGGGAGATGGCCTTCTGGTCCCAGTTGAGCAGGTCCGCGAAGTCCTCGGCGAACACCTTCATGGTGACCGGCTTCATCATGGAGCGTCCGTAGCACAGCACGTTGCCGCCAAAGGAATGGATCATCTCGTCGCCGCTTGCCCAGGCCACGGCACCGTGAATCGTGGTCTCGCTCACGCCGTTGCGGCGATAGTCCACCAGCGGCTCCCACTCCACCTCGCGGCCGGTGGCGATGCCGTCGATGCTCTCGCCGACCGAGCTGTTCGGGTAGATAGCAGAGCCCGGTCGCTCGCCGGCGACCGAGGAGGGGCCACGAAGTCGTGTCATGCACCGACTCCCAGCTGTGGCGCCACCGAGCCCATGAAGGACTCCATGTTGCTGATCACCCGGTCGCAGTCATGGTTGAAAAAGTCGAACCAGAGCATCAGTCGGTCGTCTGCGTGGAAGCGCTCCCGGGCCTGCTCCGCGACGTCGTCGGCGTTGCCGATGAGGGCGTTGTTGGCGGCGCGCTCCACCTTGGCGGGATCCAGGGTCCCTTCCAGCGCAGTCCAGTAGGCACCCAGGGCTGAGTGGGCCTCGTCGTGGGCTGCCGCACGCTGCTGCTCGGGGCTGAGTCCGGGCTGGTCGTTGAGGAACACAAAGGTCGTGCGCGGCATGTAGCTGCGTTTCCAGGGGCCTCCGTCACTGTGGTAGGCGCTGGTCATTCGGCGATGGGTGTCCTCGATCTTTTCAGGCTGGGTGATCGACAGGTTGAACACCTGCACCGGCATGTGGCGGTTTACCTCTTCTTGAATCAGTGGGTCATGGCTGCCGATGACCAACTGCAGCAGATCCCGCCGCCAGTCCGTGGGGATGATCTTGAGGTCTTCGAACTGGTAGTAAGGCTCGATGGCGACGCTGCTGCCGCTCGTTCCATCGGCTGCCTGCACGCGCTGCCAGTCTTCGTCGGAGCGGAAGTTCGCACGCGTGAGGATTGTCTCACGGGCTTGCGTCGAGTTGATGGTTTCGCCGCGTAGCAAGCAGCAGAAGATCTCGGCGGCCTGTCGAAAGATCTGCCCCTTCAGCGCCGGCCAGGCAGCCTCTTCGACAGCGTTGCGGGCGACGATCCCGAAGGGGCGGTTCATGAACTCGAAGCGGCCCCCGGAGAAGCCGATGTTGATGCGTCTTTGCTCTTGTGGGTCCAGCCCATGTAGGGCACAGAACACGGCGATTTTTTCGGCAGCGGCGATGGGCCCGCCGTTGCACAGGATGTTCATGACAGCCGAGCCCAGCTCGATGTTCTTTGTTCGCGCAAAGACCCGGTGTGCCAACTGAAAGATGTCTGCATTCAGGCCGACTTCACCCTGCCAGTGGGGGACTACCGGTCGAGAGTTGTGCTTTTGGACCTTGGTGCTGAGATGTGACTCGGCGACCCAGCCGGTGCCGAAACCCAGCTCATCAGCAGCCTCGATCTGGGCGAAGAAGTTGGTGAACATCTGCGCTTCAGACGGTGTTTGACCATTGACTGGAGTCTGGCTGATGGAGAAAAAGATGTCGAAATCCACGGTTGCTCCTGCTCAGATACTGCGCAGCCGCCCGCCATCGACGGGCATGCTGGTTCCGCGCACAAACGCGCCCGCCGGGGAGGCGAGAAAGGCGATGGCTGCAGCAATTTCTGAAGGTTGGGCCAGGCGAGCTTCGGGAACGTCGGCAAGCCAGGTCTCGCGGACCTCGTCGAGCGAGGTGCCACTTCGCTGCGCCACGGCTTCGCCGAGCACGGTGAGTCGCTCTGTGTCGGTGAAGCCGGGCAAGACGTTGTTGATGGTGATCCCGGGCGGCAGTTCCCGGGAGATGGACTTTGCCCAGGATGCCATGGCACCGCGGATGGTGTTGCTCACTCCGAGGCCGGGAATGGGCTCTCGCACCGAGGTGGAAATGACGTTGATGATTCGGCCATAACCAGCTTCCGCCATGCCAGGAAGTAGCAGTTGCGTGAGCAGGTGTGAGGCGAGCACGTGACGGCCGAATGGAGCGAGTAGGTCAGCCTCTCGCGCGTTCAGAAGGGGGCCGGAAGGTGGGCCACCCGAGTTGTTCACCAGGATGTGCACGGGGCCAGCGTCTGCCAACAGGGTGGCTACGCTGTTGCAGAGCGACTCACGGTCGTCGAGATCGGCTACCAGCAGGGTTCCAGTTCCCCCGCGGGCCTCGATTTCTGCAACCAGCTCCCGAAGCGACGACTCCGATCTCGCGAGCCCGGTCACGTGCGCACCGAGATCGGCGAGGGCCAGGGCGGCTGCGCGGCCGATGCCGGCACTCGCACCACAGACCAGGGCGTGTCGACCCGCGATCTCGAAATCCACGCGTGAGTTCTTGCTCACGTATCTGCCTCCAGGCGGATTGAGCTGGCCTCTGGATCTGCGAAACCATAGGCCTCGGCGTTGCGCAGCTTCGGTAGGGCACTGCGTGGCAGCAAAATGGTGCGAATCGCCCAGAGTTCTCGGAATACCCGGTAGCCGGCGGTCAGGTCCAGGTAGTCGACTCCAGAGGAGCCACCCGTTCCTACCCGGCGACCGATGACCCGCTCGACCATGCGGGCGTGGCGGGTGCGGAACAGCACAAGCTGCTCTTCGAGTTCGACGACGGCGTCGATGAGCACCCTGGGCCACGCCAGCAGCGGCAGGGCCCGGTAGCTCTCGATGAACAGAATTGCCGCGCGCACCCGGCGGACCTGGGCACGGGTCTCTTCGTCCTCGACGTCCTCTGCAAACAGGAAACTGCGCGCCGACTCCAGGGTCGAAGCATTCTTGGTGTCGGCGGCCTCCTGCTTGATCACTCCGGCCCTGACCAGCCGCTCGGTGGTCTGCTCGCCCTGGCTACGCATGGCCTCGAGGTACTCGTTGATGAAGTCGGCTACGGCCTGCGGATCGTTGGGGTCATCGGGTTCTGAGCCCTGGATGGGTGTGCGATACAGCCAGCGCCGGAGGGCTGAGCGAAGGTGGAGTTCCTCGCGTGCCTTCTCGATGCGCGCGACCGCCATCTGTCCACCGGGACTGTCGCCAGCAAGGCGGCGGATGGCAGCGAGAGGGTCCCCCAGGTCGGTGACTTCGCGTTGGCTGTCCTCGAGACCGAGAAGAACTTCGATTTCGCGCATCTGGAAGGACTGGAAGCCTGATGCGGGAATCAGCTTGTCTCGAAACTCAAGAAAGTCCTGGGGCGTGAGCGTCTCGACCACCTTGAACTGCTGGGTACACAACTCGAGGATCGCGTGAATCCTTCGCAGGTGGTGGACTACGTGGGGGATGTGCTCCTCTTCGACGTGCGGAGCCGCAAGGTGGTCGCGGGCGAGACGTACCTCGCTGAGCAACAGCTTGAACCACAACTCCATGG
>CAZBDA010000142.1:0-11936 GCA_964490445.1 uncultured Rickettsiales bacterium | reverse complement strand
CCGCCCAAGCGGTGGAGATTTACGGCTCATGGGCGGAACGATGACCGAGGCCCTCGCCAACCCGAGATGGTCCGTGCCTATCGCGACACTTGGCATCTTGGGTTGCACTCCTACCTCACCTACCTTCGTGACAGGGCCGTAGTCGCGAGGCAACTGCTGGCAGACTCAGGAACACTGGTCTTCCAAATCGGAGACGAGAATGTCCATCGCGTTCGCATCCTCCTTGATGAGGTCTTCGGCGCTGAGAACTTTGTCGCTGAGATTGCAGTTCAGAAGACAGGTGGGCTTGGGAAGTCTGGCCTCACAGGAGTCCTTGACTTTCTCCTCTGGTACGCCAAGGATGCCAAACAGGTGAAGTACCGCCAACTTTTTCGCCGAAAGCGCGTTGGTATCGGCCACGGGTCTGGTGGACGGTACGACATGCTTGAGTTTCCTGATGGTATCCGCCGCTCGCTCACGACGCTCGAACGCAAGAACCCATCGAGAATTCCGCTTGACGGGGCTCCGTTTAGATACACAACCCTTAAGTCAGACGCGTTCCGTGAAAATACTACTGTTGACTTCTATTTCGAAGGCGCGAAATACCACCCAGGCCGCAACAACCACTGGAAGACCCGAGTCGAGGGACTGAATCGCTTGACTAAGGCGGAGCGAATCGCATCAACGGGTGCTTCGATCAACTATGTTCGACGGATCGACGACTTTCCCGCCTACGAAATCACTAATCTCTGGACTGATGTAGGGGGAGCACCCGTGAAGCTCTATGTGGTGCAAACAAGCACCTCGATAATCGAACGCGTTCTCCTCATGACCACAGATCCTGGGGATCTCGTATTCGACCCAACCAGTGGTTCTGGTACTACCGCCTATGCGGCAGAGAAGTGGGGTCGACGGTGGGTTGTCTGTGACACAAGCCGCGTGGCTGTGGCCGTATCAAGGCAGCGCCTACTCACCTCCACATATGACTTCTACAAACTCAACGATAACGACCAAGGTATTGACGGAGGCCTCGTCTACAAGTCGGTGCCCCACATCACCCTTGGCGAGATCGCCAACAACGAGTACCTCGACCCCATCTTCGAGCGCCACCAGTCCGTACTGGACCAGGCTCTTACCCAATGCAATCTGGCGATCAAGGGTGTAACTGGAGCACTGCGTTCCGCACTCGAGGCCAAGCTTCAGCAGAAGCAGAAGGCTGCGGGCAAGCGCACTATCACAAACGCCGATGAGCGGCGCTGGCGACTTCCGAAGAGCAGCTTCCAACACTGGACTGTGCCCTTCGATACTGACCCCGACTGGCCCGAACCTCTAAAGTCTGCGGTGATCGCCTATCGCACTGCCTGGCGCAGTAAGATGGACGAGGTCAATGCCTGTATCGCAGAACACTCAGAGCAGGAAGTCCTAGTCGATGACCCTGAGGTAGTCTCCGGTATCATTCGAGTCTCGGGACCATTCACGGTTGAGGGAGTGCGTCCCGAAGAACTCGCCCTGGGGAGTGACGGTCGCCTGTTTGACCCGACCCCCAATGAGTTTGACGACGAGGACAGTGGGCCCGATCTAACCGCCTCCAATGCTTCGGCCTACCTCGACCAGATGGTCAGTCTGATCCGCAAGGATGGTGTCACGTTCCTCGGAAACGAGCGAAAGCAATTCGCCCGGGTCACGTCGCTCTTCAACCAGGGGACCACGACACCCCTCCATGCAGAGGCTGCATGGAAGGGTGATGACCTCGATGAGCCCGACCGCGTGGCCATAGCATTCGGGCCTCAGTACGGCCCGGTCACTGCTCATCAGGTCGAGAATCTCATGTATGCAGCGTCCCGCGGCTATGAGCACATGGTTGTCTGTGGCTTCAGCTTCACTGCGGATGCGTCGGCGCTCATCCAAGCCGATAGCCATCCCAGACTAAAGATCCATGCCGCCTTCATTCGACCGGATGTCAACGAGGGCATGAAGGGCCTTCTGAAGGACACGGGGGAAAACCAACTCTTTACAGTGTTCGGTCAGCCAGACGTTGAAGTGCGAAGAGCCGAGGAAGGGGATTGTTTCCAGGTAGAACTCAAGGGTGTGGATATCTACGACCCAGTCCGCAACGTGCTGGTCTCATCGGGAGCACGGAAGGTAGCAGCATGGTTCCTCGACCAGGACTATGACGGCCGCTGCTTCTGCGTGACCCAGGCTTTCTTTCCCAATCAGGACGCATGGAAGAAGATCGCCAAGGCGCTCAAGTCCTCTGCTCCCAAGGATGCCTTCAAGGCCTTCAAAGGAACCTGCTCGGTTCCCTTTGAGGCAGGTCGGCGTAGAAGCATCGCCGTCAAAGTGATCGATCCTCGTGGCAACGAGGTCATGTCGGTACACACGCTGCCCCGCTGAGGAGAACCCCATGCCCCGTAAGAAGCCCAAGAAGGATGCGGCTCCTCCGGAAGACTGGAGCCCCACTCAGGCTGTCACCAGCGGAGATGGACGAGAGCCCATCCTCAATCGGCCCTATGAAGAGCCCACCCGACACTGGCGCTACGACACCAGAGAAGGAGTCGCTCGCCCTGTAGTCACAACCCCTCGTCGCCGGGCAAGCTACTACTTCAAGTCCAAGAAGGTCGGAACCCGACAGCAAAGCCTGATCGCTGAGGAGAACCAAGATCTACTGGATCTGGTCAACCGCCTCCGTAAGGACGTCGGGCGCTGGCGAGGAGCGGGCTATCGCGGGGCCACGAAGGTCACGAAGACGCTCTTCGCAGACTGGTTCCGCGAGGACAAAGTCCCTCGCCGGCCGTTCTGGTGTCAGCGAGAAGCAGTAGAGACCTTGGTATATCTACTCGAGTTCGGTGTTCCAGAGCGTCTACACAGTACGGGCTATCGGAAGTTCGAGGTGGGGCCCGAGGATCTCGGTAAGCTCTTCGCTGGCTTGGACCCCAACTGGGGAGGCTCCGAGGGCTGGTTCCCTCGACTGGTGGATCAACCTGCAGACGACGAGCTGCTGGGTCTCACACGTCTCGGCTGCAAGATGGCGACGGGGTCTGGAAAGACCCTGGTCATGGCTATGGTCATCACCTGGGCCTTCTGCAACAGCGGCGCCACGCCGACAGACACCCGGTTCCCTCGAGCAGTGCTGTGTGTCGCCCCCAACCTGACAGTGCGTGAGCGATTGCGGGTGCTCATCCCAGGCGCCGAGGGCAACTACTTCGATGACTTCGACCTGATTCCACCTCGATACAGGCAGCACCTGCTCTCAGGCCGGGTCTTGATCACCAACTGGCACACCTTCCAGCTCAAGGGCCCCCATCGGGAGGGGGATAGCAGCTACCGGGTGGTTGACAAGGGAGAGGAGACCTCGGACGTCTTCACTCTCGACCGACTCAGGGAGCTCGCAGACCGCCTACCGATCCTGGTGCTCAACGATGAAGGGCACCACTGTTGGCGTCCCAATCCCAAGGGAAAGCCGAATCTGACGGGGTTGTCCCGCGAAGCGAAAAAAGCTCTTCAAGACGACGCGGATGGGGCGCGTGTTTGGCTCGCAGGACTTGATCGCATCAACAACAGCGGTCTACGGGGAGAGGGTATTCCGTGCATCCTGGCCGCCATCGATCTGTCTGCGACTCCCTTCTACCTTTCCAACTCCGGCTTTCCGGAAGGCAGCCCATTCCCCTGGCTCGTCTCTGACTTCGGCTTGGTGGATGCTATCGAGTGCGGCATCGTCAAGGTTCCCCGACTACCCGTCATGGACGACACCGGGAAGAAGGACGACGCAGGTCGACCCGACCCGAAGTATTTCCGGCTCTGGGAACATGTAAAGAAGCGGTTGAAGCCAAGCGATCTACACCGCAAGCGGCCGAAGGCCTCATCCGTTTACCGGGAGGCCGAAGGCGCACTGCTGACGCTCTATTCGCAGTGGAAGGTCCAGTTTGAGGCTGACAAGGAGAACGCGCAGGGACAGCCCTTCACCCCCCCTGTCTTGATCGTCGTCTGCGACAACACAGACATCGCGGCGCACGTCTTCAATGTCATCAGTGGCGAGAGGCTCGTCGAGGAGATGAACGACGACGGAAAGAAGATCAAGAAGACCGTCTATCAGGGGAGCCCGAACTTCCCTCTACTCGAGAACTCCAGGCAATTCCCCAAGCGGAGTGTACGAATCGACTCCAAGCTCCTCGACAAGGTCGAAGCCGACATCGGACAGAGCCGGGATGAAGCCGCCGAAGCCCTCCGCCGCCTCATCGACACCGTAGGAGAGCGAGGGAAGACTGGTTGGCAGGTTCGCTGTGTCGTGAGCGTCTCTATGCTGACTGAGGGCTGGGACGCGAACAACGTCACCCACATCCTGGGACTTCGGGCCTTCGGAAGCCAGCTGCTCTGCGAGCAGGTCGTGGGGCGAGGTCTTCGTCGGCGGAGCTATCTCGTTGATGACGAAGGCTACTTCGAGCCGGAGTTTGTTGACGTCTATGGCATCCCGTTCTCTCTCATCCCCTACAGGGGTAAGTCAAAGACGAGCGAGACACCTGACCCACCAACCAACCATGTGTACGCCATGGAGGAGCGTGCCCATCACCGCATCGAGATCCCGATCGTTGAGGGCTACACCTACGACATCCGCGACAGCGGCATCCACTGCAACGTCGATGAGCTCGCTGAGATGGTTGTTGAGCGGGAGCCGACCGAGGTCTACCTGACCATGCCCCGCGGCTATGAAGACGAAGGCGCCGTGGTCGCCTCCGACGACTTCATCAAACAGGACCGGACAGCCTTCCTCGAACAGGTCCGGATGCAGCAGATCCGCTTCCGAGTCGCCCAGCTCGTCATGGAAGACCTGATCGCCGGCGCTTGTGGTAAGAACGCCGAGAAGTTCAAAGACGTGGTCTTGGCCCGACGCGATGTCTTCCCCGCCCTGCTGCAGATCGTCACCGAGTACATCAACAAGAAGATCGTGTTCAAGGACGGAGTGGACCCGCGAGAACTCGCCTTGGAGCAGTATGTGAAGCTCCTCTGCGAACGCATCCTCGACGGGATCTTGCCTTCCGCAGCCAGCGACGAGGCCCCTCTCCTACCCCGCATCAACCGCTTTGACCCGGTGACGAGCACCGATGCCGTGGATGAACTGACGCGCCGTCCTATCAAACCACTGACTAAGAGCCACTTGAACGCTGCCCCGGTGCTCAGCCAAGGCAAGAAGGGTCAAATCGGTGAGGCCAGGGCCATCGAGATCATGGAGGACATGGATGAGGTTGAGAGCTATACCCCGAACCTTCGCCACCTCGGCTTCCAGATTCTCTACACTTACATGGGAAATGAGCACCACTACGAACCCGACTTCGTGGTTCGGGTAAGTGGAGGGGCGTTCGTCGTACTTGAGATCAAGGGTCTCAAGGGTGAGATTCATGATCAAGACCGAGTTCACGCAAAGGAGCAGGCAGCCACAACCTGGTGCAAGGCGGTTTCGAACCTCGGCCGATACGGCGATTGGGTCTACGAGATCGCTCGTACCGAGGCTGAGCTCCACGAAATGCTGGCCCAGCACGCAATAGGTGTGGTGATCCCCTTTCGGTACGTCAAGCCCACTCCGGCGACAGCCTTTACTGAGTGTCTGCCTCTCGTCGGCCTCCAAGCCGTCGCGACCGACTTCGCTGAGGAACAGCAGCCCCTTGAGTACACACCGCAAGACGCTCAGACCTGGGTCACCTGGGACAACCACTTGGAATTCAAGCAGGGAATGTTCATCGCCAAGGTACGGGGCAAGTCCATGGAGCCTCTGGTGGCTGATGGAGCCTTCGCAATCTTTCGGCCTATCGGTTCCCGAGATCCCCGCGATCGCGATGTGCTGATCTGGCATGGGGGGGGCCATGATCCCGAGCATGGAGGGCACTTCACTTTCAAAACCTATACCGTCAAGGGAAATGGCACTGCTCAGCCTTCTGTGGTCCTCAAACCTCGGAATCGGGACTTCGAGCCCATCCCAGTCGAGGGAGAGGAAGTCGCAAAGATCCGTGTGATAGCGGAGTTCGTAGGGGTTGTGCCAACGTGATCTTAATCGAGAGGTCTGGTTCGGCGTGACGGCAAGCTACGCTCTTGGTGACAGAAGGGCATGCCCATGTGCTCTTTCAGAGGGATGCGCCACCGCACTCGACTGTGTCAGCGTCCCCAGAGTTCTCCCGCTCGACCGGCGGCGGTGTCTTGTCCCACCACCCACCACATCACCAGCAATGGGGTGAAAGCATTCACAGTAATGTGTTCAAACGCTCACCCCACTCAGCCTGCCCAGACCCACACACTACTGCATTGGCTGCAGTAGCATCCGACCCAGTACGGATGCGGTCCTCTACGCAGGTACTTTCTCCGGAGCACCTATCCCGCCGAAAGTCACGCTCGCAGGTATCTCGTCCGTTACAATGTTTGGCCTTTTGTTCATCTACCTGCCGTAGGTCATTGCTTCTTCTTTCGAGTACCGCTCGAGCTCGCTTCAACTCCGCGTCGATAATTGTCTTCGCATCACCATCGGCGCTTCTTCGTTCATTCTCGAGTCGTTTTACATCCTCCTCTGCATAACTCCTCATAACAAGCTTGCTGCCGTATCCAGCAGACACGTTTTCGCACTTCCAATACTTCTTCTCGCACGCCTTGTTTACAAGATAGACAGAGCAGTGTGCGAAGTCCTTTTTGCAGATTGGCTCCGCTCTGGAGCGAGCCCTCTTTAAGGCGCTGTCTGACCTCCTCTTCAGTGCAGCACCTTGTTTCTTAAGCTTCACAGCTTCTTCTTCATGCCCGACTCTCATAGCGAGCATTGCCGACGCCATAGTAAGGTTGGTGGCTGTGCACAGGTGCTTGAGCTCTTGGGCCTCCTGAGCATCCTCCACAAGCACCTCCAGTGCGTACTGGAGGAGAGCGTTTCGCAACTTGCGCTCAGGCGGGCCCACTATGCCCTGGGCCTGCTCAACAGAGGCAGTAAGCGCTTCCAGTCCTGGCCTCTTGGACCGGTCTAAGTCCACAGCCTCCCAGACTGACGAAACAACCACCTCAGCTCTGGAGGGGTCGACCCTCCTGAGATCACTCAGGCAAACAACACGTGTGGCGTTTGCCCTCTCCCCCAAGGCGCAACTCTCAAGCCTCGGCGCCACCGTTTCGACCGGAAGATCGGCGAATTTCAGCGCCACCAACTTCCGAAAGGGCTCACCACTGAAGTATATTGAGAAAAGCGCATCGTAGTCGGCCTGCAGCATTGCTTCGTCTACCCTCTCTTGTGGGGTAGGCTCACTCTGACAGCCGAAGGTGGCGAATAGCAGTAAGAAGAACCCACTCCACATCTGCCTCATAGTGCTGTTCTCCTCGGTCAGAGTCCTGGGAAGTGCTGCAAAAGGAGCAGACTCCCGGGGGTATAACCACCAGACAGCCAAACTCTAACCACCCGTGTTCAGCGGAGCCTGAAGGGCCCCGTGAATATCCGTGGCCTGTCCTGGTATCGCCCCCGAACCACCCACTACAGCCTCCAGCTGTGCGAGCCACGCATTCGCAGTAGCAGCGGCCTCTCGCGCCTGTCGTAGGAGCTCCTGTGCTTTCACATCATCCAACTCGCTGATGGTCTCGAGTCCCTCGAAGGCAGACCCATCCGCCATGATGGCGCTGAGCTTGGTGAGCGTCTTCACATAGGTGGGCAGCGGGGGGCGTCCTCGACGCTTGCCGCCCTTATTCTCGATGGCCTTCTGCCGAGCCTTCCCGCAATGCTCCTCGAGCTTCTCCGCCGTCCAGCCCCGGTCCTCCGCCATCTTCAGTAATCGCCTCTGCTCGTTCTCCGGTAGACCGATAGCAGCGCGGAGGTGAGACACCCGCAGGTGTTTCCAGCTGGAAACACCCACACCGAGCCGCTGGCACATGTCGTAGATGGCGACAGACCGGCTCAGGACCGGGGCGCTGATCTGCAAGTCGGAGTGCCCCGCCAGCTTGCGGAACGACGACTCCTTGGGGCCGTGCGAGCGCCATTTGTTCACGTCACCCTGGTAGACCTGCTCAAAGATGACCTGCCCGAGGCTCTCAACCAGGGATAAGCCCGAGAGGCGGGTGGCCTCGTTGATGGAGGCAACGACCTGCTCGATGATGTGATCTTCGGCGGCTGCCGGGAGCACCACCGGCTCGACCTGTTCGCTGTCAGGAGTGCTCAAGGGGGGGAGCTGGTCTTGGCTCATGTTTGCCCTACGACGAGATTCGAGGAGTGGAGCTCCAGTCTTTTCGATCTCATAATCTGATATACTCAGAAGAACCACCAGCGAGCTGTCCACTTCGGGAGTTCGCTCGTCAGGCTCCCGAGGAAGAGACATGGACCAGCTTGCGACCCAGTGGCTCGCGAACGTACACCAAGTCCTCGACAACATCCTCACTGACGCCGAGGATGAGCCCGACCTGCTCCGTGCGGCCCGGGGTGCCGTTACCCGCAGGCGAGCCCTCAGGCAGATGATCGCGGTGGCTCACCGCGCCGAGGCGTTGATTGAGGCAGGGGAGATGCCCCGACGAGCCGAGGAATTCGGAGACCGGTACGCGGGGCTCATCGCTCAATGAGCATCGGCTGTATGATCAACGGCGCGAGATCAAGTCCGGCACATCCAGCTGGACGTCCTGCCTGCCATCGAACCCCATGCAGCTCCGATCGGCGAAGACCAACTCCCCTCCACCCACAAGTCGTCGCCGGTCGTTGCTGAAGGGCTTTGGCCGAAGCAAGAAGGCGTCCTGTGAGACATCGTAAAGCTTCCACGGTTTGGCTCCCTCGGTGATGGCCCTGTGCTGTTTGGTTGCATGCACCGCTCCATCGTGATCGCTGAGATCCCCACGGGTCCCGGGTCCATGAGAGCGGCGTCGTGCAGGCCATCAACGCTGTTCTCGCCCGCTCCCAGGAGCCTCAATTGACCGGCTGACGCTACCCCAGCAGGTTCCGAGCGAGGCCCGGTGGCGCTGCTCGGCTACGGCGATCTGGGCGCCACCTGGCGCGGGATGCCGAACATGGGAGCAGATCATGGCCTACACCCGACAGCATGTCCTCGAACCGATGCCCCGATCCGATCGCCTGCCAGACTGGGCGAGCGAAGGGGCGGTCCTCATCGAGCGCCTCCACCAAGATGGACTTCTCGATCGCATCGCTGAGCGTCTTCGAATCGTTCGCCCAGGTGGATACGTTGGCTTTGACGTCTTCATCTTCTTCCTGCTCTACTTCACCTCGTCGCTGAAGATCGGCCTGAAGGCCTTTGCAGAGCGGGTTATGAAGCATCGAACAGGGCTGGCCGCGTTGGCTGGCCGGGCCTCACTGCCTTCATCATCCGCCATCTCCAGAGCTCTGCGTGCAGTCCAGACCCAGGAGCTCAGACCCCAGATCAACTGGCTGCTGGTAGAGGCGACTGGCGCGGTGGATCTCCTGGGGCGCCCGTCTGTGATGACCTACGACTGCACCGGACAGGCGTGGTCGGTGTACGACTTCGACTACACCATTACCACTCTGCGGCAGCGCGCTCTGCCGGCTGGTGAGGATCTTCCAGAGGCCCGCCGACGAGCTGCGCCCTCCTTCGCCAAGCCCGGATACAAAGGTAGAAAGCGGGGAGACATCCACTTCGGTCGTGCGGCTCTTCAGCACGCAGGGAGCGGTGTCTGGATCGATCTCCGCCTGTCGCCAGGCAGCAGCGAGCGCCGCCCACACTTCAAATCGGCCGTCTGTGCAGCAGTGACCACAACTCGCAACGCGGGACTCGACCACACTCGCGTAATTATCCGCACTGACACAGAGTTCGGTTCCCTGCCGCACCTCGTTGCCTGTATCGAGGGCGGGGCGCACTATGTCACCAGGTGCACCCGCTACCACCTTCTTGAGCGACGCGAGGTCCTTGAGCGGCTCCCGGAGTTGCCGTGGGCAGAGGTAGCGGATTCTGGCACCGGGCCGCGAAGGTACGCAGCAGATCTCGGTGAAGCGCTGTTCTACCCGGCTCGCGAAACGCGCCGTGAGGATGGCTCGACCTATGAGCCCCTCCCAACGCGGGTTGTAGTAGCCCGGTTCCGCACCGACAAGCCCGGTTCCCGAGGGCGGTGGATCGAGGGCTGGCTGTATGAGCTGTTCCCCACATCGTTGCCGGTGACGCCGTGGCCAGCGCCAGAGGTGGTAACGACATACTTCGGCAGAAATGGCCAGGAGAATCGCTTCTGTCAGGAAGATCGTGAACTCAACCTCGATCGAATCTTCAGCTACACGCTCGCCGGTCAGGAGTGGGCGAGCCTGGTGGGCCTGATGGTGTGGAACCTGCGCCTGTGCGCAGGCACCGAGCTGGACCCCTTGCCTGCCGACATTCCTCACCAGTCTGATCGGCCGGTGTCGGTACATCACAGTACTCCTGCTCTGCCCATCGTCGAGAGCGACACCGATGAGGACGGTCTCGACGCCTCTCCAACCGAGACGCCAGAGCCACTCACTGATTCTATCGACCCATCCGTGAATCTGAGCATTCACAGCCTGAAGCTCACCGCACTCCTGAACAGCCTGGACTGGCCACGGCTGCTGTCGGCGAGGCCGGGATGGCGCTGGAACGTGAGCGACACAGCGATTGAGTGCGACCAAGGCTCGCCTCTACCACTTCGCGGTGTCGAGCTTCGCACCGATGAGCAACCACTACTGCGGTTCGGCACGTCACAGGGCCTCTGCTCGGACTGCTCGACCCGTGAAGACTGCGTCTCATCAACCCGGCCAAACCCCCGGAAGTTCGTTCGCGTGCCGGTTGGACAGGAGCTGGCGGAACAGATTCGCTGGCACCTCCACATGACCCGCCGGTTCCAGCACGAGCTACGACAGAGTGACAAGGCAGCGCGACGGAGTCGTACGCGGGCACCTCAACCTCTCGTAGACCCGCCTCCGCCTCGGTTGAAGCTTCCAGATGAGCAGCCGTGTCCCGGCCCCCTCTCGATGCTGTCTCCCAGATTTTTACCTGCTTCAGCTCGAAGCCTGTTTCAACAGCGATGTCGATTGGTTGAGGTCCATGTTCGGTTGCGGCGGGGCCCAATGCGTCGCCGGCCACACAGGTTGATTGCTTGCGATGACTCTGCTCGCCAGCATCGCCGGAACACGTGGCAGCAGCGGTTCGAGCGATATGCCCTGCCCGACCGCTCTCATGTCCGCGTCCTCCTACGAGGCGGTGAGGCCGTCAGCTCGGTCCTTCATGCTCATCCACAGTAGTACGGCCCTCTGGGCCAGCCGGACACAACGGTTCCACCGTCTGGGCCGCCGCTCTCATGGACCCGGGACCCGTGGGGATCCACGCGATCACGATGAGCGATCCAGGCGATCACGATGGTCGGAATGCACAGTTTGGTTATGTAGACTTGGTGCGGATGAGGGAAGAACCGATGCCAGACCCGAGCGATCTGTTGTTGATCAAATCAGCACTTGAGGTGCTGAACGAGGCAGAGAAGGCAAACACGAAGATGGGAGCCGGCGGGGCTGTAGTGGGCGGAGCGGGCGGAGTCCTCTTGGTTGGCAGTATCCCTGTGGTTGGTCAGATTCCCGGAGCAAAAGGGTTGGGAGCCAAGGGTGGTTCCCACGTCGGGCGGGTTGTAGGGGATTCAGCGAGTGAGGAACTCGGCCAGCCAGAGATCCTGTATTCAGACCTCTACGAAGCCAGATTCGAGGGCTTGGATCCTCAGCAAGTAGATTTGAGAGGCGCCGCTCTTCATGATGCCGACCACAGCGGACGTGACTTCAGAACTACCGATCTTCGCGGTGCCGACCTAAGCCGGACAAACCTCACAGGAGCTGACTTCAGCGGCGCCAACCTCAGCGGTGCCAAACTCGTCACTGCCGACCTCAGCGATGCTGACCTCAGAAACGCCGACCTCAGCGGTGCCAACCTCCGCGCATCGGACCTCAGCGGAGCCGATCTTCGCAATGCTGACCTTAGAGGTGCAGACCTCCACGGTGCCAGCTTTGG
>CAZBDA010000141.1:0-11977 GCA_964490445.1 uncultured Rickettsiales bacterium | reverse complement strand
CCGTACATACCCTCGCATTCCATTACCAGTTCCGTGGCGGCGTCCTGCTCGGCTTTATTCGATGCGACCTTGCTGCTCATGCCGCAGGTGGACATGGCCGTGAAGGCGAACATCAGGACGAACAGCGCGGGGATCGCCAGCAGGGTCTTGAGGCGGAGCTTGCGAGCGTCCTCGGCGTCGCCTTCTGCCTGGCTGACCGCCGTCTTCGCACGTTCGAGCTTGCGCAGCAGGCCGGCGTCGCTGCCGCCCATGTCCTCGGTGTTCTCGATGTTGAGCCGGATCTTCTTGACCAGTGCGCCAAATGACTTCTTGTCGGTCGTCTTGGGCTTGCCCAGGAACTTGGTAGCGATGCCGTAGGTGCCAACCGCGAAATACCAGTACACGACGCTGTAGAGCGTGCTGGGGATGGTGTGCTGGGGCATGGCTTCGAGGGCCTCGATGTTGTTGTCGATCGCTGCTATCGCGTCGTTGAGGCTGACGCCTGGCGAGACCTCGGCCAGCCGACCTTCGATCGAGTGGCCACAGTAGCTACAGACGATCTCAGTCAGGCCCGTCGGTGCTCCACATCCTTCACATAGTCCTTCGCTCATCTCTGGTTCCTCCTACGCAGCCGCTTTGATTCCGTTGGCGACTGGCCATTGTCGAATGGGATCGGGAGCTTACTACAGGATCAAATCACCGCGCTAACGGCCCCCTCTTGGCCTGCGTTGTCCGCGGCCAGCCACTGGGGCAGCTCGGGCGGCGTGGCTGCCCCGGCTCTTGGTAGATCAGGGGGAAGTCGCTGGCCGTTTTGCGGGTGTGGGCTGCTGCATATTGCTTGCCTTGTTCCCCCCCGCGACTTATTACGGCGCCTCGTGTGAGGAGTCTCCATGTTCCCGCTGCGGTTTTGGCTTGCTGTCTTGTTACTCGGCCTCTTTGTGCTCGGGGCGGGTGCTTGTGAGCCGGGCGACCAGTGGCCGGAGCCGGCCGACTACGATCCGCACCCCGAGCCACCAAGCATCCTGCGCGACGTCGCTCTCATCGACGACGAGGTCGAGTTCACCCAGCCCTTCGTGCCCGGGCACCGAACCACCATGGATGGCCGAATCGCCCTGAGAGTGCAGGGTGGGGTGCTCGGGGAAGCTGATGGAATCGACCGTCTTGCCGAGAACCTGTCGTTCTTCCTGTTTGCGCCCGAGCGGTTGGCGGCGCCTATCCTTTCCGGCCCTGCCGGCCCGGAAATCCTCGCCGAAACCGAGCCCTTCGACGTGCTCTTCCCACCGGCGCTGCAGCCCGGGGTCGATCGCCTCGGACACCACGCAATCTGTGATCCAATCTCGGACTTCCCTGTCGAGGGAGAGCGCCCCAATCCGTATGTCTGTGGTGCCGATGGTGCCCTTGATTGCTACGACCTCACGGTCATCAGCTCGACCTCGACCGGCTTGTCGACCCAGCTCTGGGGCACACCCGCCACCGTCCAGGTGTCCAGTCCCAAGACCTCGCAAGCGCGTATCGTCGACGTGTCCCTGGGTGAACCGGTTGCTGGCGCGATCCTGAGTGCCTGCTCTGAGTGGACCGAGCCGGCTGTGACCCGCGACGGACGCCTGCTGACCGGCCGCTACGGCCGCTTTCCGCGCTCCTGGACCAACCCCGAGACCGGGGAAACGATGACCCGTCCCTACGACCTGGCCTACTCGGTGTTGCCGGCTGATGCCGCGCCCTGTGACATCACGGCCTGGAGCGACTTTCATCCCATGTCCCACGCTCCATTCGACCCGCAGATGCTCGGCCAATACGGGTTGGCGGCCTATCCCTTCCGCGATTCTGAGGGTGCGCTCATTGCCGACGGTGAGGACCTCGGCGGCACCTACCCATGGGTCGACCGGGAAGGCGCCAACGTGTTCATGACCGGCATGCACGGCCGCATTTCCGAGCAGTCACAGACGCGTTTCCCGCGCCGCTGCGTGTCCGAGGACTGCGAGCGGTTCACCGAGAACATCGACTGGGATCGTGGCTTCCTGGCGGCCGGCCTGTGGACCCATGGCAAGTTCGTCCACCTGGACGGGATGATCAACAACATCGACTGGGCGGTCGGCGTCACTCCTTCGTCCCACTGGCTGGTGGACCTGTATCGCGACAGCGCCGGCAGCGACGTCGAGGTGCGCTTCGGTTCGGGTCGCTTTGTCCCGGCGGCCCGCAACGACGGTGGCCCCTACCCGGCAGGCTACAGCCACAACGCCAACATCCTCGACTCGCTGCAGAACCTGCCCAACTACAGCGCTGTGGCCCGACCGGTCACGCCCAGGGATGTCGTCTGGGTGATGAGCTCCGGCGTGGCGACCGACGAGATCGCCTTTGACGATTTCATCGACCCCAACGCCTTTTTGGTTGCCAACATGCAGGCATCGATCACCCAGCTCTACGACGACCAGGGAGAGTCCCTCGCGATTCCCAGGGTCCACAACGGCCAGGTGCGCAGCCTCGAAGGGCTGCTCTTGATCGCGGCCAACTACGAGCTGCATCCCGAGCTCGATGAAGACATTCACCTGCAGAACGCGGCGACCTCGCTGAACTGGGATGTGCCGAGCTACGGGCTGGTCGAGGCGGGCACGGCTCGGGTCGAGCCGGTTGCCCTGGGCGGCGTGCAGGGCCGGGGCTTCTGGCTGAGCGGCGGCAACGAAATTCGCTTCGCGGTGCCCGCCCAGTCGCAGTCTGTGCGCGCCGCGGACTGGTACGTGGGGATCTTCCTGGATCCCCGCTACCACGAGCAGGAGGTCCATACCCTGTTCCAGTTCCCCGACGGCAGTGGCGTGCGGCTGTTGGGGCGTTCCGTGTTGCACTACCTGGTGGAGGGTGAGTTGGTCCACGAGGTCGAGCTTCCCGAGAGCGAGGGTTGGCTACACCTGGGCTGGCGCGTGGCCGCGGCGGGTCGGGACTTGACCCTGCTGGTCGACGGCTTCGCACTGGATCGATTTACCGCCGAAGAGCCGATCTTCGGCATGCTCGAGGGCGACTTCGTCGTAGGACAGGCGGGCAGTCCGGCCTGGGGCTTCCGTGGCTGGATCGACGATCTCGTCGTCCTGGCGCACGACGTGAACCCCGAGGTGGCCTGCAACCATGCCGGCGGAACCCTGGTCCGCTGGGAGGAGGCGCCGAGCTCAGCGTATCCGGCCTGGGCCCACGCCGAAATCGCCGCGCTCACCGGCGGTACGTCGTCGGATCGTTATTCCTGCTTCAGCGATCACAGCGACGACTACGCCGCCCACCTGGGCAACCTGCCCGAGGGCAGCACGTCGCTGCGGCAGGCGATCACCTTTCCCGAGGGGCCCCTGCGAGTGGGGGCGCCCCGGCCCGACTCGGCGCACAATGCCTTCTGCCTGACCTGCCACGAGCAGTCCGGCCTCGGCGGCTTGTCGCTGCAGGCCCTGGAGCTCCAGCCGGGGCTGCTTGCCGAGGACGATCCGCGTCGCCAGCCGCTGCAGCCGCCGCGCCGCGTCTTTGGCAACATTCCTGCCGGCTGGATCCCACCGGGGCCCGGCGCCGGCAGCCCGACAGAGGCCAGCCAGGCTCCTGAAGAGGGTCTGCTGATCGACCCCTGGCTTCTGCCTGGCGATTGAGACGGCCCGCCATGCGGGGGCCTGTTCTGGTTAGCGAACGTACAGGACCGGGGCGAAGGCCCAGCGTTCGCGCGGCGGGTCGCCGCTCTCACTGAAGGTGCTGAAGCGGATCACCGAGCCCGCCACCGTGCTGATGGTCGAGAAGGTGAGCTGCTGGGGCGACTGCCACTCCTCGGTGAAGCCCAGTCCGCTGTACACGTGCAGCACCTGCCCGGGCTTGCCCCAGCGGTGCCAGGAGCGGTTGCCGCCCGTGCCTCCTGCGTCGAGCACGCTGTAGCTCGAGTCCCCTCCGTAGCTGTAGTTGCTGTTGTCGGGGTGGCCCGAGGCGCTCCAGGAGTTCACGTCGTTGGCGGACGGATAGAACGTGATGTCGCCACGGATTTCGGTGTAATTCACCAGGATGTCGAAGTCGTTCCAGGCCTCGACGTCATGGCAGTTGGGATAGCCGTAGTACTTGGTGTTGTTGTCGACGAAGGCGTGCGACTCGCCGGAACCGCAGTTGGTCAGCGTGGTCAGGCTGGCGTCGAGCCTGAGGAAGTCGATGTCGACCAGCATCCAGCCGCCGCTGTCGGTCGTCATGTCACAGGTGACTTCGAAGGCGCCGCTGCCGTCGGGGTCGATCCAGTAGTTGCCGTCCGATGCCCCCGGGGTCTGCTGGATGATCGCCGCGCAGCTGGTTCCGGTACAGATTGGACTACTTCCGGGACCGGCATCGTCATCGGAGGAGTCGCAGTTGTTGTCCGCGCCGTCGCAGATCTCGGTGTTGCCGGGGTAGTTGTTCCCGTCGGAGTCATCGCAGTCAGTCGAGTCGGCCACGTAGCCGCCGGGCAAGCTGCACGACTGTTGGCTGACGTTGAGGTTGCCGAAGCCGTCGCTGTCCAGGTCCCTGTACCAGGTGCTGGGACTGGCGCTGCCGTCGTCGATGTTGCTGTCGCAGTTGTTGTCGATGCCGTCACAGACCTCGGTGGCTCCCGGGAATACCGCCGCATCGAAGTCATTGCAGTCATTGCTACTGGCCACGTAGCCGGCGGGCGCGCTGCAGGCATTCTGGGACAGCCAGTTGCCGCCGACGCCGTCCAGGTCCGCATCGAGGTACCAGGTGGCCTCATCTGTGGCCCCCACGTCTGTTGTGCCGTCGCAGTCGTCGTCGCTGCCGTTGCAGACCTCTGTTGCCGCGGGGTGGATGGCCGCATCTGCGTCGGCGCAGTCGGCGCAGTTGAGGCTGCCGTCGGAGTCGTCATCGGTCTCGCCGTCGCCTGCCACCGTGACCGCATTGCAGTCGTTGTCGATGCCGTCGCAGAGCTCGGTGTTGCCGGGACGACGCAAGGCGTCCGCGTCATCGCAGTCGCCGTCGCACTCGGTGACCCCGTCGCTGTCGTCGTCGATCTCTGCCGCGCTGAGCGCGCCGTCGCAGTCGTTGTCCTCGCCGTCACATAGCTCCGCGCCGCCGGGATAGATGGTCGCGTCCGTGTCGTCGCAGTCTGAGGCGTCGACGGCGTATCCCACCGGTTGAGCGCAGGCCTGCTGGGTGAGCCAGCCGCCGCCAACCCCGTCGCCGTCGTTGTCCAGGTACCAGGTGGGCGCGGCAGCAGCGTCCTCGTCGATGGCCCCGTCGCAGTCGTCGTCCGCACCGTTGCACAACTCCGCCGCAGTGGGTCCCACCGCAGCGTCGAGGTCGTCGCAGTCATCCTGGTTGTCGACGTAGCCGATCGGTGCTGAGCATCCCTGCGCAGTGAGGATCGAGCCGCCAGCGCCATCGGAGTCGGCATCCAGGTACCAGGTGGCGGCGTCGACTGCGTCCTCGTCGATCGTGCCGTCGCAGTCGTTGTCGACGGTGTCGCAGAACTCCAGTGCCGTCGGGCTGATCGCAGCGTTGCTGTCATCGCAGTCGCCGTCGTTGGCGCTGGCCCCGGCGGGCAGGCTGCAGCCCTGCACCGGCGCTGCCGCGGAGCCATAGCCGTCGCCATCGGAGTCCGAGAAAAAGGTCAACTGGGCATCCTCGTCGATCGAGTCGTCGCAGTCGTTGTCTTCGCCGTCACACAGCTCGGCGGCACCCGGGTAGCTCTGTGCTCTGAGGTCGTTGCAGTCGTCGTCGTTGTCTACGTAGCCGCTGGGCTGGGAGCAGGCCAGGAGTACGAAATTCGGACTTCCGTAGCCGTCGGAATCGGCGTCGAGATTCCAGGAGTCCGCATCGACGGCGGAGTCATCCACCAGGCCGTTGCAGTTGTTGTCGACGTCATCGCACAGTTCGAGCGCTCCGGGATGAACATCCTCGTCGTCGTCGTCGCAGTCACTTCCACCTGCCGACTGGGCCGGGTAGCCGTCGCCATCCGCGTCGGTCCCAGCCGCCGTGTCGTCGTCGCCGCTGGTGTCGTCGTCGTCGCCGGAACTGTCGTCGTCGCCGGAACTGTCGTCGTCGTCGCCTGCGCAGGCGGCATCACCCAGGCAGTCCTGGTCGTCGCAGTCGACAAAGCCGTCGGCATCGTTGTCGGTGCCGTCGTCACACAACTCGCCCGCCTGGCTGTCGTCGTCGCCAGTGATGTCGACACAGACGCCCTCGTTGGTGCGCGCCTGGCCCTCGTCGCAGGGCTCGCTGGACTCACATGCCTGCAAGAGTGGTAGCAACAGCAGGAGCAGCCCGGACAGAGCCAGCGATACGAGGCGGCTCTGCTGTCGTTGGCGAAACAGTCGTGGCTTGCACATGGGGCAACTCCTCCAGGTTCAGGTACTGATCTTGCGGCGTTCGCGCCTTCGGCCCCAAAGCTCCCTGGCCAGGATCGGGACCAGGTTCATGCCGCTGAGGACACGTGGAGCCATGCGCCGGGGTTCCTGGGCAAAGCGCCAGGCCCACTCGATCCCGCCCTGCTGCACCCACTTGGGGGCGCGCGAGTAGCGGCCGGCAATGATGTCGAAGGCTCCGCCCACCCCCATCACGAAGGGCACATCCAGCGACGAGCGGTTCCGCTCCACGAACTGCTCCTTCTTCGGTGAACTGATGGCGATGAGCAGCATGTCCGCCCGCGCAGCGTTGATCGCAGCCACGATCTCGTCCTCGTCGTCCGCGTTGAAGTAGCCATTGCGGGTGCCGACGATCTGCAGGCCGGGATACTGGGCCTGCAGATTGGCTCGGGCCTCCTGGAGGATGTCCTCCCTGGTACCCAGCATGAAGATCCGGTAGCCCTTGGCGGCGGCGACCGGCAGCATCTCCAGCATGATGTCTACCGATGGTACTCGTGCCGGCAGGGGGTCACCGAGCAGTCGGCTCATCCATACGATGGGCTGGCCATCGGCCGTGATCTGCTCGCATTGCAGGACGATCTCTCGGAAGCCTGGCTCCTGTTGCATCTTGAGCAACTGGTCCATGTTGACCCCGCACGACTGGCTCAGCGTGGACCGGTCGGCGATCGCAGCTTCGACACGGGCGATTGCCGTCGTCATGTCGACCCGGTCGAAGGGGCAGCCGAACATCTCGACGACGCCGGGGCTGTCGTTGTGGGCCGTCGAATCAGGGCGGGGCGCGGACATGGGGCCGAAGGGAGGAGCCTACTTGGACTCGGCCGTGCGCTGACCGCTGTCGTGGTTCGTGGTTTCGCGCGGTTCGCCCTTGCCCTCGTTCGCCACCGTCATGCCGCGTACAGCGCTCGAAGTGCCTGGGCCGAAGCTACTACTGGCCTCGATACGATCCCAGTTGTCGCGGAACCAGTCGATGTTGGCGGCAATGCCTTCCTCGAGCCGGGTGGTCGGCGTATAGCCGAGCACCGCGCGGGCCTTCTCCACGCTGGTCGGCAGGCGCCGCCTGGTGTCCCACTTGCGTGGTTCGGCCTGCTTGACGCCGGCCGTAGAACCTGTGGCCGAGATGATCATCTCGGCCAGGTCCTTGATGGTGGTTTCCCGGCCACTTGCCAGGTTGAATACCTCTCCGGTCGATCTCGGGTTGATGGCAGCCCGCAGCAATCCATCGACGATGTCCCCCACGAAAGTGAAGTCCCGGGTCTCCTCGCCGGTGCCGGTGATCGGTAGGGGCAGGCCCTTCATGGCCCAGTAGATGAAGTTGGGGATGACGTTGCGGTACTGGCCTGGGATCTCGCCGGGCCCGTAGCTGTTGAAGAAGCGGGCCTTCACGACCGGGAGTTCGTAGTGATGGTGGAAGAAGTTTCCATACAGCTCGCCCAGCATCTTGGTGATCTGGTAGGGCGTGGTCAGGTGCATGCTCACCAGGTCCTCGGTGAGCGGTAGGGGAGTCGCGCTGCCGTAGATGGAGCTGACACTCGAGGCGTAGACGAAGCGGTCACAGCCCGCCACCGTGGCGTACTCCATGAGTCGGAGCGTGCCCATGCCGTTGACCATCAGGTCGTTTTCGGGGTGGTCCACCGAGTTCTGGTTCGCGAAAAAGGCTGCCAGGTGAAAGATGATGCTGGGCTTCTCGAAGAAGACGCGCTTCAGCTTCACCTCGTCCAGGATGTCCCCTTCGACGAACATCACGTTGGGCAGGCTGGGCACATTCCAGTGAGCCGAAGCCGACAGGTTGTCCAGGATCACGACCCAGCCACTGGGGCCGACCGCGTGCGATAGCGCGCGAACCAGGTTGGAGCCGATCGCGCCGGCGCCGCCGGTCACCAGGACGGTGCGGCCTTGGTAGTCATCCAGAATGCTCATTCTGGCTTCAATGTAGGTCGATTCAGCTACGCGTCGCTACCCACCACATACGAAACTGCACTCATTCTTTGACGGGTGGCAGCAGGGGCAGGGCGCCTGCCCGCATCGGTTGGGGCCGAGGTAGCCCGCGCAGAAGTACTCGTTGGCACTATCACAGAGCTTGACCGTCTTCTGGCACTTCTTGATGCAGGCCTTCCGTTTCGCCTCCTTGATCGCCAGCTCACGTTGGTATTGCTTCTCCAGGACCGCGATCCGGCTGGCGAACTTCTGGTGGCTGTATCCCCTGAGCTTTGCGAGCGAAGCGCAGATGGTCCTGTCCTTGCTGAACTTGTCGGCAAGCGCCACCGCCGGCTCCGCCGCGCCGTCTGAAGCTGCGGCACTCTCGTTGCCTTTGCTGCGTTTTCTTTGCGAAGCCTTGTCCGTGAGGGCGGGGGCCGCCGCGTTCTTGTTGCACCAGTAGCGGTCCAGGAAGGCCGCGGCCTGGGCGGTGCTGTCTGTGACATTGCGCACTGCGTACTCAGCGGTGTCGCTGTGGCTGAGGGTGTCATACTCTTGTTTCGCCACAGTGGCGAGATCGCTTGCCATTGCCCGGTGGGTCGTCAGCCAGATTGTTCGGCGATGGGCAGGCTTGCTCCACTGCAGCATTCGGGTAAAGGTGTCCGCCCTCTTGGTGCCGACGAACATCCGCATGTCGCCTTCTTGCGGTGGCTTGTCCGCGCTTGTTGCGGCCTTCTTGCTCTTCTTGCTCTTCTTGCTGAATCGGTTCCTCTTCCTCTTCCTCTTCTTCTCGATTTTCTTGCGCGCTGCAGAGGTCGAGCTCATACCGGCATTGGCAAACTGGAGCCGTAGCTGGTTGGCCGACAGGAAGGCGTGCTTGAGTTCGCCATAGTCGTTGTTGCCAGACCATGCCTTGCCGAACTCGCTGGTGGGCCCTGTGGGCATAGACCAGGTGACCTTGAAGGTGCTGCCCTTGTTGGCAGAGACCTGGTGGGTGGCGTTCGCTCCGGCGAAGCTGACACTGTTGAAGCGGATGTCGCAGCCAGGGTGGCAGGCAAGCCCCTTGTCGCCGTTGCTGCACTTCTCGAGTCCGCTGAACTTTTCGAGGATGACCGCGCTGGTCTCCTCGCTGCCGAAGGGGCAGCCCATGACCAGAGAGCCCGAGGCTGCACTCGAAGAGACAGATACTTCCGACACCTCGAACACTTCGACTGGCGGATAGTGCACGTTGTCGATGGCGAACTGAAAGGCTTTGTCGGCGAGCAGGCTGATGGTCTCGTGGTCGGTGAGTGCCCGGTCGAAGTACTCGAGAACAAGCTGCTGGTCGCCCGAGGTGTAGACGACCTCGCCCGAGACCACGGCGCTGGCGCCGGTGAAGCCCTTCTCGGCGTCATACTGGCGACCCATGCGCATGCCGAGACCACCCAGGCTGCCGCCGGAAGTCTTCGGGTCGGCGTCGGGCACCGGCTCGTAGTCGCCACCGGCACCCTCGACGGATTGCAGCGCGAAGCCCAGCCGGTCGGTGCCGACGGTGACCGCGACCTCGTGCAGGGTGACGGCTACCGAACTATCACCACAGTCGCCCGAGGTGATCATGTAGCGCGGCAGCAGGTAGGTCACCGGCAGGACCGCGCGTAGAGAGCCGTGCTCGACGTACTCCCGGGTGCCCTGAGGGCACTTGCCCGGCTTGGTGGCGACCCGCACGATGCCGTCAGTGACCTTCGAGTTCACCTCGATGGTGTCGGAGAAGGTGCCGGTTCGCTCGACTGTCGGTTGAAACTCGCTGAAGTTGTCCGTCTTGATCTTGCGGACCTTCTTGCGCTTGGCAGCCGCCTCGCGGTGAGCCTTCACTGCCTTGGGCACGCCTTCGCGGGTTTCCACGGCCTGGGTCACGGCCATGACCAGGGCCGTGGTGCTGGCCCGGGCTGGCTTGGCGGTGCCACTCGCCAACTGAGCCTGCTTGAGCTTCTTGAGCTTCTTGAGTTCCTTCTTCAATCGCTTGATGTCCGAGCGGTTGCGGCGCTTCGTGGCTTCTGCCAGTTCCGCGTCGAGAACGGCGATGGGATCCACGACGACGACCGCACCCGAGGCAATCCGGGCGTCCGCCATCGCCGCGTTTGCCTGTTCAACGGTCTTGCTGGGTTGCGCGCTTTGCAGGGTTCGGCCCTGGGAGACGATCCACAGTTCGGCCGCGGACAGGGCAGAGATCTTCTGGGTCTTGTCGTAGGCAATCGTCGCGCAGGAAGCTCCCACAAGCAGCAGGAGACAGGACAGTCCCAATGCGGACAGCGTACTGCGTCGACGGGGCAGATTACGTTTCATACTTGAATCCTGAGTCATTTGGGATGGTTCTCTCAGTGGAAGTAGGGGGTTCTGCCGCCCTTGCCGATGAACGACGCAGTGAACAGGATCGTGGTGGAGTGCTCGATCCAGTCGAGACCGGGATGGAAGAGTTGTTCCTGCTCGACGCGGATCCCCATGTATCCGGCGTCACCGGTCTTGGCAGCACTGCCCAGCAGCGAGGGGCCGAGGAGGAACTCGATGAATTCGTAAGCGCCCAGCGTCCCTTTGAGGTCACTGTGATTGACCGAGACACCACCTCCTGAGAACCCTCCCCCGATGGCGAGGTTGAGTTCGTTCATGCCGAAAGTTCGAGTGAAGCCGTTCGCCCATCCCTTTGTGCTTGGATTCGGCCCCTTGAGCGTAATGATTCCCTTGGCGCCGACGCGGCCCAGCATTCGAAAGTAGGTGGGTGGCTCTGCGGTGATCTCCTGGCCGAAGGCAAAGGCGAACTTGCCGCCGGCTTCGATGCCGAGCCGGCCCAGCCAGAGGTCAACTCCCGCACGCGCTGCGATCGAGGCCAACGACTGCGGATAGCCAAAGCGCGCCCCGACGGAGATGGGCACATGGAAACGAGTCACTTCCGCCAGGTTGAAACTGGGCTCCCACGCTTTCTTGCGAGATTGACTAACGGTGTCGCCACCAGCCAGAGCTGGCGGCGAACACACCGCGAGGCTGGCGACCGCCAGGGTCAGGATGAACAGCAGGCGCGGCATCATGGGCAGTCTCCTGCATCAGAGTTGAACTGGGCACAATCGAAGTCTTCCGTGAAACTCGTGCCGTCGTCGCAGAAGTTGTCGTTGAGGAAAATCGCAGGCGAGCAAAGGCCGTTGCAGTCTGGAAGGTCGCCGGCGCTGCAACTCCCACTTCCCGAACAGTCTCCTGCATCATAGTTGAACAGGGCACAGTCGAAGTCGGTGCCAGGGCCCGAATCGCACGAACCGTCGCCAAGTGCCGAGACGGACCGGCACGATCCATTGCAGTCTGGGGTCTGGCCGCTCGTGCAACCCGACCCACCGCTCGTTGCGTCTGAGCCGTCGCAGTCCTCGTCGATGCCGTTGTCGGGGATGTCCGTTGCGCCCGGGTTGATCCCGGCAGCACTGTCGTCGCAGTCGTTGTCTGCGGTGGTTGACGCGTTGCCGTCGGCACCGCAGGTTGTAAAGCCGTCGCCGTCGCTGTCGAAGCCCTCGTCAGCGTCTCCCGAGCAGTTGTTGTCGACCCCATCGCAGACCTCGGTCGCGCCGGTGTAGATAGCGGCGTTGCCGGGTTCGCAGTCGCTGCTATCGGGGTCGCCATCGCCATCGCTGTCGGTTGGTGGCGGTGGCGTGCTGTCGTCGTCGTCACCTGCCGTGTCGTCGTCACCTGCCGTGTCGTCGTCACCTGCCGTG
>CAZBDA010000140.1:0-12099 GCA_964490445.1 uncultured Rickettsiales bacterium | reverse complement strand
TCGCAGAACTCCAGGTTGCCCGGGAAGTTGCCGGGATTGGCGTCGTCGCAGTCCGCGCAACCCACGGCGCCGTCGCCGTCAGCATCGATCTCCTGGTCGTCGACCCCCGCATTGCCGAAGTCATCGAGCCCGTTGCAATCGTTGTCGAGTCCGTCGCACAGCTCGGCTGCGCCCGGAGTGTTCACCGGGTCCGCGTCATCGCAGTCCAGGCAGCTGAGGGAGCCGTCTCCGTCGACGTCTACCTCGCCGGCGGTGTCTGCAAAGGTGGTCGAGTTGCAGTCGTCGTCCTGACCATTGCACAACTCGCTAGCACCGGGGAAGACCTGGTTGTCGAAGTCGTTGCAGTCGCTCGAGTCAGCGATGTAGCCGGTCGGCGCCACGCAGGCCGCTACCGTGTCGACGAGGTTGCCGTAGCCATCGCCGTCGCTGTCGCCATACCAGTTGCTGGGGGAAGCGACTCCCTCGTCGACCTGGCCGTTGCAGTTGTTGTCGATGCCGTCGCAGATCTCGGCAGCTGCGGGATGGATCGTGGCATCGAGGGGCTCACAGTCGACGCCATCCCCGCTGCCATCCCCATCGCTATCCGGATCGAGGTAGTTGGGCGTGCCGTCGCCGTCGGTGTCGTCGTTTTCGGGGTCGCCGTCGCCGTCGGCGTCTTCGTCGCTGGTCAGCAGGCTGTCGCCGTCGTCGTCCAGATCGAGGTAGTTCGGGGTGAGGTCGCCGTCGGTATCGTCGTCGCTGGGATCGCCATTGAGGTTGATGTCCTCATCGATGGTGTCGACGCCATCGTCGTCGTCGTCTTCGTCCAGGGCATCGATGATCGAATCGCCGTCGGTATCCACCGGGTTCAGCACGTCCACGACCTCTGCCAGGTCGCCGATGCCGTCGCCGTCGCTGTCGGGGTTGTTCTCGTCGGTACCGATTAGGAACTCATCGAGATCGAGGATGCCATCGCCGTCCGTGTCTGCCATGGAGCAGATGCTCTGGTCGGTGGGGGCGACCAGCGTGTAGACGATGTCTTCCTGGGAGTAGTTGTAGAAGCCGAAGTTTCCGATGGGGAAACTTCCGGCCTCACTGAATTGTGGAACCCCATCGATGGACACGTCGATCTGGGTGGTGGAGTAGCTGATCTCGACCGCGTAGGTTTGCGACGGGACCCAGCCGGTGTCCCCCAGACCAGCCGCCTCGGTGGAGTCGATAAAGCCGTCCCCGTTGGTGTCGCCAGCGAGTGCGATCTCGGACACGTTGCCGGTGTGTGCCCACAGGTCTGCGTGGCTGCTGATGGGCCCTACGACCCGAGACATTCGCAGCCCTTCTTCGCCGCTTACAGGGCCGGAGCCGCCACCCGACGAATTGCAATCCCCCCAACTGCAGTTCTGGTCTTCCTTTTTCCAGTCAAAGAGGATCCACTCTGCGTTGGCATTGTTGTTGTCGCCAGCCTCGTAGGCGACAACCCAGCCGATGAAGTCATTGTCGGCGCCGTTTCCTGAGTCGTTGCAGGTGAGATTGAAGGTGATCGTTACGCCCGCCGCGGGAAGGGTCGAGACGTAGACTGCGGGGTCTGCGTTCTCGGACTGCTCGACCGTCAGGCCATCGGGGGAGAGGGTCCAGCTCGGCGTGTCGTGCACGGTGTCGTCAATCAGCGTCTCATCGAAGTCCAGGTCGAAGCTCGCGGGTTGGCAGTCCCAACCGATCTCGGTCTGGCACGATGCGCTACAGCCGTCGCTGCTGGTGTTGTTGAGATCGTCGCAGGTCTCGCCAGTGTCGAGGAGCCCATCACCGCAGATGGCCCAGGCCGCCGCGGGAGAGAGGATGGCTCCTGCAACGATCAGCGACAGCAGGCGGGCGGTGCTCCACTGACCAGAGAAGAAGGGCTTTGGGAGTAGGGGCATGCCGTGGTCTCCTCCGGTTGTAGCGACAAGTTCGGCGAGGATATCACGCCAGCAAGCCTGTCCATAGGGCATCCTTGGCGCCCCGCCTGGCCAGTGCCAGGCAGATGTTTTCAGTCTTTGTCCGCC
This sequence comes from uncultured Rickettsiales bacterium, assembly GCA_964490445.1. Classification (GTDB taxonomy): domain Bacteria; phylum Myxococcota_A; class UBA796; order UBA9615; family UBA9615; genus UBA6601. The sequence continues at coordinate 10,081 of CAZBDA010000140.1, read as the reverse complement.
ACGTAGCGACGTACGCTGACCGCCAGGTTTTTCAGGTTCGGTGAGACCTGCTTCTGGATCACGTCTTCAATCTGCGGGCGGAACCTGCGCGCGAGCAACTTCGGCACCCCGGGCACCTTCTCCGGGTAGATCTCGAGGTTGATGTCCATTTCCAGCAGGCAGGTGTCGCCGTCCTCGGTGAGCGTAGTGCTGCCGGCGCATTCGAAGACGCCCCCGCCAATGCTCGGTTCGAGCCGCCAGCGAGAGCAGCGGTCGTGGGTCGTCCAGGTGGCGTAGTCCTTCCAGGTCACCAGCTCGCGCTTGACGAACTTGCGAACTGCCCGGGGGATCTTCGCCATGTCGCCGTACCACATGTTCACCAGTTCGATGGTGTCGCCCTCTTCCTTGCGATCGACCACTTCGATGCGTTCCACGTCGTACAGGTAGGGAACGAGAGAGGGCATGTCGTCGCGGATGAGGTAGAAGGCCTCGTCAGCAGAGAGCGGCAGTGGTTCGGAGACGATGATTTTCATAACCGAGATTGTCGCTGATCCGTCGTCCCCCGTCACCGGTTTGCGGTGAGGTTCAGCTCAGTGCGTCGTACTGTGCTTCCAGTTCAGCCCTCGACGACCCCTGGCGCCACAAGCCATACAGGCCCAGGGGAACCACCCAGAATATGACTGCCAGCATCAACACGATGCTCGATGCGGCGGCGTCGGTGGCGGATACCCCGTACGGGGCGAGTACCAGGACGGTTGCCCACTGGTGGATGCCCAGTCCACCCGGTGCGCTCGGAGTGGCGATGGCAAAAGAGGTGATCACCATCTGCAGGACTGGTGCGCTCCAGTGAATGTCGACTCCGAACGACTGCAGGCAGATCCAGATCGAGCAGGCTTCGATGGACCAGATCAGAATGGTCCAGAGCAGCGCATGCGCGCCGATGAGTGGCGTTTCCAGGATCGCCAGCCCCGCTCGGAAGCCCGAAGCCATGCTGCCCAATCGTGCAAGGAGCCGCCGCGCCCGGGTGTCGGCTCGGTTCGGCTGCAGCTGCTCCGGCAGGTGCTTCCAGAACAGGTAGAGCGCAGCCAGGCCTGCGACGGTGATTAGCGCGGCAATCTGCAGCGAGTGGTCGACCCAGGCGGGCATTGGTACCGGCAGCCCCACGCCCAGGACCACTGCGTAAAAGCCACCTACCAGCACCAGTGCGTCGATGAAGCGCTCGAAGACGATGGTGGCGAAGACGGCCGGGAAAGGGGTGCCACTGCGCCTCGAGTAGAGCAGGGAGCGCCCTACTTCGCCGAGCTTGGCCGGCAGTGAGTAGTTACCGAAGTAGCCGAGGAACAGAGCGTCGAATACCAGCCACCGGGGGCGGGGCCGGGGCGGCGGCACCGAGCCGAGCACGATGTTCCAGCGCACGACCTTGAGGCTGAGCACGAGCGCGTGGATCAGCACGGTGACCGCAAGACCCACGAGGCTCGCATCGGCGAAGGCGCGGGCGACATCGGCCAGCGGGATCTTCCAGAACAGCAGGACCAGCAGCAAGGCCGAGACGATCACTCCGATGAGGAACCGCGACTTCACGAGAGCTCCAGGCAGCCTGTTCATCCAGCCCCGGACCACCTCGTGGCCCGGATGGGCGCAAGGTAACAGTCGTGCTTACCAGCCGCTACCTGGGCGGAGGCCTGCTCACGAGGGTTCCCCCTGCATTTCCAGTGTCTTCAGCCGGGTGTACAGGGTCGACCTGGAAATCCCGAGCAATGTCGCTGCTCGGGAGCGGTTGCCTCTGCAGCGCTGCAATGCCTCGACGAGATCGGCGCGTTGTTGATCTGGCGAAGGCCGTGCCGGCGGTATCGTTGCGTGGGGAAGACGCTCTCCGTGCTGCTGGACGGCGAAGCTCGTGGCTGCGGTGGTCCGGCCGGTCTCTCTGCTCAGGTCGAAGTGCCGCGCTTCGATTGGTCCGCTGTCGTTGAGTACCAGCGCACGAAGCATCGCGTTGCGTAGCTCGCGCACGTTGCCCGGCCAGGGGTATTCCTGCAGGTGGAGCAGGGCACCTGGAGCCAATTCAGGGATGTCTCCGCGGGCGTGTTGGGCGAGGAAATGTCGGGCGAGGGTGGCAACGTCGTCGCCTCGATCGCGCAGCGGCGGCAGGTGTACGCAGGTCACACCGACCCGGTAGAACAGGTCTTCGCGAAACCTCCCGGCTCTGACTTCGGCGGGCAGGTTGCGGTGCGTCGCCGCCACCAGTCGAAACGAGACCGGCCGCGCCCTGGTTGCGCCCAGAGGACGCACAGTTCGCGTCTCGAGTACCCGGAGCAGCGCTGCCTGTAGCTCGGCGCTGAGCTCCGCTATCTCGTCCAGAAGCAAGGTGCCCCCCGAGGCCTGCTCGAAGACGCCCGCGTGACGCTGTGCTGCTCCGGTGAAGGCACCCTTCTCGTGGCCGAACAGGGCTGAGGCAGCGGTCGACGCCTGGATTGCGGCGCAGTTGAGAGCGACCAGTGGGCTGCCGTTGCGCGAAGAGCAACTATGCAGCGCCTGGGCGACGAGTTCCTTGCCGGTGCCGCTTTCGCCCTGAATGAGCACCGGTACATCGAAGTTGGCCAGCCGCCGCACCAGTGAGTACACGGCAGACATTGCGGTGCTGCTGCCGAGCATGCTGCAGAACCCAGCCTTTTCGGCGCGCCGGCCCTGCGACGGACACTTGAGCCGCCGAGTGCTGTCACTCGACTCTCCTTCGGCGATCTCCGCTTTGCTGTCCTGCGTCATGGGATCGACCAGCATCTCCCAGCTCCCGGCACGGACCTGGTCGCCGGCTCGTAGGGTCCGGCTGCCGCCATTCAGCGGCAGGTCGTTGCACCAGGTGCCGTTGGTGGAGGAGTCCTTGATCACCAGCCCGGAGGCCCGCTGTTCGAGAATGAAGTGCTCGCGGGAGAGTCTTCGGTCGCAGTCGGGCAACTGCAGATCGCAGCCAGCCGCGCGGCCGACGCGAAATCGATGACGGGGCAGCGGCAGGACAAACATGTCTCGATCGCGTTGTCGAAAAAGTAGCATCGGCCTCTGGCTCGAGCCGTTGCTGCGCGGGCGGAGTTGAGACGACAGGCTGGTCAGCTGCGGCATGGCTGCTCCGGGGTCGGGGGCTGCGGACTCTTGGGTGGGCTGTCCTTCAACGAGCTTTCATGTGGCCGAGGGTCAGAAAAGCTAGACTGACAGTTCACGATCTTCGCTGGGGCCCTGTCTGTGTTTCTTCCTTCGTCCTCTGAGCTGCCTTTTGACTTCGGCCCCTACCGGCTGCAGTCGGTGCTCGGACAGGGCGGAATGGCTCGCGTGTACCGCGCGGAGAAGAGCGGCGACATGGGCTTCTCGACAGACATCGCCCTGAAGGTGGTGATGAAGCCGCACCCGCGTGACGACAGCGAGTTCGTCAAGCTGCTCACCCGGGAAGCGCTCATTGGCGGCCTGATGTCGCATCCCAACATCGTCAGGACCCAGGACTTCAGCCAGGTCGACGGGCACTACTACATTGCCATGGAGTTCGTCGACGGAAGCGCTCTCGAGCGCTTCCTTCGGATCGCCGCTCGCGAAGGCGATCAACTGCCGGCTGTGCTGGCTCTGGATGTCGTTCAGCAGACCTGTCGGGGCCTCTCTTATGCGCACAGCCTCTGCGATCGCGGCGGCCGCCCACTGGGTGTCATCCATCGCGACATCAAGCCCGGCAACATCCTGCTCAGCAAACACGGCGTGGTGAAGATCACTGACTTCGGCATTGCCAAGGCTGCCGTCGAGACCGGGGTCGTGACGGCGACCAACGTCGTCCGCGGTACGCCCCTGTACATGAGCCCTGAGCAGGCTACGGGTCGCCCCATGGACCATCGCTCCGACCTCTTTACTGTCGGACTCATTCTGTACGAGATGCTGACCGGCAAGCGGCTGTTCGAGATGAAGGACATCGTCTCGACCATGGAGAGCATCGCAAGAGCCCAGATCGGCAATGCACCTGATGACGTCGAGGCCCTCGTGCCGGGTCTGGGAGAGGTGCTCCGACGACTGTTGCAGCGCAAGCCCAGTGACCGCTACCAGGACGCCGAAGAGGTCGAGTACACCATCGCCGAGTTGTCTGGCGCGTTGAGTCCTCCCGGAGAACTGCAGGGTGAGACAGCCTCGCTGCGAGACAGCCTTCGAGTCCTCGCTGCAGCCGCGTCGGAGAGCCTCCAGGGTGCCCGGGCGCAAGCAGTGGTCACCCAGGTGGACACCGGCGCGCGGATCCCTGTCGACCTGGAAACCCTCAACCGGATGGACGTCGCCGAGTTGCGGCAGTTGGCGGAGGATGCCCTCGCCGAGCCGGCTTCGTCGAGTACGTCCATCGACGTCTTGAACGATCCGGTGGCAGAAGCCGCCGCGGAAGCCGACGGCGAGGATCGTACGGCGACCGAGCCCTTCGTGGATCCGGTGGTGCGGCGGACCTCCGTGGTTGCATCGAAGGTGCTGGAAACCCTCGAAGAAGACGGTCCGAACTGAGGGCCCTGGCCCGGAAGTGCACTCGTGGACCTGGTCCTTTCCAGCGGCTTTCTTGCCTTTGCCGGCCACTGCGGCTTCCTGCGTGCGATCGAGGAGTCCGGCGTCGAGGTGGACGGAATTTGCGGCACCTCGTCGGGGGCGTTGGTGGGGGCACTGTGGGCTGCCGGGATCCCGGCAACGGAGATCGGTGATCGGCTGAGTTCGCGCCGTCCCTTCACCCTGCTGCAGCCCACTCTGACCCCGTGGCGCGGGCTGTTCTCACTGCGCCGGCTGGTCGCCCTGCTCGAGGACTGGTTGCCGCCGACCTTTGCGGAGCTCGACCATCCGCTGGCCGTCGGCGTGATGTCGGGGCAGGGGAATGGCGCCCTGCTCTCTGTCGGCAGGCTCCCAGAGGCAGTCGCGGCGTCGTGTGCGGTGCCCTACCTGTTTGCTCCAGTAGAGGTGGATGGCGCCCTGTACCGAGATGGGGGGGCTGTCGATCGACTCGGCCTCGAGCCGTGGTTGCGGATGCGCGGTGATGCCCAGCAGTTCATTCACCTGGTCGAGCGAAGTGCTGGGGCGGACACGGCAGCACCGCTTGCGCTTCCGGTGGTTCAGACGCCGCGTTCCGGAGCGAGCTTCTGGTCCCTCGGGGACTTTCCGGCCCAGTTGGAGAACGCGCGACTGCTTACGCAGGAAGTTCTCGCAGGCCTGCTCCTTCAGCCGTCCGTGGGCGGAGTGTCAGGGACTTCGCTGCCGCCTACGATCTCGTCATAGACGATGCCGCAGTGCTCGGCGCTGAAGCTGAAGTTGCCGGCGGTACTTTGTAGGTAGCCGGTGACATTGCCGTCGAGGCTGTAGCTGGAAATCGCCAGGGAATCGTTCGCAGCTGCGGCGTCGTTGCCGATCTGGCCGGTGACGTCTCGGCCGATGGGTGGCGGCGGATCGACGGGGACATCGTCGTCATCATCGTCATCGCCGTCATTGCCGCCGGTACCGATTGAGCCTGAGAAAAATGCTGCCGTCGGGTAGTCGAAGCTGCCTTCCTGCTGCCATGAGTAGGTGGACTCATAGGTCCTGGTCCAGTCCTCGAGCTCTATGCCCCGGGTCAGATACAGTTCGACCCAGTCCACAGCCGTGGGCAATTGCCACCACCGCAGGCCACCGCCCCAGTCGAGGTTCTCGCAGGTGGTCGCCGCGTCCACCAGTACCAGCCGGCCCTGTTGGCTCGTGTTGAAGTCGCCGTAGTCAACGACCGTGAACAGGGCGTAGCCCAGTGTGTTTCCCCCGGGTCCATCGTCGTCGTCATCTGCCCGATTGGGTGCGCAGCCTGCGATCAGTGGAGTGATCGCGAGGGCCAGCAGGCCCAGAAAGGACAGAGTGAGCAGGCGGTTGTTGAACTGTTTTTGCATCGTGACTCCCGGGGTGGACAGCTTGCTGCCGGGAGTCTAACCCCAGCATCGCTGCTTTCCCAAAGCAAAGCTCGCGCCAGATCAGAGGGCGCTCTGCTACCGTGCGCGGCATGAGCAGCGAGAAAACGCCGTCCACCTGGGAAGAGTTGGTCGGCGACGCGCCGGATGCCTCCGTCCTGCATCGATTCATGTCGGAGTTGATTCCCTTCAACGCCCACCTGGGACTCGAGGTACGGGATCTCGGCGAGGGGCGGGCGGTGTTGGCCCTGCCCTTCCGCCCGGAGTTCATTGGTGACCCGATTCGTCCGGCGCTGCACGGAGGCACTATCTCGATGCTTGCCGACACTGCCGGGGGCGCTGCCGTGCTCGCCGGCCTGGGCATGGCTGGCCTGGTCTCGACGATTGACCTGCGCATCGACTACCTGCGTCCCGGGGCACTGCTCGAGTTGGTTGCTGAGGCAAGCCTGGTCCGCCTGGGTGGACGTGTCGGAGTGGCGCGAGTCCAGGTCTGGCAGCAGTCGGATGAAGGCAATGATTGCGAAGAAGCGCGCAGCGAGGGAGACGACACGCGGCGCTTGATTGCCGAAGCAACCGGTGTCTACTCAGTGCGCCGTCCCGGGTAGCGACGCACGCAGACCGCTGCCAGCAGCCACACGGCCAGCAGCAGGCCAGCACCCCTGTGGGCTGTGCCTGCGCTGCACTGGCAGCCTTCGGGGGCAGCCGGCTCGGGGCCGTCGTCATCCCCCGCGGCGCTACTGTCATCGTCGTCGCCTTCCTCGCAGCCCTCGTCGATCCGGTGGTCACAGTTGTTGTCGATGCCGTCACAGATCTCCAGCGCTGTGGGGCGGATGGCCGCGTCGGTGTCGTCGCAGTCGCCGGCCATCGTGCTTACACCATCGGCATCCTCATCTCGATCCGGCAGGGCAGTGAACAGGTAAATGCGGCCCCTGTGGTAGTCGTTTTCGGTGTCTCCTTCGGTGTAGTTGGGCTCCCCGATCAACAACTCGTCGTAGCCATTGCCATCGAAGTCCGACACGGTGGCTATTGAGGCGCCAAACCACGAGTCTCGGTGCGAGCCCACCACTCGGAACACGGCTTCACTGGTGTCCACCTCGTCCGGCCAATCGCTGCGGCCCTCGAACACGTAGATGGCGCCCTGGCCGATGCCCGAGTAGGCGGCCTGCGGCGCTCCGACGACCAGGTCTGCGAGCCCATCCGGTGGCGAGGAGATGTCGTTCAGCACCGCGACCGTTGAGCCGAAGCGACGGTCCGAGAAGCCGCCCAGCAGCTTGAAGTCGGGCACTTCCGCAAGGCCGGCAGCGCTGCCGAAGAACACCCAGAGGTTGCCACGATCCTCGCGGTTGGGGTCGTCGGGATCGGGGCTGAGGCGCTCCTGCACGAACAGGTCATCGTGCCCATCGCTGTTGAGGTCTGCGACCTCGATGGCGCCGCCGAGCAGTTCGCCGCCCGGGATCTCGAGGTCGGGGTTGGTGTCCAGTGGTCCGGTCCCTCCGTACCAGGCGAAGACCCGTCCTTCGCCGTCATTGCAGCCAGGGGCGCTGATCACCAGGTCATCGTTGCCGTCGCCGTTGAAGTCTCCGATGCGTAGGTCTTCGCCGAACTCCGCGGCTGGGATCTCGTCGCTGCAGCGACTGAGAACATCCGTCAGCTCGGTCAGGGAGGTCGTGCCGGAGTAGCCAGCAGTGGAGTATTGAATCCAGGCGCGTTGGAACAGCGCAGAGACCATGACGATGTCGGATAGTCCGTCGCCGTCGAAGTCTCCACCTGTGGCCTGGCTGGGCCGGGTCTCGGCGGGAATCGTCCCGAGTTCTTGCTGGAGGTAGCCGTCCCAGCGCGCCACGGCGTTGTTCGCGCTCAGTTGTTCAGGCCACTCGCTACCGCTTCCGGCATGGAGCAGCACCTTGCCGGCCTCGGCTGCCTTGGGTTCGACCACCAGCAGGTCGGGCAGTCCGTCACCGGTTGCGTCGTCGACAAAGGAAAACTCGAAGACAGAGTCGCCGCCGATCTTGCCGTCGGAGATGCGAGTGTCATACCAACCCGCGTCTGTTCGGCCGTAGGGCAGGTCGGGACGGCCGAAGTAGATGAGCACGTTGGACTCGAAGGTCATCGGTCCTTCGTCTTGGGGTGCGCTGACCGCGAAGTCCGCGTAGCCGTCACCGTTGAGGTCGCCCGGCGACTTGCAGTGCCAGCCCAGGTTGTCGTGCCACTGCGTCCCGAGCCAGCGTGGGCCGATGTGGTCGAGGGGAACCTCAGTGGTTTCTGCGCTTGCCGAGATGGGAATGCCTGCCATGAGCAGGCAGACCAGGGCTGCGCCGAGGGCCGGTCGCGGCCATCGACAAGAGCGAAGAGACATCGGCGCGAGGCCAGGCGCTGGGACAGATTCAGTCATCGAGGGCTCTCCGGGGGCTGCGATTCGCAGAATGAGTGTAGACCGGTTCCGTGGAGGAGGGCGCAATAGGGCCCGACAAGGATGTTCCAACTGCTCTCCGGAGAGGTTACAGTCCCTCTCCATGAACTCTGATTCTCGTTCGCATTGGATGCCGATGCTTGGCCGCTTTGGCCTGCAGATCGTGCTGGTGGTCTGTTCCATCGGGCTGGCTTTGGGTTGTGGCAGCTCTTCTGGTGAGGAGCCTCTGCCGGCTCCGGTGCCAGGTGATGGCGTCGATCCGACCGTCTCCGCGGCCGCCGGCGAGGCGCGGGCGGGGCGCATCGTCGCCGGTGATGCTGGGGCCACCGCGTTGTTCGGCGGCATTGCAGCCGAGGGCGGTCCCGGTGACATCAAGATCTACAACGATCGAGTGCAGCTCATCATCCAGGGTGCCTACCAGAGTCATGGCTACGTAGAAGTCGGCGGCAATATCATTGATGCGGACATCGTGGACGGTGGAGGGTCCCTGGGACGGGACACCATCGACGACCTGTTTCTCGCCTTTGGTGCCATGCGTCTGTTCGAGGCTCGGGAGGTCCTGGTGCTTGCCGATGGCAGCGACGGCGGAGCAGCGGTCGTGCGTGCTACTGGCGAGGACGTCTCGTGGCGCTTCATCCAGGGCGCCGTCGAGTCCGACGACCCGCTGCTTGAAGACCAGGAACTGGGCATTGTCGTTGACTACGAGTTGCCGCCCGACTCGGACACCCTTCGGATGTTGGTGACCTATACCAACCAGGGCGAGCAGACGAGCCATTTCAATCCTACGGTCGGCATCATGGCCTCGGACGAAGACCTCTGGCCCTGGGCGGGCGGTATGGGGCTCGACGGTCCCGAGGTGTTCGGTGACGACGTGGAGTCCCTCGGTGCCACCGGCAAATGGGGCGAGGCGACCCTGTCCATCTGGCCCGAGTCCGGAACCATGAACATCCTCGGCATCACAGCCATCGTCTCGTCCGCAGGGCTGGTTGCCATCAGCCACGGCTGGCTCGACCTCGAGCCCGGCGAGAGCCTCACCATTGTGCGCTACCTGACCGTTGCGAAGGACACACTGCAGGCCGAGGCCAGCCGGTTACGGCAACAGGGGCAGCCCCTGTCTGCGGTGTCCGGCCAGGTGCTCGATACGGCTGGTGGTTCGGGAGTCGAGGGAGTCCGGGTTCACTTCATCGAGGCGGATGCCGAGTCGCCGAGGGTTGCAGGCTTCGTCTACAGCGACGCCGAGGGGTATTTCTCCGGCGAACTCCCACCGGGTACCTGGGACGCCTACGCGGTCGCCCGTGGCGTTCCCGAGCATGCCGACATTCCCCAGGGGGCTGGTCGCTATGGGCCCTACGCCGATGACTCGGTGAACGGCAAGCAGCTTGCCGTTCTTCGAGGCGATGCCGAGGTGCCGTCGCGACCCATGGCAACGGGTCGTACGACCCCGCCGCCCCAGCGTGTCACGACTTCAGTGGACGAGGCCGTCACCGGACTGCTGTTCCAGATCGACCCGCCGGGGCATCTCGAGGTCAACATTACCGATGACTCGGGACAGCCCCTGCCGGCACCGATCCAGGTGCACTAAGCCGCCCGCTCCGAGCCCGCAGCGAACCTGCCTGGCCCGCTGCGGTCGCTCAAGGGCATTACCACCAGCCACTCTGAGGCAGCCTGGGCCTGGACCGGCGATGGCTCGGTGAGCTTCAGGATCCCACCGGGAAGCTACGACGTGACGGTGCAGCACTCGTTCCGCCACGAGCGAACGGTGGTCACCGGG
>CAZBDA010000139.1:0-12283 GCA_964490445.1 uncultured Rickettsiales bacterium | reverse complement strand
CACCAGCGGCGACGACGACACCAGCGGCGACGACGACACCAGCGGTGACGACGACACCAGCGGCGACGACGACACCAGCGGTGACGACGACACCGCTGCGGGCAGCCAGGCTCAGAGTGGCGATGTCATCGTCACCGAGTTCATGGCAGACCCGGTGGCTCTCCCTGATGCCGATGGCGAGTGGGTCGAGTTGTACAACACGACCTCGGCACCCATCGACCTGTCGGGCTGGCAACTGGACGACAGGGATTCTGATTCCGTCGATTTGTCTCCCAATGGGCCGCTGGTCATTGCTGCTGGCAGTTACCTCGTCATCGGCCGTGGCAACAACTCCTCGGTGAACTATGACTGGTCATTCGCCTCAGGCTGGCAGTTGGACCCGATGGGCGACGAACTGGTACTCGTGGATGGTGTCGGCCACGAGATCTTCTCCTTCGAGTTCTTCTCGGTGGTGGGGCCGCATAGCGATCCCCTGGTGATCCCCGGGGTCTCGGCCTGGCTCGACGGCCAGTACCTGGATGCCGCTTCGGCTGCAGTGCAGAGCAACTGGTGCTCGAATGCCGCGGCTGCTCCTACGCTGACTGGAGGCCCTCCGGGTACTCCGGGCGACAGGGGCACTCCCGGGGCGAGCAACCCCGACTGCTGAAGCGACACGTGGCACACTTCGGCGGGTGGCGACTGCCTCCTGTCCGACACCTTTGGGACGCCTGACAGACCATGCTTCAACTCGTCGGTGTGACCCTGCAACTGGGTGATCAGCTACTCATGGACAAGGTGGACCTGCGCCTGGGTCCCAAGGAGCGGATCGCGCTGGTGGGTCGCAATGGCGCTGGTAAGTCGACGCTCATGAAGGCGGCCGTGGGCAGCATCCCTTACGACGGTGGCGAGATCTCGCTGGGCAAAGGCGAGAGTGCCGCGTACCTGCGGCAGGAGCACCTGGTCAGCGGCCATCTCACCTTGTGGCAGGAGGTGTTCTCGGTGCTGGAGCCCATCCTTGCGATGGAGCGGAAGGCCAACGAACTGTTCGACGAGGCTGCACAGCCCGATGTCGAAGACAGCGTCCGCGAGGAGCTGTTGGAGCGTGCGAGCATGCTCCACGAGCGCTTCCAGATGGCCGAGGGTTTTGCGGCCGAGGCTCGCTGTGGCCGGGTGCTCTCGGGACTCGGCTTCCGCCAGGACGAGTGGGACAAGCAGGCATCCGATATGTCTGGCGGCCGCCAGGTCACCATCGGCCTTGCGCGCCTGCTCCTGGAGCGTCCCAGCTACCTGCTGCTCGATGAGCCGACCAACCACCTCGACATTGAGACCCGCACCTGGCTGTTGCACGAACTGAAGTCCTACCCCGGGGGGATCCTGCTCATCTCCCACGACAAGGACTTCCTCGACCGCCTCGTCTCGCGCACCATCGAGATCGAAGAAGGTGGTCTCACTACCTACAGCGGTGGCTACACGTCCTACCTTCGCCAGCGCAGCGAGCGTCTACGGCACTTGCGTGCCCAGGCAGAGGCGCAGGCCGAAGAGCGGACTCGCATGGAAGCGTTCATCCGCCGTTTTCGGGCCAAGGCCACCAAGGCCGCTCAGGTGCAGTCGCGCATCAAGATGCTGGAGAAGATGCAGGTCATCAAGGTTCCTCAGCGGCGCCAGCAGGTGCGACTTCGCTTTCCCGAGCCGCCGCCTGCCCCCACGCCGATGATCGAATTGCGTGACGTGAGCAAGGGCTTTGCTGGAGTGTCCGTGTTGCAGGGCGTCAATCTCTCGGTCTATTCGGGCGAACGGATCCTGCTGGTGGGTGCAAACGGTGCAGGCAAGTCGACGCTGCTGAGGCTCATCCACGGCGAGGAGCGTGCCGATGACGGGGCTGTGCGCGAGATCACCGGGACCCGCCAGGCATGGTTTGCCCAGGACCAGGCGCTCGAGCTGCCGGCGGATCGATCCGTCATGGAGGTCACCTCTGCCGCCGACCGCCTACTGACGGAATCGCGTTGCCGTTCCCTGCTGGGCGCGCTGTTGTTCCGCGGGGACGATGTCCACAAGCTCTGCCGGGTGCTCAGCGGCGGCGAGAAGAGTCGCGTCGCCCTGGGCCGCGTTCTCCTGCAGCGCGCCAACCTGTTGTTGCTCGACGAGCCCACCAACCACCTCGACATCGAGTCCAAGGAGGTCTTGCTGGATGCCCTCGAGCACTTCAGCGGCACCATCCTGTTCGTCTCCCATGACCGCGAGTTTGCCAACCGTCTTGCGACGACGATCTGGGAGGTCGGCGGTGGCACTGTCCACAGCCACTCGGGCAACCTCGATGAGTTTCTCTGGCAAAAGGCCATCGAGGCTGGGGTCGCAGAGCGCCACAATCCCGGCGAACCGGCTCCTGATGCGTGGCTACTCGGTGGTCTTCCCGAGGCCCCTTCCGCTGCTGCTGCGAACCTCGAGTCGGACAAGAGCGCCGCAGCGCCTGACGGCGAGCCCTCGAGTACCGCCAAGCTGTCTTGGAAAGAGCGCAAACGCCTCGCCTCGCTGCAGCGTCGTCAGCGCCGCGAAGCCGATGGGCTCATCGAGTCCCTGGAGTCTCTCGAGGAGCAGATCGCAACCCTCGACACGCAGATGGCAGATCGGGCCCATGCGTCCGACTGGGACAAGCTGCAGCAGTGGAGCGCCGAGCGTGGCGAACTCGAGGCAAACCGCCAGCAGTCCTACCAGCGCTGGGAAGAGTTGGAAGGGCTGCTCAGCGAGACGGACTAGGGCGCAGCGGAGTCGTCGTCGTCGCCCTCGGCCGTCGTCGTGAACGTCACCGAGTCGAGAATTTCGGGCTCCCAGGCATCGTCGGTGCCGTCATTCTTGGTCAGGCGCAGGACGAAGGTGTGTTCGCCGGGCGCCCCCATGAGCAACTCAAAGCCCTCGTCTTCGTACCAGCCGGTTGCGTTGGCCTCGGGGTCGTCCGGGTTGCTGTAGTTCTCACCGTCCAGGTAGCGGTGCAGGTGGCAGCCGTCGCTGTTGTCGCTGGGACGACTGACCTCGCAGGCCGTGACCTCGAAAGTCACGTTGACGCTGCGACCGTCGATGGCATCACCGTCGTCGGGGCTGGTGATCAGCAGGCTCGGCAGCGCAGACACGGAGACCGAGACCGTGGCGGTGGCCTGGTGGCCGTTGCCGTCGTCGATGGTGTACTCGAAGGTGTCGGTGCCCTCGAAGTCGGCGGCGGCCTCGTATTCGAGCTCGTCGCGGTCGATCTCGACGGTCCCGCTCTCGGGTTCGGTCACCGAGATGATGTCGAGACTGTCGCCATCGGGATCACTGTCGTTGTCCAGCACTTCGATGTCGACGGACTGGCCAGCGACGACGGCGGCCACGTCATCCTCTGCGGTGGGGGCCCCGTTCTCCGGGTCTCCATCTTCGGGTGGGCAGCCCAGGATGCCGCCCAGCAGCAGGGAGGTGGCGAAGAGAAACGGTGCAGTGCGGTGCAGACGATGAAACATGGCTGAAGAGTCCTCCAAATTGGAACCGCCATCCTAGCAGTCTGTGTTGCAGTTGGTCCGCTTCGGTGGCCTCTCTTACGGAACGAGCAGGGAGCGGATGCGGTTGAACAGGCGCCGCCTCTTCGAGGGCCGCTGGGAGCTGTCTTGTGGCTGAGTCGGTGCAGCGACGGGGCGAGACGGCCGGGTTGGGCGTTCGGGCTCTGGTTCACTCTCGGTGGGCTGGTCTCCCCAGGCCGCAAAGCCGCCGCTCATGGAGTAGACCTCGGCAAAGCCCTGCTCGAGCAGGTGAGCGGCTCCGCCCAGGCTCGAGTTGCCGTGAAAGCAGTACACGATCACAGGTTCGCTCTTGTCGGACCGGGCCACGAAGTCCCCGATGTTGTGGTCGCCGATGTTGCTGGCGCCGGGGATGTGGGCACGACGATATGAGCCGCCATCGCGGACGTCGATGAATACGGTTGCCCCCTCTTGGAGACGTTCGAGGGCCTGCTCTGCGCTGATTTCGGGTACCTTCATGGGGGCAGTATGCACCAAGCACTCGCCTCGGGATGGCTCAAATCGAGGCCCCGCGGAAGCGCTGAAGGGAACTCTCATCGTCGTGGTACGGAGCCGTAAGCCTGCTGTCGCCTGGCTCGCCGCAGCGGCGCTGCTCGGCTCGTCGTTGCCTGGCTGCGCCACCGGGGACGACGACGACTCAGCCGAGGAGGCCTCGCCTGTTGTGCTCAACGAACTGTTGGCATCCAATGACACCGTGTTGGCGGACGAGGGCGGGGAGTTCGATGACTGGCTCGAGCTGTTCAACCCGGGCACCGAAGCACTTGATCTCGGCGGCTGGATGCTCAGCGGGGGACCACGTTCAGCCGAGCAGCCCTGGGTGGTTCCCGACGGAGTGAGCATCCCCCCCCTGGGATTCCTGGTGGTCTGGGCTGATGACGACACCGAACAGGGAGACCTGCACACGGACTTCAAGCTTTCCAAGGCTGGTGAGACGCTGGTGTTGTACTGGCCTTCGGGGGAGGAGGCCGACCAGGTGGCGTTCCCTGCCCAGGACAGCGACCTCAGTTGGGGACGTGTCCCTGACGGGACGGGGGACTGGCAGCAACTCGGTTCTCCGAGTCCTCAGCAGACCAACGACTAGTGCCGAGCTATTTCTCGGTCTCCGCCGGGGTCTCTTCAAAGGTGTCTGACGTCACGCTACGCTCCTCGATCTCGCCGAGCTTGCAGTTGATCGTGTGCACGCGAGTTGGCGGTTGATCTCCCCAGGGGTCTACTTCCGTTGCCCGGAGACCGCAGGCGTCACCGATGGGGCTGTCGAACAGGACGGCGAAGTCGCGCGAAAAGTGGTGGTGGGTCGGGTTGTAGATGAGCTTCCAGTAGTCCTCCTGCTCGAAGCTCTGCCCGTCCAGGCTGCCGGCTGCGCGCACAAAGGCGGCCGGTTCGGTGGCGGCCATCGATTCGCCCATTCGGACGTCCAGGATCACCTCGCCGCCAGCGAACACGACGGTATGCTGCTGTAGGCGGTAAGAGGTCGGATTGCAGGACAAAAAGCGGCGACCGCCCGAGCAACTCTGCGGGTCGTCGGGGCACAGGCTGAATTCGGCGCCTGGCCCGCCGTAGGGTGCGCCGCCCGAACCATCCAGCTGCAGGGGTGGAGGGGGCTCGGTCACGACTTCAGATTCCATCCGAATCACCCCCGACAACCACCAGGTGTCGCCTCCAGCCGTCTCCAGGGGTTGCTCCAGGAGGTGGCTGAAGTAGGTGGTCGGGCCGAACTGGCTGCTGGAAGTGTGCACGTTGCCCGCGCCGTCGAGGAGCGGCGGGTCCTGGCCGTCGTTCATCTGGAAGCAGACGGGCAGTGCCAGGGTCGCGATCCCCAGCGCCCAGGGCAGGGGGTAGCTGCCGGGAACGACGCGCAGCAAGGCCTTGAAGGCTGGTTCTTCTTCGAGGCTGCGGTGCTCGGAGAACGACGCGCAGTACAAAGCTCCGCCGGTTGCCTCGACACTCTGAGTCCAGGTGGAGTCACCGATGTACTCATCGGCAACTGGGCACCAGGGCCACAACTCTACGCTCGCGGCACTGTCGTCGTCGCCGGAACTGTCGTCGTCGTCGTCGGCCACATCGTCGTCGTCGGCCGCATCGTCGTCGCCGGAATCATCATCATTTCCCGGAGCGGTGCTGTCATCATCGTCGCCCTGGCAGCCGGGTCCCGGGGACATTGCGAGCAGTAGAGCCAGGGTGAGCAGGTAGCGCGGGGTGGTTGCTCGTATCGCTTGCATGAGACAGCTCCGGGATTCAGCGCAGGAAGGGACGCACCTGCTTGATGATCAGCCTACCGTCCTCGAGGACCTTCCACTCGGTGTCCAGCAACAGGTCGCGATCCGTCGGGATCTGTGCGTCCACCGGGAAGTCCTGGGCGATGCTCCAAAGCTGACCGCCCAGGTTGCCGAGTTGCGCATCGGAGAGCACCTCGACGCCTGGTAGCACGACGCTGCTGGGAGAGACCCGGACGATGTTCACCACGTTGCCATCCTGCAGGTCGAGCAGGGCCTTCTCGGGGACAACTCCCGGAGCGGCCGAGACGACGTCCAACTCGCCGATCTGCGCGTTGACGAGCATTCGCTCGTCGCCAGGCGCGGTGGGATTGGCGGAAAAGGCGACCAGGTTGGCCTGCTCATTTTTGCTGCGGGTATTCACCAGTACCGCCATTGCTGCGCGAGCGTGGTCTATGCCGTACCAGTCACGCTCTTCGAAGGCCTCCATGTTCCACAGAGACGCCCAGACCTTGAGCAGCCCGCGGCTCAGGCTGCGTTCTTCCTGCTGGTCGGGGTCGCAGTGACTGGGCCCCTCGCTGTCCAGATCCCGCTCGTCGGCCAGGCAGGTGCTGGTGGAGTCATAGATGCCGGCTCCCGAGAACTCGAGTGCGTCCTCGGCGTTGCTGCTGCTGCGGAACCGGACCATGACGGTGTCGCCACCGAACACTTCCCGGATCCGGTCGTCCAGCAGGTCGATCAGCGTGGGGTCGGGCTGGCTATCGCGGATCGCTGCACGCAGGCTGGCAAGTCGGTCTCGTCGACTGAGTCCATCACTGGCGAACGCGGGATCCGCCAGCCACGCGGCGAGGGTCTCAGCGAAGCTGTGCTGCGCCTTTCCAGCGCCCAGGTCGACGCTCCACGAGGTTTCCGTCATGAAGCGGTCATAGAAATAAAATGGAACCAGGAAGCCCTGCAGCTGTAGGGAAGGCTCGATGACCTGGTACAGGGCGCTGAGATTGGCTCCTTTCGAGCCGTACCGGGACAGAGACTCGGCGCGTTCGGACGCAGTGCTGGTCGGCGTGCTCAACAGGTCCGGCATCTGTGTCCAGCTCAGGTCGGCTTCGGGAATGTCGAGGGGGGCAGGTCGCAGAGCAGCCCAGAATGCTTCTGCTTCGGGCAGGCTGGTGGCCTCGATGCTGAGCGCGCTTTCGCCGCATTCCATGCGGACCAGTTGCCCCTCCCACTTGCTGAGGGTTTCGTGGGGGTTCGGGATGTAGCAGTTCGGAGTTCCCCGCGCGGCGCTGCGCACGTTCAGGTGGGACAACTCGCCCTGGCGGCTGCCCGTGACGGCCCCGGAAATCACCCGCTCGATGTCGGCCGGGGCTTCGTCGAGTATGAGCAGGTCCTGGAGGCCGAACTCCACGGCCTCTGTCGCCGCCTCCAACTCTTCCAGGTCATACAGGCGAATGGTGCCGTAGCCCTGCGCACGGGTGTACACCTCGTAGTCGATGCTGGTGTCGAGACCATGGATCGGGAAGGCGCCGGACCAGGCCGTTGCAGCCGCTACCTGGTTGTTGGTGGTGGGAATGAATGCGAGCTCGCCCAGAGCCAGGTGCTCGGACAGTTCGAGCCAGGTGGCAAGAGTCTGCTCGTAGCTCACCGTGGCCTCGTCGTCGGTGGGGTCGTCGAGCACGGTGAAGCCGAACACCGGCTCCTGCTCCGTGATGAACTGCACCAGCGAACCCGCCACGAACTCGCGGTCGGCACGCAGGATCAGGTCGTTGTACTCGCCGTGCGCCAGGCCGCTGAAGTCTCCGGGGAAGCCCTCGACCAACAGGTCGTAGTGCAGGCTGTAGATGTTCACGTCCATGAACAGGGCGGGCAGCCGCGCCTGCTCAGTGGCCGGGCTGAGGTACTTGGTGAGGGCCACCTGGTCGTGGGCAGGGGAGACCACCGCGATTTGCTGCCAGGTGTCCCAGCTGTCGAGGTCGTGGACGCAGACCCGCTGCCCGAGCAGTTGCTCGGCCTCGGCGCAGCGGTCGACAAACGGTGACTCGGGCGGATCCGAATCGTCGGGACCACCCTGCTCGCAGGCAGCGCCCGCGCAGGCGAGCAACAGGAGCAAGCAGAGCCATGCGGAGCGGCGCATGATCCCAGGATGGCCCCTTGAACGGGCCACTGACAAGCAGTCCTCGACAGATTGCAGCAGATCGCCCGATTGCCTGTGTCGGTGCACGGTTAGGCTGCAGTTGGACGAACGCACCGCCTCGTGCCGCCATGCGGTGCCGTGGCCCGACTGCTAGCCTGCACCTTGCACTGCGCGAGCAGTCGTTGAAGGAGCCCTGCCAGTGATGCTGCCTGCCCGCCGCTTGCTGTTCGTGTTGTTGGGCGCCCTCGCTCTGCTCGTGGGGCTGTCCTGTGTGGTCGCCGATGTCGAGGGTGACGATGCCGGCGAGTGCAGCGACGGGGCCGACAACGACGAGGACGGCCTGTTCGACTGCAACGATCCTGGTTGCAGTGCGGCGACGGTTTGCGCACCCCCAGGGGACGACGACGACACAGGTGACGACGACGACACAGGTGATGACGACGACAGTGGGGACGACGACGATTCTTCGGGCGACGACGACAGCGCTGAAGCCTGCCCGCCCTGCGCGGGCGACTTCACCATTGCGGCCGACGGTGATGTCGCTGCCGTCGCGCACTGCGGCTCTATTGACGGCTCCCTGACGATTGCCGGCGCGCCGTCGCAGTTGACGGTCACGCTGAGTTGCCTGGCGGAGATCGAAGAAGACCTGGTTGTCGCTGACAACGCACAGTTGACCTCGTTGCAGCTGCTCGGCTCCCTGGCTCGGATCGGCGATGATCTTGTCCTCGAGGACAACGACGCCTTGTTCAGCATTGCGGGCCTGGCTTCCCTGGTCGAGGTGGGAGGTGACTTCCGGGTCGAGGACAACAATCAACTGAGCTCTCTTTCGGGCCTGGAGAACCTGGCTGCCGTGGGTGATGACAGCTACATCTGGGACAACGACCTGCTGACTGATGTCGCCGGTCTCGCCGGTCTCGCCGGCGTGGGCGGCGGCCTGTTCATCAGCGGCAACGACGGCTTGCTGAACCTGGACGGTCTGGCAGACCTGGCGAGCGTGGGCGCGGATCTCAGCATCAGCGCCAATCGGGGTCTGGTCAGCGTTTCGGGGCTGTCGACCATCACGAACCTGGCGGGCGATCTCAGCATCACCGACAACGACACCCTGTGCCAGGCAGATGCCCAGGCCCTGGCCGATCTGCTGCCGGTGACCGGTACCGTCCTGGTGGTCGGCAACGACGGGGTCTGCAAGTGATCGCACCTGCCGAGTTGCGACCGCGCTGGTGGCTCCTTTCGGTGCTGGCCTGCATTGGCACCTTGCTTCTTTGGTCTTGTGACTCGGCCCCCCCCGGCGATGACGACGACAGCGCAGGCGATGACGATGACAGCATCTCCGATGATGACGACTCGGCCGTAGCGTGTGAGCCCTGCGATGGAGATGTCGACGTCACGGGGCCGGACAGCCTGGCGGAGGCCCTGTTGTGTGAGAGCATTGACGGTGACCTGTCGATTAGTGATTCCCCCGAGTCGTTCATAGCTCTGGCGGCAATGACCTGCCTGAGTCGGGTGGACGGCGATCTTCGGATCCGCAGCAACCAGGGGCTGGTCAGCCTCGCGGGACTCGAAGGCCTGGCCGAGGTCGGCGGGGACATCAACGTGTCGTTCAACTCTGTGCTTGCTGATCTCGACGGACTTGTCGGGCTGCACTCGGTCGGGGGTGGCATCTACATCTCGTCGAACCCAGCGCTGCTGAGCATTGCCGGCTTTTCGTCCCTGGGAGACCTGGTCGGCGATCTTCATATCGACCGCAACGACGTGCTCGCTGACCTCGCGGGACTGGAGGGGGTTACCCGGATCGATGGCGATCTCCGCCTCAGCGACAACCAGCAACTCAGCAGCATCGCTGCCCTGGCCAACGTGAGCCACGCCGGCGAGGACCTGTGTGTCGACCGGCACTCCTCTCTCGTGTCGCTACATGGCCTGGAGTCCCTGCAGGTGGTGGGACGCGACCTCGACATCTCCAACAATGACCTGCTGGACAACCTGCTCGGCCTCGGCGCTCTGCGCGAGGTGCCCGGCGATCTTCGCTTCATGAACAATGCAGCGCTGTTGACGCTCGACGGAGCCGACCTGCTGGCGACCGTCACCAGCACCCTCACCGTGGCGGGCAACCCCCTGCTGACCAGCATCGATGGCCTGTTGTCGATTGTCGATCCCCTCGAAGGTCTGCGCATTCACGACAATGCATCTCTGTGCCAGAGCTACGCCGAGCAGGTCGGAGCGCAGCTGACGGTGACCACGCCCCTGGAGATCTACGACAACCAGGAGCCCTGTAACTGATGCCTCGTTCGGTGCTCCACGGCTTGCTGTGCGCCCTCCTGCTGGTGCTTGCTGCCTGCTTAGCCGGCGATCCCGAGGGCAATGCCCCCGGCGAATGCTCTGACGGCCTGGACAACGACAGCGACGGCCTGCTCGATTGTCTGGACTCGGAGTGTGCGGGCGCACCGGCGTGTGCTGGCGACGACGACGACTCAGCCGGCGACGACGACGACAGCCCAGGCGACGACGACGACACGTCCGGAGACGACGACACGGCCGGTGATGACGACACGGCCGGTGATGACGACTCCGGTGACGACGACACCTCAGGTGGCTGCATTCCCTGCACGGGAGAGCGCTACGTGGACAGCCCCCAGGATCTGGCCGATGCGGCGCAGTGCGAGAGCATCTCCGGGAGTCTCACCATCGAGGGCCTCGGGCCCGAAGTCGTAGATCTCGATGCCCTCGCCTGCCTGACATCAGTCAGCGAGAGCGTCAACATCCAGTTCAACGAGGGACTGCTCAATCTCGATGGTCTTGCCGGCTTGCAGTCGGTCGGCGATAGCCTCTTTGTCCAGTACAACGATGTCCTGCAGAGCATTGCCGGCCTGGCTGCGGTCTCGTCTCTCCTGGGGGACTTCAATGTCACCGGCAACCCGGCTCTGGCTGAGCTGGGCTCTGACTGGAGCCTGGCTGAGATCGGCGGCTCCCTCGAGTTCACCGAGAACACAGTGCTGCTGAGCATCGATGCCCTGACGCAGGTGGGCAGCGTCGGTGGCAACCTGCACATCGACAGCAACGACGATCTGCTCGATGTCGACGGTCTCACCGCGCTCACAGAGATCGGTGGCGTGTTCGGCATCTTCTACAATCCGTCTCTCGAGCAGATCGACGGTCTCGCCTCTCTCGAGACGGTCGGTGGGGACGTGCGTCTCGAGGGCAACCCACTGCTCCAGGATGTCGATGGCCTCGCCTCCCTGGTGGTAGTGCCCGGGGAACTCCAACTACAGGACAACCTGGCGCTGGTGGACGTCGATGGTCTCTCGGCTCTGCAGACCGTGGCACTTACGCTGAAGATCGAGGACAACATCTCGCTGGTGGACGTCGATGGTCTCGCCTCGCTCGTCTCTGTGGGTGATGATCTCGACATCACCGACAACATCTCGCTGGTCGACATCGACGGGCTGTCCAACCTGGCCTTCGTGGGTGGAGACGTGATCATCCACCAGAATGATCCGCTGGCGAACGTCGATGGCCTGATAGGCATGAGCCAGATCGTCGGTACTCTCAGCCTCTTTGCCAACGACTCTCTGGCGCATTGCGATGGCCTGGCAGGCCTGTCGTTCGTGGCCGGGACCCTTCAGATCTCGGGCAACGTGCAGCTCACGGACCTCAGCGGCCTGGCCAACCTTGCCGCCGTGAACGGCTCGCTGACCCTCGATGCGAATGGGTCTTTGCAGTCCTTGGCAGGGCTCTCGGGTCTCCTGGAGGTCGGCGGGGCGGTAGCCATCAGCAATCACCCGCAGCTGGCGAATGTCGATGGGCTTTCCAGCCTGAACACCATCGGCATGGCCCTGTTCGTCATCGACAATTCGGCGCTTGTCGACCTGGACGGATTTGCTTCGCTGAGTGCGGTAGGTGGCAACCTGCTGGTCGAGCGGAACAACGCCCTGACCAGTGTTGCCGGGCTGAGTGGCCCCCTACACGTCGCTGGCAATCTCGACCTTCGCTACAACGAGGCTCTGTGCCAGCTACATGCCGAGGACACAGCGGCTTCGGTGACTGTGGCCGGGCTGACCCGCGTGTCGGCAAACAACGGGGCGTGTCCATGAACGGGTCGGCACCACTCACGGGGAAGCTCGCCGGCAAGCGCGCTCGTCGGGTCCTGCTGTTGTTTGGTTTGCTGTGGGTGTTTGCCTCGGTGAGCTGCCGGGGCTCTATCGAAGGCAAGAATCCCGGGGAGTGTTCCGATGGCGCCGACAATGACGCCGACGGTAGCTACGACTGCGAGGACTCCGACTGTTTCGGCGCGCCAGCCTGCGAGGGAGGCGATGACGACACGGTCGGTGACGACGACACCAGCGGTGACGATGACAGCACAGGGGATGATGACAGCGCGGGCGACGACGACACCAGCGGCGACGACGACAGCACGGGCGATG
>CAZBDA010000138.1:8549-12421 GCA_964490445.1 uncultured Rickettsiales bacterium | reverse complement strand
AACTACGATACGTAACAGTTGGGGGCTGCTCCGGGAAACGCATTCGTTTCTCGAACTGAACCATGACTAACCAAGTGAGTAGCAGTGAAAAGACGTTGATCGTTGCGATCAGAGATGGAGATGTACCACGCCCTGCGCTCATGCGCTGGAACACATGGCAGCAGTGGCGCAGAGGGGAAGGACTACGACCTACAGTTGTGAGAGATGGCAAGACTACGACAAACGCTGAAGAGTCGGCTTTGTGGAAGTCTGTCATGAACGACTTGTATGGTACTGAGTGGTCCATCCAGTTGGCAGCGGAGGAAGAACAAGCCGAGGCCGTGCCTGCAGTGGCAGACGCCGGTCCAGCTGTTGCACCGCCGCTACCCCATGATCCAGGTCAAGCACCGGACGTGGGTGCGGGTGTTCAGCTCACTCCACGACCAGCCCAAAGAGCGGTCCAAGTGAGCCCAGGAAGTGGACAACCCCAAACCGGAGCAGACGGACCAGGGTCAGGCCCAGCAACGCCTGCACCCTCATGGTCCAGCCAAAACCCAGGTACTCCCAAGACTCTACGTTTGACAGCGATCAAACCGTTTGTCCCGGAAGTTGAACCGTTGGACAAGTACACAACCCGAGTGACCAAGCAAGCACGAGCTCTTGAGTTGCTTGGAGAACCTCTTGAAGCAGGTATGCTTGAGGCACTTCTCTCAACAGCAGGATACATACTGAAACTGTATGAGGAAGCGCCTAACGATAAAGCAAGACAACTAAGGCTCTTGAAGAGAGAGTACGCGTTTGAGCTTCTTGAGCTTGACGACTCTCCTGAGCAAGCCCAGAGGATCAGCACTTTGGAAAGTATGCTGGAATCCCGTGGCGAAAAAGTACCAGACTTACGCGGTCTTATAGCAACTGGCGTGGATGTGGCCCCAACACCTGTTACCACACGGTCAGCCCCTATTAGACCGCAGGGTAGTGGACCTGGTCAAGCACCGGCCGCACCCGCGGGAATTCAAACCGGAATCCCTGTATATAGCATACATGGGACGGGTATGATTACTCCAACTGCCCCCGGTGTTGATTCCCAGATTGCAGCTCTGGAAGAACGTGTGCGACTCCAAGAAGCAGAAATCGCAGCCCAGAAGTTGCATGCTGCTGTGTCAAGTCCCATACCAGCGCAGTTCGCTGAAGCTATGGATAATCAGACGAAGCTGATGCAGTCGATACTTGACAAACCCAGCAAACCAACAAGTTCCACCATCAAAGTTGAGCCCAGAGTTCAATGGCCCAGACTTGGAGATGATGGACCAGGTGGCAAGGAGGTAGAGGAATTCTATGAGAAGTTTGAAGGCATCTGCGGTCTGGCAAACAACGGAGCTGGAATGCCAGATAAGGAGATGCTCGTAGCTCTCAAGTCCAGCCTCCATGGATCGAGACATAAGATCTATGAAAATGTCACCAAAGCTAATAAGAAGCTTGTTGAACAAGAACCGGAAGACGGTCCAGGTAAAGTTTATAAGATGATAAAGAAACGCCTATTTCGTTTTCTCGAGACAAGCACGGAAAAGCAACTGCGAGTCTCAAACGAATGGACCAACCTGTACAAAACCAAGGGCATGACGGCTCTCCAGTTCGAGGCTGAATGGGAGCAGGTTCATGCGGACCTTGAAGAGGTTGGATTAGGCAAGCCGTCTCTGGAGAAGTTTCTGGCCTACATTGTTAAAGTTGGCCCTCCAGTGAACGAGACAATCCGTGTCGATCGGCGCCCAAGGCCCGACGGAGCAGGTGGACTGACTACCAGGCTGCCTGAGACATGGGAAGAGTGTCATGAGGTGCTTTGCGAGCTTGAAGGCGTGAAGTCCAGCTCTAAAGCATTCCTCGCAGCACGTGCAGCAGGCCAACAAAGTCACCCATCCGGAGGACAAAATGACTCTGGTGCCTTCGGTAAAGACAGGAAAGGCAAAGGCAAAGGTGACAGAGGCAAAGGCAAAGGAGAAGGAGACAAGCCTAGAGGAGTGTGCTTTGAGATGCGTGATAAGGGAACTTGCAGTCGCGGAGATAATTGCAGATTCTCTCATGACGCCAAAGACACCGGCCGCACTGCGACCGGAGCACTCACAAAAGCTGCAAAGAAAGCCCTTGCTGCTAAGGAACAAGAGGCTGCTGCTGCAACACCAAAGAAACAACCAAAGAAGCCCCAAGACCAATCCGGTGCGGGTGGTAAAGGCGGCGGAAAGGGCGAGAGAGGCGGAAAAGGAAATGCAGATAAAAAGAAAGATAAAGATGGAAATCCCATTCTCTGCAAATTCATTAAAACGCCCTCTCTCGGTGAATGCCCAACAGGAAAGAAAAACTGTAAATGGTGCCATATCAGAAAATGGTTTGATGCAAATGGCAAGTTTATAAGTAAGAAAGGTGGCCGCAAAGGTGGCCCCAAAGGTGGTCCTCAAGATGGAGGTGGAGAGGATGACGAAAATTGGGACTCGCCCACTGGTGTCAGAAACGGATCGGGCCCCCAAATTGTCATCACTTGTGGCCTCAACAAGAAGAAGGAACCACAGTCAGACCCAGCCCCTAAGGCTGCTGAAGTTCCTCAGCCAATTGTTCATGCAAGTGGATCTGGAGGACAAGGACAAGCAACAGCTGAGGTTGGAAGACAGAATGACAGCGGAAAGAAGGTCAAATCTGTGACGACTTTGGCCGATCTTCCAGACAGGTGCTGGCAGTGGGCGGAGAACGACGACTCAGGAATTCAGTTTTTCACTGAGGCGTTGTTCGGACTCTCAGAGCATCCGATCATGATCGATGGAGGCTCGGGAGTCAATTCCACCACGGAAGAACTTGTCGTCAGCCTCATTAATGAAAATGAGAAGGCTGGAATCAGGTTTTCTGATGCTAGGCACCCGATCAAACAATTGGAGCGGTGGAAGCACAAAGAAGCACTCCGCGGTGTCGCAGGAGGAGCTAATGTGTCGTTGCTCGGATCGGTCGTTGTTGCCGTCAAGATGTTGGAACTTGGCAAGAACGACGGGCCGATTGTGAACTTCCGCTTCAAGATCTGCAAGGCTGGCACCACCGACTGGGTAGGATGGATCATTGGCGGTCGTGCCATTGACTGTCCTCAACGCGGAGGTCTTGGGTTTGTGCCGTTAGAGCACGCTCACAGCTTCTCAGCTTTGGGAATTTGCATGAAGCGAGCTGAACGACCCGGTGGTCCCAAGCCAGATACTTGTTACGCCATTCGCAGCTCAGTATTGGATTCTGACGAAGAGTCTGAAGCTGAGGCGAATGTTGGCGGAGTCCGAGTTCGTGGAAACTTGGAAGAATTGGTCGAGGATGGAACTGCTCTGTTGTATGAGGGCGACCCCATCACTCTGGCCAAGGGCGGTGCAGCATGGGTGCCTGTAGTCGCAGCTTCAAAGTATGCGGTTGCAGACACGGAAACTGCAGTTGTGTTGGCGTCAACTGACAGCCCTGTCGAAGCAGTCCCGGGTATATGGGGAACTGGAGACGAGCAGGGTGTTGTCTGTGTTGTTGGCACCGACGAGTTCGATACCACTTTGGAACCAGGCACTAAAGTCGCGGAAGTGCATCCAGCGACGATCCAGACGCGTGTTTGCCAGCAGTGCAGCTGTATGGACACGGACGCTTGGGTTAAAAGCAAGAGTGAACTTAAGTGT
Organism: uncultured Rickettsiales bacterium; assembly: GCA_964490445.1. Classification (GTDB taxonomy): domain Bacteria; phylum Myxococcota_A; class UBA796; order UBA9615; family UBA9615; genus UBA6601. The sequence continues at coordinate 8,762 of CAZBDA010000138.1, read as the reverse complement.
GAAACTTGCGGTGCTGGTCAAGTTGGTGGGTATTCGGCGTGCAGACAATGTGGAGCTGGCAGCGATCATTGTGCGATCGTCAGTTACGCCGGTTGTACAGACTGCAGGCCCGAACGGAAGTTGAAGGGTAGAGTTCGGAAAGGATCGGCAGCTGGCATGTTGGCCAGGTCTGCTCTTGCTTTCGCTGCCCTTTGTGCAGTGACTGAAATCACC
>CAZBDA010000138.1:0-8449 GCA_964490445.1 uncultured Rickettsiales bacterium | reverse complement strand
GGTAATTCCTGAAGCTCTTGATGTGAAATTACACCCAGTGTTTCACATCATTGAGGAGCCAGGTGGAATCAAGCATCTCACCGAGTGCGAGGTTCCAACAGAAGAATACAACAGTGCCCGAGCGGCTGACATGGCTGCCAGGCACCCGAACACGTCCCCAGGGATTCTGGAGCATCTCGAGGCTCTGGAGCCGTTCCTGGACACGTCCATCCTGGCAGGATTCTCCTATGGCATCAACAAAGCTTCGATTGTTGTCAAGGAAGGAAGCTTGTTGGGTCACCACGTAGACCGTGAAGGTTCACGTCACGAGAGTGAGAAGACGGACGCGATTCGAGATTTTGCTCCATTGAAGAACGAAACTCAAGTTCGTCAGTTTGTTGGGAGCACGAACTGGGTTCGACGTTACTTGTTGCCCTGTTATGCGACAGCAGTAAAGATCCTTGGCGAATATATGAAGCCAGGCGTCGAATTTCCAGACCATGGCCTCGGTGTTGGTGACACTGTTGGCTGTAAAGCCGTCAAAGTAATCAAGTTGCTTTGCGAGCATGCAATCCATTTGTCCACCATGGATGAGGCAAGTGCGATTGATGGGTCGAGGCCATTGGAGCAAATAGCCGATGCGTGTGGTATCGCGTGGGGCTCTACCAATGTGCAGATGACTCCAGACTTGTCGGGCTTTAAAGTTCTGCTGATGACAGGCAAGGGCTTCACCCCGGCACAGCAGGCGTGGCCAGCGATCACGTTAGAAGGATACGCTCAGTTAGGAGGCAAAAGAGCTCAGCGCAAGACTCTTGGCCCCATGCGATCCCTCAACTGGACGGACCATGCCAACATGACCAAACAGCAGTCGATCGATCTTGTCGACATTGATCTCAAGTTACTGAGGTGGGTGTCGGAGATTGTGTCTGACGGATCAGAAATCCGTTCATTGGCCGGTCGATCTGCTCGTCTAGGTGACGGTACCAGTCGGAATCCATCCAATCGTGATGCGCTGCTAGACCAGAGGACAAAGGATCTGGCAGGGATGATTGGACAAGTACGAGGATTCGACCTTAACGAGTTTCTTTCGGATTATGAACCGGAAGGTCAAGCATTGCCTTGGGCAGTTGGCGATGGTGGTTGGGTAGCTGAGGGCGATAAGGCTCCACAATCCCAGCACAGCAGCGGACCTGGTCCTGGACCGGCCGCGCCGGCTGCGGGAACTTCATTGAAGTTACATCAGGTGATGTCGGAACTTGGGCTGTCACCCAAACTCAAGGTGTTGTATGTTCCCGATTATATATCGAGAGAACAGCGAACGGTAGCATCGGCACAATTGTACCGACAGTTGAGTCAGTTGTTACCGTCATTCCAAGTTGAACTTGCTTTCGCCGACGGCCCGTTTGAGGATGACGACGGCGTAGGCTCTCACTTTGACAAAGATGCCTTAAGACCATGGCACGGCCAGTTTAAAAGGCTTAAGGTTGACCTTCACGTGTCAGTAGTCAAATTGGCTCGGCATGCTGCAATGCATAAGCCGCGACTCGTGTTTGGTAAAGGTCAAGGAGGCGTTGTAGCGTTGGCCTACGGGCACCCTGGTGCTCTTGAGCAGGTGTTAGCTTCCCGGAATGTTCAACCGGTTGAGCTCCCTGAAATTGCACAGGCCTGGGGCAACGTTGCAGCAATCGTCATCCAGGAACCTCGATTGTCAAAGAAAGGAGTGCAGCTTGAGAACATCAAAACGGTGTGTCCAGAGATGTTCCAGCCGTATCCTGTGGCTTCACGTCGCACCCTTGCGTGGAAGGATACGAAGATCACTCATTACAATGACACCAAAGACTTGTATGTCGCAGCCAAGGTAGAGCTTGTTGACAGTCTTGGTGCAGTACCGTTCCCTACATTGTTAGAGGAACCGCCATTGCTCATGTGGGAGCATCAAGGCCAATGTCCGTGTGGAAAGAGGGCTTACCTGTTTACACAGTGCCCCAAATGCTTAAAGGAGGATGCTGACTTGAAAGCAGAGCATGCCGCCGAGCCGCCGGATGACAAGTCCGCGGAAGCACCACAGGATACTGAGCCTGCAGCGATTGATCTTAACGAACATCCTGCAGCGGCTCAGAAGTTCGAATTGCCGAATGTGCTACAAACCCCTGAAGTTCGGACGGGAATGCAGACCACTTACGTTGCATTCCTTACTGATGTGGCGGTGTTAGCCATTGCCAGGGAAGGTAAATGGAATCATCGAGGTGTCCTTCATGTTCAAGACTGGATGCAAGGTCGAGATGTTTACCTGAAAACCAAAGCAGAGGGCGAGTTTCCTTTCAGAATTGCCTTCGCTGTTGAAGTCTCAGGATGCGTCGTTCCTCTTCAGCAATGCGTCGATGTTCGCTTCGAGGAAGACCACAAACTTTCCAAGCAGTGTTGGTCAGTTGATCCAGGAGTCCTTTTCGGCATGTGGGAGCCGACTCCTGTGTCCAAACAGTTGAACTCCTGGATGAAGGATCGTTTCGGCTCCAAGCAACTCGACGTTGGTGTCGGAGTTACTGGAGCACTGCTGGAGTTTGTACTGATTGCGTGCAGACCTTACCCTGAAAGTCGGTTAGTTTCGCGCCGAGCTGGCAAAAATGGTGATTGGCCAGCCGAGCTATGGGACTACATAACAAACTGTAAAATAAAAGGAGTCAGTGAAGAACCAGATCGAGCAGTTGTCTTTGGTCGGTCTTCAGTACTCCAACGCTGGATAGTTGTCTATGCCAGTGTATTCCCGACGACCCGACGAGCATACCAAAACCATGTGCTCAATGTATTGCACGCTTCAGACGTCGATACATGGTGTATTGTCTGGGGAAAGGTTCCAGCTAAAGGGCGACAAATCGTCACTTTGTTTAGCGACAAGTGGATGGTCTATGATCGCTATGGTCAATACCAGTTTAGCCCGGAACAGCAGCTGTGCGAGCCGTGTCTTAGACCGGCCGCCAGCGCGTCCGTCGAAAGCCCAGTTCCTAATACGGAATTCAGAAAGAAGGGCGACGACAAGACGTTAGATGCAAGTGATGAGCTCAGACTCACTCCAGACGCTATCAACTACTACGAGGAGTTGTATAGTAAACGTCGTGGAGTGCGAGATGAAGCTTTAGCAGAGACCGGTGAAGGAGAGTTTGTTCTTGGCAGCTCCCTACGTATCACTTGGATTCCTGCGCAGAGGGCGGACAAGGCTCTTTTGCCCTTGCTCGCTGCTAAAGAGCTCAGCGAAGGATACCGCAGAGCCAAAGATGGGTTGATTGAGAGGCAGGTTCAACTGCCTCCGCCAGTCAATGCTACGTGGGTTCCCATCGTTCCTGATGGACAAGCAACGGGGAATCTGACATGGAAGCGTTGGCTGTTTCTTCAGTGTCATGTCGGTGTTCTGGGTGCTCACCGCAATGCTGAAAAGACCCTCATTCTTCTAAACCGTCAGGTCTGGTGGCCGACTATGAAAGAAGATGTGAACAAGTGGTGGGATAAATGCCTCACATGCATTTGCTTCAGGAAAGTCCCGCAAAAGCAGCAGACTGTTCCTGTAATCCCCACAGACCAAGATTGTTGGGAAGTCGTTATGATTGACCTTGAAGGACCCAGCAATCCAGCAGACAAGGCAGGTAACAAATACACCATGACCTATATCTGCTGTTTGTGTTATGGCGTTCTCCTGGAGCCAGGTCCCTTCTTGAAAGCGACCGAGGCTCGCAGGATGTTTGCATGCTGTGTCATGCGGAGCGGGACCATACCTACAATGTGTCGTAGTGACAGAGGTCCGGAGCTCAAGAACGCTGTGATGGCTGAGTATGCTGCTCTGGTTGGGCTTGGCCATAGGTTTAACACGCCGTGGCGGCCCATGGAGACGGGCTTGGTTGAGAACAAGCACAAAGATACTCAGAAAATAATGGGCATGCTTGTCAAAGACATCATGCAATGTTTTCCAAACGAAGTTGGGGAACTTACTCATGTGGTGGAGTTTATAGTCTACAATACTCCCGGTACCCATGGGTACACACCTCGTGACATAGATCGCAGGTGGTCCTTAGCGACTCCATTAGAAAAGGAGTTACAGCCCTTCACAGTCTGTCAGTTTGAACCTCTAAGCGAGTACTGTCAGACGTTGTTCAAAAACTACAGAGAGATTAGAGTACGAGTTCTAGGTTGGTTGAAGGAGAGTAGCGCCAAACGAGCAGAAAATGCCAATAAGTTTAGGCGTTCAAAAACACTTCGTCCAGGAGATGAGGTCGTAGTCCGAGACCCTCGCCAGCGCAAGGCTGGAGGGCGGACTCCATACAAGCAACCTTACACTGAACCGGCTCTCGTCCTAGAAGTCCATGGCAACAAGTGCTCTTTAAAAGCTAAGGATGGGTCAGTAATGGAGAATATCCACCTAGAAGACGTTATGTTAGTACCAGAGTCAGCTCGCAATTTAGAAAAAGAACCACTTGTGTTCCCTGAAGAGAGCGAGAGTATTACTCTGGACAGCCTTGAATCCCGTCGTTCACCAGGAATGATGCTAGAGGATCAAGGTAAAAGCGTCGAAGCACAAGCGAAAGCATTTCAGAATGCTCGCAAGAAGGTGTCACCTGGAAAGCTTGATCGCATCCAGACAGGCAACTTCGTGGTCTACGTTGTCGCTGGCAAAGCAAAAGAGGTTACAGTTGGCAAGGTCACTGCCCTCTCAAAGGCCGAGCAGACGATAATAGTCCACAGATACAAACCAGTTACAGATAACCAATTGCGTCTGTACTGGCAACCAGTCTACGTTGAAGGAGGAACTGAAGTCCTTGGCAGTGGCTCAGTCCCCTCAACAGAAACAGTGACTTTCCAGAAGTTATTGTTTCCAGTGCAGCTTCACGATGGCGTTTTGGGCCACGCAGCTGCGCGGAGATTGGATCATGCGGGTTATCGCTATGAAAGAGCTGCTATATGCGACCTCAATGGTGACACAGTTGACCAGGGCTCGCAGTCCAGTGGACCGTGCATTTTGCCGGCCACGGGCGCGGTTCTTCAAATAAGCGAGAAAGCTGCAGATGGAGAAACGATATGCGCCAAAGTAGCAGCATTCGTTAGGAGTGGTCGTGCCCAGGTGTCAGTCGAAGATGAACTGACAAACCACCCTGTTCATTTCTCAGCCCGCAGTGAGCTGCAGAAGTGGATGACCCTGGGATATGTTGATTTTGCAGAGTTGTTCAGAGGTTTTGGCGAGTTAACTGTCAGAGTCCGAGAAGCTGGGTGTACGGCCTCGGAAGGCTTTGATAAGTTTGCCATCACCTATGAACGATGCTGGTGTTTGGACAAAAGGGCAGATCAACAAGATCTTGCCTACCTGCTGGTCTTTAGCCTTAGGCCCAAGGTAATCCATCTAGGCACTCCTTGTACCAAAATGTGCCAGATAGGATCAAGTGTGATTGATGCTGCCACTCAAGCTCAAAACGAGTTTAGCAACACAGTGGCTCAGCATCAGCATGAAAACGGCTTGGGCGTCTCAATTGAGAATCCCAAAGGCAGCAGTTTGTTCTACCAGGCAGAGTTTGTGAAGATCTTTGGCACTTTGGATACGCCAAAGCCAGGTTGGTCGTTCTACAGGAGTGATGGCTGTCAGTACAAAGTCGTCTACCCTGGTAGAGATGATCCTGGCAGACCAATACGGAAGTCTGTCTTATGGGTCGCCAACTTTGACCTCTCGGGTTTGGAACTCCGATGTCAAAAGCCAGCCGCACTGATGTCAAGCACGCATACTCACCGACATGCTAGAGGCAGCATGTATGTTGAAGGCTTAGGCAGTTGCAGTGTTGCGGCTTACACAGGATGTTACACTGCGGAGCAAGGCGCGGTTTACGCCAAGGCCTGCCGGCAGTTCTGTGACAAGGCTGAACGTGGGGTATCGCAAGAATCGGACCTCAGGCGTATGGCCTACTGCTCTCCAGTGGCCGAGGCTGGATACTCGACTGCATCACAAGCAGGTGCAGCGCCAGTTGTCCGTCCTGGGAAGTACACTTCACATGGTACCAGGCAGTTCCTGCTCCATAGTGATGATCGGTGCATCGATCTGTGTGATCAAGAGCATCGAACTTCTCCTCTGCTGTGGAGTGGACCGAGTTGTACACCGGCCACCGGCGCGGAGAAAGGATCGCGAGAACCTGTTGACCAGTTCAGCAAGGTATTTCAGCGCGATTCCACAAAAGACATCGACCGCAGTGCCGAAGCTGAAAAGGAAGCACGCGAGATTGATGCCGTTCACGAAAAGAACGTTAGGATAGCGGAAACCTTTTGGGCCGGTAAAGCCAAAGGCAAAGACTGGGACTGCATCATGGCGGATCTCTCAGTCTACCGCTATTCTGGGGAAGACGTTAAAGTCGACCCCCGCCGTACCGACGAGTACAAGGCAAAGGTTGTCAGTGGTCTCGGATTTGGCAAAGGTGCAACCAGACCAGGAATGACAGAGGCGGATATGGAAGCCTGTCGGGAAGTGTTGAGCCGTAAAGCTGGTGCCTTCTGGATAGAAGAGACAGCACGGACAGCACTTAGGTATCTCTTACACGACACGATACCCACAGGCCCTCCATGCCGCACACCACCACATCGCCTCAAAGGTGAGGAAGCCGAATGGGTGGATGCGCAGCTGCAAGCAGAAGTGATTTCAGGGCAGCTGATACGTGGCAATAGTGAGTGGGCAAGCCCTCCATTCGCCACAAAAGCATTCGCTGAACATCGTAGGCAGAGGAAACGACGCTTAGTAGTTGACTACCGGAGAGTCAACCAGCGCATCCTCAGAGCAGTCTACTTTGTCAGGAGTGCAGACGGAGTCGTTCAGGAAGTTTCGGGCTCCATGTGGATGTCACTGGTTGACGCCTGCAAAGGGTTTAACCAGGTGGCCAACACCAGAAGGGCACGGGAGATATTGGCAATACTCGCAAGGAGCGGCCAGTACTTACCCGTATGCCTGACATTTGGGCCGACAAATGGCCCGGAAGACTTCGCCTTTGCAACAGACAGAGTGTTTGCACCAGGGCGTGGTCGCCGTATGCGCTTTTGCACCAATTGGCAGATCTATGCTGACGACATTACTGTCCGATCAGGTAGATGGCTCAACGGTGCGTACCACAGCGATGCGGAACACACGGAGAGGATTAGAGCTGCTTCCCGCACAGAGAAGGCAGCCCAGCCTATCCTCGACGAGGCGTTCAAGGCATTAGGGTTTGACCCAGCAGCCTTGGGAAAAGAAGCCGATGGCAAGGTGGTAAAGCCCAAAGCCAAGGCTCGTTCCCGCACTCGTGGCGAGCAGGCAGACGATGGTCTTGGTGCCGAAGCAGCAGCGGACCAGTCGCCGCGCGCTCATGCAGAGTGTGGCTCAAGTGTGCAGTGTGTTTTCTTCTTCCTCTTGACCGTTGCCGCGCAGTTCGTTGGGACGTCGATGATGAAAAGAAAAGGCATATATATAAAAAGCAACACGTACATGTCTAGAGTTTGCGTTTGTTTGCTAGCCATACTATGCACATGCTTATTGCCTGCCTCCTCAGCTGTTGTCTTTGCAACCCCGCTTTGCAGCAGTAGTGAGCCGTGTGACAGTGCCCTTCTGCACTTCCACTGCAGTGACGCAATGCCCGGACCGGATTCCAAAGGATGGGGCAGACTTGGTAAGCCGCCGCGGACGAGCTTGCCAGGTCCAGCACCGGCAGCCGTCGCGGGTGGAGAAGGTAGTAGGAAGGGACAAGGTAAGAGTGGTAAGGGCAAGTCCCGAGGCGGATGTTACCAGGAAGGCTTAGCCGCGTGGCAAGTGCTGAGCCGTGTAAGCTACAACTTCTTGAAGTGTAGCAACAACTGGAGGATCGACAAGTGGAGTCGTAACAAGAACGTGACCCACAGTCTGGTCCAGTTGCTCAGGCATGCCAACTCCCACGAACACGTACAGGGTCGTAAGCGAGGAGTGAAGTTACGCAAAGATGGCTCTATGCTAGTCCATGAGATCCTTGCGTACGGCATGTTCTACCACCTTGACTGCACGGATGCTGAAGATCTCGACTACTGTATACGTGAGTCGAATCGCGGCGGCAAGGCACGTTTCCTTCCCCAGTACGACAATGGAGTGTTAGTCGCCGTTGCAGCAGCCCAAGGCCACTCACCCGAAGCTCAAAAGATGATAAACATCGAAGAGCATCTGGAAAGGGTTACAAAGGAGAATTGCCCAAGGATTGTGAGCCATGGGACTGGCCAACAGTTCGTGGCAAGTATATTCGCGACTGGTCTCATTCCAGGCGGATATAGGGGCTTGGATTACAGGGCCCACATCCACTTCGTTGAGCACGTCGCAGGTACTGGAGAAACTGCCGGCGTCAGAAGTGGTTCCGATGCTTTAGTCCGTTGTGACATGCACAAAGTGTTGGATGACGGAGCAGAAGTTTGGCGGAGTGTCAATGGTGTGTACCTGACAGCCGGCTTCTACGAGGGG
>CAZBDA010000137.1:0-12552 GCA_964490445.1 uncultured Rickettsiales bacterium | reverse complement strand
CTCCTCGCCCCAGATCTCCAGGTGATCGTGTAGCAACAGGGTGTTGCCCTGTGCGGACGAGGTGCGCCCATCAGGACCCTCGTGGTGGCTCGTAGGACAAGCATCGGCCCCTGGGCATAGCTGGACACACCCGGACACCTGCAGACACGAGCGGTCACCAGCCCCCCTTGGAGGCAGCTCGGCTGTGGCTCGTAAGCAGCTGGAATAGCCTGCCTATCCGGCGATCTGACTGAGCCACCGCAGTAGGCACCATCCTTGCTGGGGGCGGTCGTGTGCCCCCTGGCCGCTACCCACCGATGCTCGTCATCTGCCCCCTGGCTCTCGCGGGTCTTGCGCTCGGCGCTTCGCTGTCCGCCCGGCCCTGGCCCTGGCTGGCAGCGGCAGGGCTGTGCCTGCTGGCCGCCTTCCGGCTGAGGGGTGGCTGCCGCTGGCTCTTGATTCTCGTGGCCTTCCTTGCAGCCGGCGTGGCTCGAGGATCTCCTGGTGACAACACCAGCCCTCCCTCCTTCTCAGGTCCGCGCTTGTGGCAGGTCACCCTGTCGCAGAGTGCTGCGTCTGATCCTACGAGGCCGGTGGCTGCGCGAGTGTTGGCGGCCTATCCCGTCGCTCCTCACGCCGGCAGGGCCCGTGCACAGTGGCGTGGCCAGCAGCATGTCCGCCTGTGGGTGAGCTACTGGTCACCCAGGCAAGGCCCGGGGCTGCGCGGGGAGCGCTGGCTCGTTCGCGGCCGCCTGCGCCCGCCCCGGCACGGCCACCATGGCCTGCCACGCCTGTCGGTGTTCGGGGCAGGTATGCGCATGTCTCGAGCCCGGGGCTGGTTCGACCGGCTCGGACAGGGTTTCGACCTCGTCGTCGACGCGGCACGCGTGCGTGTGCGCCGTGGTCTCGACCGGGGGGCACCTGCTGCCCAGCACCCACTGTTCGTTGCCCTCATCCTGGGCGACCGCAAGCAACTCGACGACCAGGCCCGCGAAGCCTTCGTGCGCACAGGCACCGCCCACCTGCTGGCAATATCGGGCCTCCATGTCGGCCTGGTGGCATGGACGCTGCTGGCAGCATTTCGTTGGCCCATGGGCTTGTTTCTGCTGCGGCTGTCGAGGCCTCTCGCTGCCGCCGGCTGGTCGTCGCGGCTTGCCCTGGGACTCGCTGTTGCGGGTGCCGGGATCTATGTCCTGCTGGCAGGCAGTCCGGTCTCTGCACGCCGGGCCCTGCTGATGATTGCCTGCGCCGCCCTGGCGTCTCTGCTCGACCGAGGACACTCCGCTGCCAGCGCCCTCGCCACCGCCACCTTGTGCATCGCCTGGAGTGATCCCGCCACTGTCTTCGACACCGCCCTGCACCTGTCCGTCGCCGCGGTTGCCGGCTTGCTCCTGCTGGCACGACGAACCCGGCCACGGTCGGGGCCGATGCGCTGGTGGCGAGCCCCGCTCGGGCTGGTCGCTGTCTCTGCGGCGGCAGCAGCGGCGACGGCACCCATCTGCCTGTGGGCCTTCGGCCGCGTCGCCGTGGCGGGCTTGTGGGTCAATCCGGTGGTCATTCCCCTGTTGGGCAGCCTGTGCCTGCCGCCCCTGTTGGCCGGCTCCCTGCTGGCCGGGCTTCATCCGCCGCTGGGCGAGCCGCTGCTCTGGCTGGCGGCCCAGCCTGCAGCCCTGGGCAATTTGCTGGTGAACTGGTCGGCGAGCCCCCAGCGCAGCCCCATGCTGACCGCTTCACTCGGCGGCGCCGAGGTGATCGCGATCTACCTGCTGGCGGCCGCGATCTCCGCCGCGGTCTGCTCCCGCCGAGCAGCACCGTGAGCTGGTCACGGCTCGCCTTGCTGCCAGTGCTGGCGGCGCTGCTGTGGTTCGCTGGAATGCACCTGCAGCGGCCCCCCCCCCTGCAGCGTCCGACGCTGTGCATGACGGTGCTTGATGTCGGCCAGGGAGACTCCCTGCTGCTGTCTTTTTCGGGACGCAGGCATTGGCTGGTCGATGGCGGCGGTGTGCCCGGAGGGCGGTACGACGTGGGCCGTCGGAAGCTGTTGCCGATGTTGCGGCGCCTGGGGGTCGAGCGGCTCGACAAGGTGTTCGTAACTCACGCTCACGCTGACCACTTCGAGGGCCTGTTTGCCGTCCTCGAGAGCATCGACTGCGATGAGCTATGGCTTCCCTATCGCCAGAACCTCGGTCCCCGCATACGCGCCCTGGTGCAACTTGCCTCTCGGCGTGGGCTGCGGGTCCGCGAGGCCTCCAGCGGTGCCCAACCCGGGCCAAGTCCAGCCCCCATCGAGTCCCAGATCCTGTATCCGTGGCCAGGTGCCAGCTCAGCCCTAGGCTCGGGCGGGAGCGAAGCCAACAACCGCTCGCTGGTGCTTCGGCTCGCTCTCGGCAAGGTCAGCTTCCTGCTCACAGGAGACATCGAAGCGGAGGCCGAGGACCTGCTGATAAAGGGCGGCGTACGGCTTCGTTCGACGGTACTCAAGGTGCCTCATCACGCCAGCAACACCAGCTCGACGCCCGGCTTCGTCGAGCGGGTGGATCCGATGGTCGCGCTGGCCGGCATCGGCGCAGACAATCGCTTTGGTTTCCCGCACGCATCAGTAGCAAGCCGCTACCTGGGTCGCGGCACCCCCTTGTACTGGACCGGCCGCCATGGCCCGATGCGGCTGTGCACCGGTGGCTACAGCCTGCGCCTGGAAGCGCTCAGCGAGCGCGGCGCACCCAGCACGCTGCGCAGTTGGGATGCAGAGGCCCTGGCCCGCTGGAGTCGCGAGGGCGAAGAGTCGACTGAGCAGACCCCGCCGCAGCGCCAATCGGCCTGCCCCACCGTCGCTAGCAAGAGGCGCTCAAGCCGAGGCGGCAAGAAGAGCCGGGCGAGCCAGGCCAAGGAAAACAAACGTAGCAACCGGGTCCAGGCTTCCAGGGCTCGCAAAGAAAAGAAAGAGGCCGCCGCCGTGAACAAGCAGCGCCGGGCTGAGGAACGAGAATGGCAGCGCCGGCGCAAAGCGCGCAAGCGTCTCCGCGCTCCCTGGCGCTAGGCCGCGAACTTTCTGGCTGGGCGCTGTGGTGGAGGGGATAGTCGGCATTTGGGCGTAGACTCCTCGCTAGAGATGGTGAAGACGTCCTGGTTCCGAGTTCCACTGATTGTCGCGCTGCTCGCGGCTAGCCCTGCCTGGGCGCAAGGGCAGGCTGAACCCGTCGTCACAGGATCGGGCCAGCAGTCCAACCAGGCTTCCCTGACAGCAACTGCACTGCCCGACATTGTTGAGTTTGTCTTTCACTCGCAACAGACCGAGGTGTTGCCGGGCGGAAGTGCGGAGCATGCGGACGGGTGGAATTGCGACGGGAAACTCAGCAGCGCTGACCAAGTAGGCCGAATGGCTGTCGTCTCTACCCACTATCAAAACGGCTGCTACACCGACGGCCAGTACAACCACCGTGAATACAGGGTGGATAGAGGACTGGTCACTGGTAAAGGAGGAACGAGTTACGAGGGATATCGGCTACACGGCCCCAACGTCCGAGCCAGTAAGTTCCTCGGTTCCAGGCACTTCGTCTTCTACCGCTTTGCGGTCAAGCAGGATTACTCGCTCTACGAGCTCGAAAGCGGCAATGTCGTCAAGCGAGGCGAGGTCCCAGCGAGTCAAACCAACCCTGACGCCTTCGTCCGAGTTGAGATCGAGCTCAGCTCTCTTTCCGCCGCCAAGGTCTATTTCTTCGCGCCGAGCTCTCAGCCCCAGAGTCCGCTGACGCGGATTGGCCCTCATGCAGAAGGCGCACGTCTGAAGAGGACGGCTCTCGGGGACGCGTTCCTGTACCGCTACAAGGTGGTCGGCACCCCCTTCGACACAGGCACTGGTTTTGACGAGGGGCCGGGTACCTTTGCCAACACCTACAGCTACCCACGACAGTTCTTCATGACCAATGTCCGCGACAACAACCTGGCCATCATTTGGCAAGACAAGAAGACGATGTCTGTGCAGGTCACGCTTGTCGGCGAACAGAGAAGAAGCACGGCAACAAGAATGGTGGCCAACGCCGACAGGTCAATACTCGCAGCGGCAACGAGCGACGGGCATAGCGTGGTGTTCTTGCTCTTTGTCGGGGCTGGCGACGGAGAGGCGCAGAACCTGGCGCGTACAGCTCGCCTCATGAGGATGGATCTCTACACGGGTGCAACCAGCCAGGTTGCTCTCGACACCTCCAAGAACGGCCTGGACATCACGACTTTCGGCACGAGGAATGTCGGGAGCATGGCCTATGCAAGCGGGCAGCTTGGGCTGATCATCTCGCGCACGAAGCATCGTTCAGATGATGGACTGAATCATCAGGGTGGAATCTCGGCTGTGTTCGATGCATCCACCCTGGCCCTCTTGCAGAATCACGGTCAGACTTCCGGGCACTCCTTTGAGAGCGTGCTCGAAGCAAGCACGCAGGACGGGTTTGTCGGGGTTGACCTCGGCGACAACTACCCGCGCGGTTTGCACCTGCACAGGTTTGACGCAAAGCGTAGAGACTCGGCCGTGGTCTATACCTTCAAGACCGAGCACGGTGCCCACGCTGCAAATCCGGCTGGAAGGACATTCCCCAAGTATTCACAGATCAGTGGCAACGGAACGACCCGCTTCAAGTGGTCCAATGACAACCGCACGTACACCGAGCTCGGTGGAGTAGTAGAAGACCTGGATGGCTATACCGTCGTCTTTTCCGGCGAGGGACACGCAGGCCGGTCTCTGGACAATTCACGCACGGGTGCCGAGTTGAACGACTCGCGCAATCTCGCCCTGGTGCGCGTCGGCCTGGACTTTGGGGAGTACTCCAGTGCCGGAAACGTCGTCTCCGACGCCTTGGTTCTCACGCAGGGGATCGCCGAGACGGGCGGCTTCTACACGTTCAACGGTGACTGGGCTGCTCAACGCAACACAGGCGTTGTCTGGCTGACCAATTACAAGGACCCCAAGCTGAGCAATGCCTCGCGCGTCAAGGCAATCGGGGTGAGTGGGGGGATCTTGATTCTCTGGGAAGAGTGGACACCATCGAGCTACCGCACCACACACGGCATGAAGGTGGATGTATTCGGGAAGGTGCTCGCTGGCCCAGTGACCCTCGGCCCGATGGTCCGCCTTGGTCGCCGGGATGAAGTATGGGTGCAGGGAAATGACGTCTACACGGTCGTAGGAAACGGTCCTAATCAAACCCTCGATCTCGTCATGCTGCGTATCAAGTGACTCCGCCGACTGGCGCTAGGCCGTGAGGGTGCTGGCTGGGTGCTGTGGTGGAGGGCGAATGGAAGGTGCTTCGGACGAAAGTCAGGCGAGGAAAACAGCACGAGGCGGGCGCCTTCCAGAGGCGGGCAGGCGTAGCATCCGTGAGCCTATAATCACGCAGTGTTTCCAGTCACTTATGGCTCGCCATATGCGGCCTGTTCTCGGTGGTTTTTAGGCCCCTTTCGGAGTACAATGCCAGTGTGGGTAAGGGGCCTCCTTTTCCCACCGAAACGACGCTCCTGGAAGGCCCGAGTAAACCCCTGAGAACTTCCTCTTTGGAAGCTCCACCGACTCGGCCTCGAGGAACTCGCTGCTGTAGCTCATAAGCCCTGGTTGCCCCCCAAACTGTAGCGGTCCTGGCCGGTTCGTCAGCAGGCGTGTGTAGGCCCTCTGTGAGCTGGGGCAGGCCCCCTTGTCTTCCATTCGCCCAAAACAGCCGTGCTGTTCATAGGGCTACACGCGCACCCGCGTGAGGAATACGCTCACGGGCGCAGCGTGTGTGCGCATAAATAGCTGGAATTATTTTACTTTTCCCCGTTGAAAGGCGCGATTTCCCACCGCAAGCTCGAGACCTGTCAAGCCCCAACAAACCCAGGAGATGCCATGAATCAGCCCACCACAAGCCTTGCCGCTACCCCCGCTTCGAGCAGCGGGAGTCAATCCATGCAGGAGCAGAGAGTCTGGCCACTACTGGTCCTTCAAACCCTGATGCGTGGTGCCATGACCGGCTCAGCCAGCTGGCGTGATCACGGCACCAATATTCACCTGCCGCCTCCGGTGGAAGAGCACCTTGATCGCATCCTCGAGCCTTTTGGTCGTTCGGCCTGGTCGTGGGAGATGGGGGTCCAGCGCACCATTGAGAAGGGCCGTATCCCCATTCCCTGGGCGATCATCGCCTGGGAGAAGGAGTACCCCGTCCAGGAGCACTTCTGCTCGATTCGCGGCGACGACGGCAAGCTGCCCTTTGCCTCGTGGTGTGTCGACTCGAGCTGGGACAACTCCATCCGCCCGCCGGTCTCGTTCATCATCGCCACCGAAAAGGCTGCCTTCGAGAGCGCGGCGAAACGAAGCCCGATGCTGGGGGGAGCCTGGGAGCTACTTGCAGATGCCGACGCAAAGGGCTCGTGGTTCTGCCTGGCGCCGGAACTGGACGAGGAGTGGGTGGCGGAGGTGGCGGATGAGGCTAGCTGCCGTGGGGGCGGATAGGTCCGGTAAGAGTCGTCATCTTGACTCTGCTGGGCTTGGGCTCGATTCCAGCGAAGCCCAAGCCTGTCAGTGAACCGCCTAGGGCAATGCGAGACCCTGGCCGACTCAGTCAGCCTCTGGCAAAGGCGCCCTTTACTGGCAGGTGTTGGCGATACCAGGTGCAGCCAGCACCATGAACACCTCGACGGCCGAGGATGGGTCCTCGTCGGCAAAGTAGACCCCTTCGATGGTGTCGCCGAGCACGGTTGCCTGCAGGGTGAACTGCCCAATGGGCTGCTCCTCTCCCTGCACGGGCAGGTCGCTGTAGAAGCTGAAGTGCAGTTCAAGTTCGCCCTCGTCAGCGACGATGGGGCCTTCGATCGCGGCGCTTCGGCAGCCCTCGACCAGCGAGCCTGAGCCATCCTCATGGATGCTCAAGTGGCGGACTCCCTCTTCACCGTAGCGACCTTCATCGAGGTTGCCGTCGACAGGTTCGGTGGAACCACAGCCGCTGGTGAAGAGAGTGGCGACAAAGGCGAGGACAGCGAGTCTGGTGAGTTGCATTGGGGAGCTTCCTTTCGGGTTTGACTACCACCCAAAGCAGACCCTGTTCCACAAACCCGGGTAACTTCGGACCCGGTTATCGAAACGCTCCTGCGAGGCCCAGCTGTGGCCTTGTTGCTCCACTACGCAAGTCTTTCCTCCTGGAGTTGCTGCTGCAGTCAGAGCGCCTCGAGAAAGGCCAGCACTTCCAGGATGAGGCCATGATCGGTTAGGTCGTTGTGATGGCCGTCGGGTAGGAAGACCGCCTTCTTCGGTTCGTTGGCGGCGTCGAACAGGCGGCGGCCGAAGCGCACGGGCACCACGCGGTCGCGCTCGCCGTGCAGCAACAGTAGGGGAGCCTGGATGTCGCCGATCTTGGCAATCGAGTCGAAGCGGTCCTTGATCAGCAAGCGCGCCGGCAGAAACCAGTACGAAGCTGCTGCCACATCGCTCGCGCTGGTGAAAGGCGCCTCCAAGACCAGTGCGGCAGGCGGGCGTTCGCCGGACAACTGCACAGCCACGCCTGTACCCAGCGACTCGCCATAGAGGACGGTGTGCGCGGGCGGCACCCCACCAGCCTCCAGCCAGTCGAGTGCTGCGCGTCCGTCGGCATACAGGCCCGCCTCATTGGGACTCGATGGGTTGCCCCCGTAGCCCCGGTATTCGACCAACATGACGCCGTACCCCGCATTGAGGTAGGGCTTCACCTTGTAGCCCCGGTCCGCGATGTTGCCGCCATTGCCGTGAAAGTAGACGATGGTCTTTCGGTCCTCGCTGGCCGCCCGGTACCAGGCCGCCAGTCTCAGCCCGTCGGCCGTTTGCAGCATGACCTGCTGCATCTCCGGGACACCGGCACTGCTCGGATCGGGTGTACTGCGATCGGGAAAGTACATCAGCGAGCGCTGCATCCCGTACACGCTCGCGACGACCACGCCGTAGGTAGCGAGGATCAAGATCAGGTTGCGCAACCATGTGTTCTCCACGGTCTCTCTCTCCAGCCGCCCTTGCCCGGGCCGTGGCTACCTCGGCCGCCCAGATTTTCTTATCTACTGTTCCATCCAAGGCCGCGACGGTAGACAATCCCCAGCATTCAAGCACTTTGGAGGGATCTAGATGCCGAAAGCCACGATGTCCATTCTGGGCTCCCGAGTCGCGAAAATGATGGCTGAGTTTATCGGCACATTCGCGCTCGTCTTTGCAGGCTGTGGCGCCGTGGTTTCAGACCACCTGACAGGTGGTGCCGTTTCTCACGTGGGCATCTCCCTCACCTTTGGCCTGGTGGTCTGCGTCATGGTCTACGCGACCGGCCATATCTCGGGAGCGCACTTCAATCCGGCAGTCACAGTAGGCTTTGCCAGCGTTGGACGCTTTCCATGGAAAGAGGTTCCTGCCTACGTCTTCAGCCAATCACTCGCGTCCATTGCCGCAATTGGAGTGCTCTGGTCGTTTACAGGCTCAAGCGTCCTCGGAGAAACTGTCCCCAGCCCTGAACTCTCGGTTTTGTCGGCCACGGGTCTTGAAACCCTGCTCACCTTCTTCTTGATGTTCGTGATCAGCGCCGTTGCGACCGACCACCGTGCGGAGGGGCAGATGGCCGGGCTGGCAATCGGTGGCACCGTGGCCATGTGCGCCCTGTTCGCAGGGCCGCTGACGGGGGCCTCAATGAACCCAGCACGCAGCCTGGGGCCAGCGCTGTTTGGTCAGGGCCTCGGCTGGATGTGGCTTTACACCATTGGCCCGGTCACCGGTGCGGTCCTCGCCTCCCACACCTACCGTTGGATTCGCTGCGACGATCCGAAGGATGTTTCTGACGCTGAAGGATGCTGCTGATGGTGTTCCTGGGCGGGATCAGCCAAGTGCTGAGCGAGTCGCGGCGAGAGCTCCGCTGAGCTCGGATTCGAGGAGAACGTACACCTCGGCACCGACGGCCCCTGCATCAGCGAGGGCAGTGGCGGCTGCTGCGGGATCGCCCGCTAGCTGTTCGGCCTGAGATCCCGTCCAGTAGCCAACAGCCAGGCACGCGCCAGGTACAGACCGGCACGCTCCCATCCGTTACTGGATGCGTCGATCCGACGGACTACTGTGCTGAGTCGTCGTCGTCACCGGCCGAGTCGTCGTCGTCACCGGCCGAGTCGTCGTCGTCACCTGCCGGGGCGGCATCCTCCTCGGCGGCTGCGGGCGCGGCTTCCTCGGCAGGAGCCTCTTCAGCAGCGGTGTCACCGGACGTCGCTGGCGCATTCTCCTTGGGGCAGCCCCACAGAGCAAACAACGCAACAAGAGCGGTCAGAATCAGAAATCGGTTCATCGTCTTTATTCCCAGAGCCCCACAGGACCAGTTGAGTCAACGGCCAGACCTCTGGCCGAGACGAACCGTAGGTGACCTCGCCGAAAATGGCTACCCCGGGCGGCATAACCTGGTGACCATGCGCCAGCAGATGGAGCCCTGAACTGTCCCATCGGGAAAGTGCTTGCAGCTGGGTATACATCGTGTATACCTCTATGCGCTATGTACAAGCCCTGTCCCTCCCTCGCTCTCCAGTTCCTGCTCATCTTTGTCCTGGCTGTCGGCTGCTACGACTCGAGGAGTCCGCGGGAACAGGGCTCTGACGGCGCAGCCAATCCTGCCGGTGACGAGGGCGTCGTCGATGATGACGAGACGGCCGACGAGACGGCTACGGACGGTTTCGAAGATCTCGATGGAGACGGCTGGTCGGAGCCCGAGGATTGTGATGACCAGGATGCAGAGGTCCATCCCGCTGCGAACGAGGTCTGCAACGAGCTGGATGACGACGACGACAGCAGTGACGACGACGACAGCAGTGACGACGACGACAGCAGTGACGACGACAACAGCAGTGACGACGACGATGACGGTTCATCAACCGTCGCGCCGCCGATGTCCGCCAGCGGCTCGTGCACAGGACAGATCTGGACCTGGGCAGCAAATCCGGTAATTGCTCCCGAACTCAACGTGATCGGAATGTACGAGTCCGATGGGGGCCACGGCGCGCCTGCCGGCACCACCATCGTCGAAGTCAATCGAGCGGGGCCGATGGTGCTGGTTCTATCCAGCTACGAGCCCGTAGACTGGGTCCTCAACCTCGGTCCTGGCGCCAACATCACGCAGGTCATCCTGAACGGCTACCACCCGAGCACTGTCAGTGGTCTTGCCAGCGGCACGACGGTTGAGCACCGGACCGGGCCAGGCAACTACCTGAGCGCCTGCGCCTACGATTGGCCCGGCACTTCCGGGACGGGTTGTTCCACCCCCACCCTGGTGTCCCAACTCCAGAGCCTGACCGGGCTGCAACTAAATAGCCTACAAGGTTGCTACCACGGCACTTCCTGGACCCTCAACTGAGTGAACGTGCTGCTCGGCTCGCTCGAGATCTGTGCTCATCAACTCAGGCGGTTCCGTCGTCCTCAGCTTCTGAGTTCCCGGGCAGCGTTTCCGTAGCCGCCAGCACCTGCAGAAACATGGGAACGGCGACCGCTCGGACGCGCTCTTGCTCCAGGGCAGAGAAGCCGTCGCTACGCTGACGGCTGGAGACCATCCCTTCGATGCCGAGCACAAGCCCGAGGTACACCAGGGGGTCGACCCTCGCGCCCGTGCCCTCGGTAACTGCCCGGTCAATCAACTCCACCAGTACTGCGAGGGTTGCCTCCCTTCGGGAAGCCAGGACCGAGTCCCGCCGCATGGCCTCGACATCGAGTTGAGCAAGCCCGGCGCCGCCCTCCCGCTGGTGGAGGAGATAGGCATCGATGGCCCCCTCGATCTGCTGCAGTGGGTTGTCCGCCCCCTCAATGGCCGACTCAACCCCGGAAACGAGGCGTTGAGTGCTGACTGTGTACAGCTCGAGCAGGACCGCTTCGATGTTCGAAAAGTGCAGGTAGAACGTCCTGCGAGATACGTCGGCCCGATCGAGGATGTTCTGCACCGTGACCGTCTTGAGACTCTGGGTCTCGAGCACAGAAGCCGCCCCTGCCAGGATCCGCTTATGGGTCGGGGGCCGCCTCGAGTGCGTATCATTTAGTGAATCCGAAGCCACTGCTTCATCCGACTTTACTGGGTCCGAATGTTTCAACTGGCTTGAGTATACAAGCTGTATCCACTGGTCAGCAGAGCAGGCCCAGCACACCGTCGGGCAGTTTCAAGCATGGGAGACTGGGGGCTATGCGCCAATCACGGGGCGGTGCCACAGGAATGGTGGCGAGTCGGGCGACGCCTCGACCGCTTTTAGTGACCGTTGATCCGATCACCGTTGTCGTCGGTCGTGTTCTCCGGTGTTTCGTCATGCCATCTCAAGGGCGGAACCTTGCCGAAGGACGGCTCGTGCACACCGAAGGTGCAGATGGGGCCGAAGGGGTAGGCGTCGGTGACGTAGTAGCCGTAGACGCCGTGAACGTCGGTAGCGCCGTTGCACTCGTCCAGGTTGCCCGTGTTGCCGTTGTCGTAGACCCAATCGTCGAGATACCTCCCCAGCGGTAATCCGAAATCGCTGTCGAAGTCCTGCGGGCGATTCAGGATGTCCCACGGCGTCGGTGGTGTGCCACGAGAAAAGTTGGGCGGCAGGCCGACATAGGGGTCACGTGAGTTTCCACTGTTGAGCTTGTAGGCCTTCAGGACGTATCCAGACTCGGCTTTGACCAGGTCGCCGTCGGGATTGACGAACCAATGGCCGTAGATGGGGAATCCGTCCTTGGCGTAGCCTATCAGGGGAGAGCCGCCCGGCGGCCCGACGGTCTGGTCGTCGTCGTGCTGAAGCGGGTGGGTTATGGCGTGATAGTGGTAGGACCCCTCGAAGCCGTGTCCAAAATACTCGTCGAAAATGCCCGACATGTTCTCGGACGACGGCTCCTGGATCTTGTAAGCGGGCACCTCATACCAGACCGACAGTCCGCCGCAGCCCGTCGCGTTGCCAGCCTCGTTGGCGCGGAAGTGGCCGGGGTTGTAGCAAAAGCCCGAATCCATGGCGATCCCGATGCCGTTTAGAAGAACCCCGTCATAGTCCATGAAATTCGTCGGGTTCCTGTCGGTGTCGTCCGCGACCAGCGGGTCGGACATTCGAGGATGCACTGGGATGTAGGTTACTTGGCTGTCGTCGTGATCGATCTCGGTTACCCAGACATCAGGCTGGGAAGGTAAGCCCACATCCCAACCAAAATCGTGGTTTGGGATCATGTTGTGCACGATTCTGCAGTGTGTCGCGAGCTCCTGGTCGGCTGTCGGGGTCACATCCTGGTAGTCCCAACCCCCTGGGACCGTCGGATTGTCGGGATCGTGGATGTAGTCGCCCTTGACGATCACCAGGTCAATCGTCACCGAGCTGGTCACATCGGTGCCGGGGTAATACGGCGCCGTCGGATCGAAGTTGGATCGGTCGTTGGCTCCCTGAGACCCGTAGTCACCGCTGTTGGGATCGCTGGCGTAGGCCCTGCAGTCAGGATTCCGGTTGGTGAGCACCGCGTGGAGCATCCCGCCGGCCGTCTCGTTCAGGTCGGGATTGTCGGTGTAGGGACCTGCGGTGCTGTCGGCGTCATCAGCCGCATCGTCGTCCTGCGCCGCCTCGTAGTCAACC
>CAZBDA010000136.1:0-12661 GCA_964490445.1 uncultured Rickettsiales bacterium | reverse complement strand
ACAACGTCATGCCGCTGGACGATGGCAGGGTGTTCGTGACCTTCAACCGCCAGGTCGGCTTTCTCGAGGATGGCCGCTACCGCGCAGTCGCCGGGCTCGAGAGGCCCTGCCGAGTGCTCCGTCGAGGGGTTGCAAGGGATGCGAAGGGCACCGTCTATTTCGGGGAATACCTCGACAACTCGGAGCGGGGGGCGATGCGGGTCTACCGTCTTCCTGCCGGGAGTTCGCGGCTCGAGGTGGCACATACCTTCGCCGCCGGAGAGATCCGCCACATCCATGGCGTCTACTTCGATCCGGTCGGTGATGCTCTGTGGTGTCTAACTGGCGACCACGGGGACGAGGCACGCATTCTGCGCACCACCGATGGTTTCCGAACGGTCGAGAAAGTGGGTGGCGGTGACGAGAGCTGGCGGGCCGTCAGTGCTCTGTTCACCTCCGAAGCCATCTTCTACGCCATGGATGCCGAGTTCACCGAGAACAAGGTGTTCCGCCTGGACCGCGCCAGCGGTGAGCGAAGGGAGATTGGCGCCGTCGACGGTCCTGTCTACTTCAGCCACCAGTGTGGTTCGGACTTGTTCTTTGCCGTGACAGCGGAACTCTGCCCGAGCCAGGTAGGCAAGAACGCAACGCTCTGGCTCTTTGATGGAGAGCACCTGTCGCCACTGCTGTCCTTCGAGAAGGACGCGTTGCCCAACTACTTCATGCCCGGCACCTTGCACCTACCTGCCGGCCCGGGCCGAAGCGACCGATTCGCGCTGCATGGTGTCGGCCTGAGCCGTGCTGGCAATCGCTGCATTGAGCTGTGGCGATCGACTGGCAGCATAGGATGACCGAGCCAGTGGACACTGTAGGCTCCGGGCAACCCGTCCAGGACGACGAGTTCCTCGAATCCGAGGCCCTGGCTGCAACTCCCGATGAGGAGTCCGGGGGCACAGGACTACAAGCCGGTCCGTCAGCGACCGCCGACAAGCGCATCGGAGTCGCTACCGCCGTACTGCTGATCATTGTCGCCGTGGTGTTGGAGCAGGTTGCTTTCGACAAGGAGGAGATCGCCCTGGGTGAGGCGACGCACCGCATTTATGATTCTCGAGTAGCCGGCGAGCCCGTGCGCATCAATGAGTTTCCGTTGCTGGAGTTCCTGGAGATGCTGCCCGGTCACAAGGACCTGACCGTCTGGGTCGGCAACTCCCACCTACATGCGATCAATGCTTATCTCCCAGGCGATCAACTCAGTAGTGCCGTGCTCCACATCCAGTTCAACGGTCACGAGGTGCCCGGGGAACGGCCGGTCTTCGGCCTTACCTTTCCCAACCTTCGCTACGAGGAACAGGCTCTGCTCAGTATGGGCTTGGCGATGCTGCCCGAGGAGCATCGCCCGAAGGTAATCGTGCATGGTATCCGCTTCCACGATGCACGAGAGCGTGGTGTCCGAGCCGACACACGTCCCCTACTGAAGCTCCCCGAGATTCGGCAGGCTACTGCTGCGCTCGACGAGGAGCGCTTCGGCGGAGTCAAGGCTCTGCTGGAGGCCGGCTTGCAGCTAGCCGAAGAGTCGGTCAACAAGGAAGAGGGCCTGGAGCCCTGGCTGGTGCGAAACCTCGGCGAACGGCTGCCGATCTTCCGTAAGCGTGACTACATCTACGGTCGGGCCAGGTGGCGATTGGCCCGGCTGAGAGACTGGGTCTTTCGTATCGACACCACCAGCAAGCGCCCCATCCTGCCCGCGCGCTACCTGGATTCGATGAATGCCCTGTCCCTGGCGGTAGCCTTTGCCGAGGAGCGCGGAGTCGAGGTGCTGATGTACAACTCGCCGATGCGGGCTTCGGTCGCGAACCCCTACATCGCGAAGGAATACCAGTCCTTTCGTCGCGACCTGGAGCTGCTCGTTGAGTCCAACGGCGGTACCTACAAGGACTACGATCCGTTGATTCCCGAGGAGTTGTGGGGAACGTCTGGGGGGACCGAGTTCCCTGACTTCAGCCACTTCACGGGAGCCGGCCACGTACTTCTCGCAAAGCAGATAGGCGCTGACATTGAAGCCCTGTTGAGCAGCTCCGGGGCCACACCGAAGCAGGGGGCCAGTGATGCTGTTCAATAGCCTCACCTACCTCGTCTTTCTGACTCTGGCGGTGAGCGTCTACTGGATGGTCCCCCATCGCTTTCGCCAGCCATGGCTGCTCCTGTGCAGTGCTGTGTTCTATTGCGCCTGGCGCTGGGAGTACGGCTTGTTGCTGCTGCTGTCGGTGGTCGCCAACTTCCACATGGCCCGCTGGGTTCACAGCAAGCCGAGCACCCTGAGCCGAGCGGCGCCGATTGTCTTCAACCTGGGCCTGCTCGCCTACTACAAGTACCTCGGTTTTTTCGCTGACACCTTCAACCAGCTGAGCGACTGGGCCGCTGGTGCGCACCTCTTTCCGTCACTGGACATCTACCTGCCGCTGGGGATCTCCTTCTTCACCTTCCAGGGGATCTCGTACGTTGTCGATGTTGCTCGCGGCAAGCGGCCTCCCGAGACCAGCATCATGCGGTTTGCCCTGTACATCTGCTTCTGGGCTCAGTTGGTGGCTGGTCCCATTGTGCGTGCCCACGAGATTCTGCCCCAGTTCGACAAGGTGCAGCGCTTTCGTTACGACCACTTCGCGGCCGGCCTCAAGCTCATCCTCTACGGGCTGTTCATCAAGGTGGTCCTCGCCGACGGCATTGCCGGCTGGGTCGACGAGGGCTTCGCAGTTCACAACTACGCGAAGAATTCTGCCATCGACAACTGGACACTCGCGTTCGGGTTTGGCTTTCAGATCTACTTCGACTTCGCGGGCTACAGCATGGTGGCGATCGGTAGCGGCCGCCTGTTCGGGCTGTTTCTGCCGACCAACTTCAAGTTCCCCTACATCTCGCGAAGCCCGCGCGAGTTCTGGCAGCGCTGGCACATTACGCTTTCCAGCTGGATTCGCGACTACCTGTACGTTCCGCTGCAGGGAAGGGTTGCTTCGGAGTCCACTTCGGCCGGTGGGCTCGAGGTGATCGACTCGGGGGGCAGTGGGCGTTCACGTACGACGGCACTGTGGATGACCTGGGCGCTGATGGGCCTGTGGCACGGAGCCAATTGGACCTTTGTCGCTTGGGGTGTCTGGCACGCCGTCGTTGTGATGGCCTACCGCTCCATTGTTGGCTATCGGCGGGCCCGTGGTCTCGGACCGGTGTCGACCATAGGTGCCCTGTTCGCATTCGTCTCTACCCAGGCCGCGATGATGGCGTCGTGGATCTTCTTCCGAGCGCCCAGCCTCGGCCAGGCCCTGGAAATGCTGGCGACCATGGTCGACCCACGCGCCTTCAACACTCTGAACTACAAGGAGAACTTCTACCTTACGACCTTCTTGTTCCTGGTCGGCTTCCTTGTCTGTCATGCGCTGTGGCAACGCAGCGAGAGTCGGCCCAGATCGGCGCCGACCCCTGGCTACGAGTTGGTGTTGAGGCCGGCTATGTACAGCCTGATGGTTCTGCTGATTGTTGGCTACCTGCGTGGCCAGCAGACGTTCATCTACTTCCAGTTCTAGCCCGACTCAGACAACTCAGGATGCCGCGGCATGGGCGGCGAGTAGCACCTCGGTGAAGCGGTTCACCATGACCTCGACGTTGTAGTGCTTTTGTACCTTCTCGAGGGCAGCGTCCCCCATCGTGCGGATCGCGGCGCGGTCCTCGAGTAGGGAGGCCACGCACTGAACTAGCGAGTCGCTGTCTCCTTCGCGGAACAAGCTCCCTGTGGTGCCGTTTTCGAACGCAGCGAATTCCGGGTTGTGTCGCTCGGGGTTGTCGTGGGTAATTACCGGCAGGCTGTAACCGAAGGCGTGCATGAGGGTCAGGCCGATGGCTCCGGGATGAATGAGGACGTTGGATGACAGCAGCCAGGGTGCGAGTTGCTCTTCTTCGTAGATGGCGCCGAGCCAGCGGAGATGACCTGCCACCCCTAGTTGTTCGGCTCGAGTTTCGAGGGACTGACGCATGGGCCCGTCACCAATCACCAGGTGCAGAAGGTCGGGGTGGGACTTCACCAAGGCCGGCAGTGCTTCTACGAACAGGTCCAACTGCTGGCGGTCATAGACCCGGCCCAGCGAGACGGTCACGGTACGGTCGGTCAGTCCTTGCTCCTTGGCAAAGCGGGCGAGGTCCTCCGGAGCCCACCTGTCTGCGGCGGCATCAATGCTCGCTTGGTCGAGGCCGTTGTTGAGGCCACGGATGTAGTGGTCATGGAACCCTCTCGAACGCAGGTACTGCTCCCCAGCATCGGTGTAGACGAGCAGGTGTTTGAAGCGGCGCCACCAGCGCAGGCGCATCTCTTCACCCCGAGGACTGCTGCCCGCTGAGTGGGCCTGGCCGGCGAGGACGACTGGCTTGCCCAGTGTCGCAAGTGTCGTCGTCCACAGTAGGCTCGAAATCAATCTGGCGTTTCCCATCCAGTAGAAGGCGTCGAAGCCGCCAGAGAGCAGCGAGATTGGCAGACGCTGCCATCCCCAGCGGTGTTCATCACCCCACAACTGCAGGGGAACGACCTGTTGTGGGATTTCATCGTGGACCAGGTGCAGGCCGGTGTTCGGCCGCTCCGTCTGGCAGAAGAGGGTGACCTCCAGCGTTCCACACTCGTGTACACGCTCCCAGAATCTCTTTCGGTAGTGGGGTACGCAATTGGTGACAGCTGCGACCCGAAGAAGACTCATAGTGGCGTGTTACAGGAGCTCAATCGTTCCCTGGCTGGCAGACACGCCTTCGACCAGTCCGTGTACTTGTGGTTCCGCGGTGGACCATGTCCCGGAGTGTGGAAGGACAAGCTGGATGATGTGGTCAAAGAAGGTCGTTCCGGGTGAGAGAGTGGTGGTTGCCCCAGGCAAAAAGCTCGACAGGTCGAACGTGTCGGTGCCCGTACTGATCGTGTAAGCGGCAAAGTAATCGATAATCGGGTACACGAAGGTTGGTGGCTCCACGTATGCCCAGGACACGCCCCAGGTCCCATCGGATAGATCCTCCCAGGAATGGCCCAGCTGGTCAGTGGTGCGGGTAATAGCACCCCATGCCGAATCGTTGTGAATGGCTTGCCAGGGCCGATTTCCAACAGTGAGCGGGGTGCTTGAGAGAGTGGTCGAACCAGTCGTTACCCCCAGTACCTTGATCCAGAGTTCGGGGCGACCGGCGAACATCCAGTACGTGTAGGTGTAGTCATAAGCGCCGCCGCCGCAGCAGCCGCCGGTGTGAGCGCGCGAGCCTGAGGCCTCCAGAGCGGCAAATATCGGGCCATCCTCGAGCACGGTGATGCTCCCCGGGCCGTCCGCGGGGTCGTTGTTTACCCAGCTACCCATGTACACGGAGTTGCCGATTCCAGCATCGGACTGGCTCGCCAGGTTGTGTGAGGCTTGCAGGTTCAGCGCGCCGAGCAGACCACCGCGGGTTTCGTCGAAGCGTGCAACGCTGACTCCCGTGCCCGAGTCGAGACGGTAGGGTGACTGTGCCGTGGCCGCGGCTACGGTGGTGTTGCTGGTCGTGGGCGTGGAACTGCTGCCAAAGTACAGGGCGACCTGCTGTGTCGCGCTTGCCGGGAAGGCCTCCAGGTCCGAGTAATCACTGTTCTGGTCATACAGGAAGACCACAGTGCCGGACTCGTCACCCAGGGGGTCCGAGTCCGGGCCCTTGGCCATCAGCCCGGAAAAGCCGTCCAGAAACTGGGTTTGCATGGTGGGGTGACCGAGGCTGCAGTCCTGGAGGACAGCAACCAGGGAGTTGGCGTCAAAGGCGTCGGAGACGCTGATGCTGTCGAGTGCAGCCCGGAAATCCACGTCGACGACCACCGGTGGTCCGTTCACCGTCCAGTTCGGCGCAGCAGTCAGCGTCAGGGGAATGCGGTAGGCCCAGTCGAGGTCCCACCAGGCGTCGGACTCGTCGATGCTGAGGTCGCAGTCGTTGTCGACGCTGTCGCATACCTCGGTGTTGCCGGGGAAGCTGAGCCCGTTGGCGTCGTCGCAGTCCCCGTTGCAGGTCGACACGCCGTCGGCGTCGGCGTCGAGTTCATTGCTCGGGATGCCCCCGACACAGTCGTTGTCGATGCCGTCGCAGATCTCGGAATTGAGCGGGTACGAGGCAGGCTCTGCATCGTCGCAGTCCTCGCAGGCAAGCGAGCCGTCCCCGTCGCCATCACTCTCGCCGCCGGTAGCCTCGCTAGCGGGGTCGCAGTCGTTGTCTGCGCCGTCGCAAAGCTCGGTGCCCCCGGGAGTGTTGCTGGCGTTGCCGTCGTCGCAGTCCTCGCAGGCCAGCGAGCCGTCGCCGTCGCCATCAGCTTCGCCGCCTGCAGCCTCGGTAGCGGGGTCGCAGTCGTTGTCTGTGCCGTCGCAAAGCTCAGTGCTACCGGGAGTATTGCTGGCGTTGCCGTCGTCGCAGTCCTCGCAACTCAGTGAGCCGTCGCTGTCGCTGTCGACTTCGCCGTTGCCGTCGGCGTCGGCGGCGTTGTTGCAGTCGTTGTCCTGTCCGTCGCAGGCCTCGGTGTTGCCGGTGAAGTTTGCCGGATCGGCATCATCGCAATCGCCGCTGCACTCGTCCTGGAGGTCCCCGTCGTCGTCGCTTTCCTGTCCTGCTACGCCGAGATTTCCGGCGTCGTCCAGGCCGTTGCAGTCGTTGTCCTGTCCGTCGCAGACTTCGCTGTTGCCCGTGAAGTTGGCCGGGTCCGCGTCATCGCAGTCCCCCTCGCATTCGCTCTGGCTGTCGGCATCGTTGTCGGTCTCGAGGCCGTCCACACCCGCAGAGCCGTAGTCGTCGAAGCCATTGCAGTCGGTGTCCTGACCATCGCAGACCTCAGGAGCGCCGGGATACACCGTGTCGTCACTGTCATTGCAGTCGTCGCAGGCGTAGCCGTCGCCATCGGAGTCGTTGGCATTCTCGTCAGTGACGCTGTCGCAGTTGTTGTCCTGGCCGTCACAGACCTCGACGTTGCCAGGGTAATTGAGGGGATCTGCATCGTCACAGTCGGCACAGGCCAGTGAGGTGTCGAGGTCGGCATCGGTCTCGCCGCCGCTGGCCTCTGTGGCTGCATCGCAGTCATTGTCCTGGCCATCGCAGGCCTCGGTATTGCCGGGAAAGTTCGCCGCGTCGGCATCGTCACAGTCCTGCAGGTAGCTGCCTGGTGCGCTGGGGTCCTCGAGGGCCGGGGCGAAGTCGCTGCCTGGTGACCCGCACGACAGCACCGCATCGGCCGTCGCGTCGACCACGGCCCCGACCCCGTCTCCGTCGAGGTCGCGGTAGTAGAGCAGCAGAGCTGCGTCGTCGTCGCTGGCATCGCAGTTGTTGTCTGACTGGCTTGACGTATCGCCGGGCTCGCACTCCTCAGTGTTGCCGGGATAGTTGCTCACATCGGCGTCATCGCAGTCGTTGTCGGCGACGGTGGCGTCGTCGCCATCAGGGCCACAGGTAGTGACGCCGTCGAGGTCAGTGTCGTAGCCCTCGTCTACGCCGTCATCGCCAGCGCCGCACTCGACACCGTCGGCGTTGCTGTCGCCCGTGCAGTCGCAGTTGTTGTCGATCGCATCGCAGACTTCGGTGGCCTCGGGATGGACCAGGGGGTCTGTGTCATCGCAGTCGCCCTGCTCGATTGTGAAACCGTCCTGGTCCAGGTCACCTGCGGAGGCGGTCCCAGTCACCGACAGCGCAACCTCGCTGAGCGAACTCCCCCACAGCAGGCGTAGCAGGTCCGTCGTGGAGCCCTCCTCGGTGGGGGTGACCTCGACGAAGACGAAGCGAGAGCCGCCAGGTGGCACCTCGATGGGGTACTCGAGGTCGACATCGAAAGGGCCGTCGCTGGCGACCTGGAAGACCACCGTGGTGCTCGAGCCGCCCTCGTTGGTGACCTGCAGGAGATCGTTTGCAATGTCGCCGATGGCAACCTCTCCGAAGTCAATGGTGGACGGCGTGGCGATGATGAGTGCGTCGGCTTCTTCACAGGCCGGCAGGCCGAGGATGCCGAGGCAGAGCCCGAGTACGGTACAGAGGCGGTAGATGGTCGCTCCCCTGGCTTCGGCGTAGTGAAGGGACAACATCATCTCCTATCAGGGGCTGAACTAGCCTTGTTGAGGTCGGTGCTACATCGACCGAGGCGATTGCTGACCCCTCCGGTCATTATGTCGCGGTGTCCGAGGCAGCGTACAGCCTACAAGATAGGCAAGGGCAATGGCCACGTGTGGGGGTGCATCGGTGCCCGGACCGAGCTCAGTCGGGCGAGCGTGGGCTCAGCGGTCGTGAACGAAGGTAAACGCCCACCCGTAGCGGTCTTCGAAGATGTATCCGGCGCCGCGCAGCTTGTTGGTGTAGCGCACGGCGTTTCGCAGGGCGCTCGAGCCCTCGAAGGTGAGTGTCAGGATCCGGGGGCGGATGTCGGTTTCCAACATGGCATCCAACACCTCGTACTCGGCACCCTCGATGTTCATCTTGAGGAGGTCGAGTTGTTCCAGGTCATGGGATGCCATGACACTTGCGAGGCTCTTGCACGGCGCTTCGAAGTAGTTCCCGCCATCGCCCAGTTCCTCGATGGAGTGGGAGACATGCTCGGGATTGGCCGGGGCATGAAGCCGGATGGTCTCGTCGCGACTCCAAAGGCCAATGCTCTCGAAGTGCAGCCCCTCGGGCAGGTCGAGAGACTCGACGAAGCGGATGGCTCGCGGTGTGGGGTCGAGCAGGTAGACGGTCGCACCGAGGGTCTGGCTCAGCCACAGTTCCAGGTCGATGACCTCACCGGCGCCTGCGCAGATGGACTTGCTCTCTGACGACAGCAGCCCTTTTGGGATTGGCCAACCGCGACCTAGCAATTGGCAGTTGTGTGCGCGTGCAGGTCGACAAAGTGCTCGCAGGACCAGCGGCTGAAGCTTCCAGCGAAGGATTCCCGAGATCCGTCGCCGCAGGGGCTTGCCTGTTGCCATTTCTGATTGTCCGTTCACACGAAGCCGGGTGGCCCGAAGGTCGCGGATGGTAGCACAGCGCCCGGCGTGGGCTCGGCGGGTGCTAGCGCTGCTTTTTCGGTCCTCGGCTCGAGGCAATCGGGGTTCACCTGGGCAGCCGGGGACTTTCTGTTACAGTGCGCCCGAATTTCCGCGGGGATAGCGCCCCAATCACCCAGTCAGTTGTTGGAAGATGCCGAGATGAAGATCCTTGTTACTGGCGGTGCCGGATTCATCGGTAGCAGCCTGGTCGAGCGCCTTGTGAACGACGGCCACGAAGTTCGCGTGCTGGACAAGCTGCTTCGGGGCAACAAGATCCCGTCGGACATCTTCAAGAAGATCGACTTCACGAACGGCGACATCATCAACTACGACCTCGTTCACGAGATGTCCGAGGGCTGCGATGTGATCTTCCACCTGGCGGCGCTGCTGGGAGTGGACATCGTCGCGGACAACCCGACCGAGACCATGGATGTCGAGTCCATGGGTACACGGAATGTTGCCAAGGCGGCGGTTCGAAACAACGTCAAGAAGATCCTGTATGCCTCGACCAGTGGGATCTACGGCCACTCGTCCATGGAAAAGGCAGTCGATGAAGAGATCATCGTCGACCCTCGAACCAGCTACGCCATGGCCAAGCGCTTCAACGAGATCTACCTCTCGGCTCTGAGTGACGAGAAGGGAGTTGACGCGACCTGTCTGCGATTCTTCAACGTGTACGGCGAGCGGCAGGACAACCGGATGGTGATCCCGCGCTTCTTCGAGCAGGCGGTGAGCGGCAAGCCGATCACCGTGTACGGTACCGGCGAGCAGACCCGGGACTTCACCTACATCGATGACGTCGTCGAGGCCTGCATCCAGATCATGGAAAAGGTCTCGGGCTTTGAGATCTTCAACGTGGCGAACGAGAACGAGGGCAGCATCATTGGTCTCGCACACCTGATCCGGGAGTTGTGCGAGTCGTCGGCAGAGGTGCGTCTGCTCGAGGCCCCCAGCCGCCGATATGACTTCGAGGTGGAGCGCCGGGTCGGCAGCTCGGACAAGCTCTTCAGGTTCACGGGGTTCAAGCCTTCGCTACAGCTCGAGGAAGGCCTCCGAGCCATCTACGAGAATCGCTACAAGCGCCAAGCTGGTCGGTGATCTTCGGTCCGCACCCGGGCTGCCGGGCGTGAGCTGGCTTCCGCTATGACGAAAATTGGCTTCGAGGCCTCGGGCATCAGGGTTGGCGGGGGCCTGAAGCACCTGGTCGAGACCCTCAACAGTGAGGCTGATCCCAGGGACTTCGGGATCCACGAGGTCCTCGTGTACGGCGGAGAGTGGTTGGATCGTGTGCAGGCTCGGCCCTGGCTGAGGAAGCGGCAATTCGAGCAACTGAATGCTCCCTTTGTGCGGGCACAACTGTGGAGGGTGCGCCACCTACCGGGCATGCTCCGTGGGGAGTGTGATCTCGTATACACGCCCTCGGGGATCTACCCCGGGAGCAACATCAAGTACGTCAGTCAGACTCAGAACATGTTGGTGTTCGAGCTCGCCGAGAGGAATCGGTTTCCGCTTTCCGGGAACCGTTTGCGCTACTCGGCGCTCCATTGGCTACAAACCAGGAGGCTGTTCCGCAACTCGGTCGCCAACATCTACGTCACCGAGCACTCCAAGGCCCTGATCGAGGGCCAGGTAGAAGCTGCCCGTACTGTGCCTTCCGCAGTCATTCCCTATGGTGCGACGGCGCGCTTCCGGCAGAATCCCAAGCCTCAACAGTCGATCGAGCACTACAGCCGTGAGCACCCGTTTCGCCTGCTCTACGTGTCCATCGTCAACTTCTACAAGCACCAGTGGAACGTCGTGAAGGCGGTCAGGCAACTGAGAGAAAAGGGCTACCCGGTTACCCTCGATCTCATTGGCCCGGCCTATCCGCCGGCCCTGCCTCGACTCGAAGCGGAACTCCGGGGCGTCGAGGAGTACGTCAACTATCGCGGCCCCGTGCCCTACGAGAGCATCGAGAAGGCGTACCAGGAAGCCGATCTTTATGTCTTTGGCTCGACCTGTGAGACCATGCCCAACGTGCTTGTCGAGGCGATGT
Source organism: uncultured Rickettsiales bacterium (assembly GCA_964490445.1). Taxonomy (GTDB): domain Bacteria; phylum Myxococcota_A; class UBA796; order UBA9615; family UBA9615; genus UBA6601. The sequence continues at coordinate 1,621 of CAZBDA010000136.1, read as the reverse complement.
CGGCCGGACTTCCCATCGCGTCATCGAGTTACGGTCCGATGAAGGAAATCCTCAGAGATGGGGGCGAGTACATGGACCCGTGCAATCCCACTTCGATTGCCGAAGCGGTCGAGCTGCTGCTCCAGAGTCCAGAGAAGCGCGCGGAGTATGCAGGTCGCGCATTTCGCTACGCGGACGAGTACTCGTGGGAGAGGACGGCCAGAGAGACCTACCGGTTCCTGGCCGAGATCGCCCGCTCGAGTTGAACTCTCAACGCCGGCGAAGCTTGCTGAGCGTTCCTTTGAGGAGTGCGAGCAGTTCACCGACTTCGTCAAGCCCGACGCGCGGTGCGAGAATCAGGGTGGAAACTACTGCCGCCGAGACAGCGGCCAATAGCATGGCGGTATTCTGAATCGCTCCCCTGGCCTCGATGACTGACAGCAGGCCGAGGTGGACCGCCCAGGCAACCGCAAGTCCCACAATGGTGACCAGCAGCAGGCGAACCAGGAACGGGCCGAGGCTGGCGAACCTTACCCCTAGCTTTCGTTGCGTGAGAACCACCAATGCCACTGTGATCGCCACGTCTACGCCGGACTGGCCGAGCACCATGCCCTTCGCGCCGAATGACTCCCAGGTGAGCGAATAGGCCAGAGCCAGGCCGACGACACGGATCACCCCAAACGCGAAGGGTGTGCCCGGGCGTGAGTAAGCGAAAAACACCGTCACCAGTACGGCTCGGACCCCTTCGCTCAGCATTGCCGGCAGGTAGCAGATGATCAGTGACGAGGTCAGGGTGCCTGCTTCTGCCGAGAACGCGCCTCGCCCGTAGACCAACTCCACCAACGGGCTCGCGAACATGGCCATTCCGAGTAGTAGCGGTAGCTCCATGAGCAGCAACATGCGAAGGCTGCGAAGGGTCAGGCGCTCGACTTCTTCCGAGTTCTTTCGGACTACGAGATAGGCGACCGCGGGTAGGAGAATCAAGTTGAGGGTTCTGAGTACAATCCCATTGGGTAGGGACACGAGGCGCATCGCATAGCCCATGCACGAGAGGTGTCCCTCGGCCAGCCGGGATGAGAACAGGCGCTCGATGACGGTGGCAAACATGCCACCGGAGTAGTTCAACACGACGAGCAGGCCGAGAATGCCCAGCCCGTGGAGTGCCGGCCGGAGGGCTTCGGCGTCGAAACTCGGCTTGAGTTTCTCGACAAACGGGTATGCCAGCAGGACCAGCAGTTGGGCAAAGCAGCCCGCTGTCAGGCCGATTGCCGCCGTCTGGATCCCGAGAGACCTGTCGAGCAGCAGCAGTCCGAGGATCGTGCCGAGGTTCACCAGCGGCGTAGTGAGTTGGACCAGCAGTATGTGTCCGCGTGCCTGGGCGATGGAGCCGACCACAGCCATCAGGGCGGCGGCGGGCAGGATGGCGGCGAAGATGCGCGCCAGGCTGATGGCGTCGGTGTGAGTCTGTCCGGTAAATCCCGGTGCAAAGATGTCGATTGCCTGTCCGGTCCAGCCGATGATGACGATGGCGATGCAGGTCATGATCGGTGCGAGCAGGGCCAGAGTGATGCCGAAGTAGCTGGCTCCACCTTTGGGGTCCTTCAGCAAGCGACTCTGGTACTCGGGGATGAAGGCTCGGGGC
>CAZBDA010000135.1:0-12951 GCA_964490445.1 uncultured Rickettsiales bacterium | reverse complement strand
GGGGTTGGCTATACCTCCGTGTCCTTTTTTCTGGGCCCCCCGGGGCTGGGGGGGGTGGGGGGCCCGGGGGGGGCCGCCCACCACGTGGTGTTGCTCAGTTCGGTGGGAGCCGGCAAGCCGACGGGCGGCTACCTGCGCGCCAAGGCGCAGGCCGAGGCCATCGCCATCGGCAGTGGCCTGGGCTGGACCATCTTCCGGCCCTCTTCCTTTGACGGTGCGGGACATCGGCCGCCGCCGGGCATGGCGCTGTTCACCCGACTGTTGGGCCTGGACCGCTTCCGGCCCATCCCCATCGAGCAGTTGGCGGCCGCGATCCTGCACGTGGCAGCTAGCGGGGAGCCGCGCGGTGTGGTGCTCGAGGGAGACTCGTTGTGGGCCCAGGTGGCTGCCGCCGCTGGTCTGCCAGCAGTGTCGCCTGCTACGAGCAGTCCTTGAGCACAACGTCGTCGATGAAGATGCCCTGGCCGCTATTGTCGAGGTCATCGACGCTGTCGAACAGGAATTCGATGCTCACATCGTGGCTGTTGCTGCCCGGAAACAGCAGGCTGTGCTGCTGCCACGAGGGCGCGCCGCTGAAGTCATACTGGTTCTTCACGCACAGTTGGTCGGGCTGGGGGTCATCAATGCCGCTGGGAAATCGCTCGGCAACCCGGGCACACAGCAGGTCTGCGTCCAGACGCGTATCTACGTCGGCCAGGACCCAGAAGCTGAGCTCGAGCACCGGGCCGCCAAAGGTTGCAAATGCCTCGTCGGTCGTGATCGTTCCCAGGGTGTGTCCATCGTCGAAGTTGTTGTTGCTGAGATTGCCGTAGTACAGGCTTGTTTGGCTGTCATGCCCCTCGCCGTTGTAGAGGTGCCACGCGGTAGAGAACGAGCCCTCGGTGTGGAAGCTGAAGCTCGGGGTGATGTTGTCCAGGTCGAAGGATGTCACCTGCGTACAGGTCAAGTTGTTCCAGCTGACCTCGAAGGAACTCTGCGCTGGCGGTTCTGGCACCGCACAGACCGTGCAGACTCCATCTACGGAATCGCAATTCTGGTCAATTCCGTCCCCTTCGATCTCCTCCGCGCCCGGAAAGCTGTTGCCGTCTTCGTCATCGCAGTCGAGGTCGTTGAAGAATCCATCGAAGTCCAGGTCGACCGGTAGGGATTCGAGGCCGTCACAGTTCTGGTCGACACCGTCGCCGTTGATTTCCTCTGCGCCGGGGTGGATGTTCGGATCGTTGTCGTTGCAGTCCACTGCAGAGCTGTACCGGTCCATGTCCTGGTCCGTTGCGAGTCCGTCGAGACCGTCGCAGTTCTGGTCGATGCCGTCGCCGACGGGGTCATCGGCTGCCGGATTGATGAAGGGGTTGCGGTCGTCGCAGTCGAGGGAGGCGGCGAAGCTGTCTGCGTCGCTGTCGATGGCGTTGCCATCTGTGCCGTCACAGTTCTGGTCGATGTTGTCCCCGAAGGAGTCGTCGGCAGTGGGATGAATCAGCGGATCTGCGGGCTGGCAGTCCTCGCTGTCGACAGTTCCGTCGCCGTCGAAGTCGAAGACCGGCGTGGGGTTGACGCAAGCTACGCTCAGAATTGTGGTGAGAGTGGCCATCGAGAGAGCAAGTACGAGAACGTGTAGCTTGGACATGTGCGCCTTATGACAAGCTCGTGACTCGATGTCCAGAGTTGTCAGCGCTCGGGCTCAGTCACCGAATAGTGCCTGGCAATCCTCGAGGACGTCCTCGGGGTGGCCGCTGGCGCCGGTGCCCTGTCGATATTCCAGGATCAGAGTTCCCTGCGCATCGAGGATCAGCGTTACTCGTTGTGGAATGGGCAGCAGGCCCGAGCTGGCACCGTAGTAGTCTGCCAGTTGGCGGTTGCTGTCCGTCCAGACCTCGTACTGGTAGTTCTGCTCGGCGATCCAGGTGGCGTTGTCGGCCGGCTCGTTGAAGCTGGTGCCGACGATGTGGACGCCAAGCGCCGTGAACTGCTCGAAACGGTCGCGGAACCCGCAACCCTCCCGCGTTCAGACGGGTGTTCCCGCGTAGGGGAAGAACCACAGCACCGTCGGGTGGCCGATGAGGTCGGGAGTGCTGCGGGGCGCGCCGTCGGAGTTGACGGCCTCGAACTTGGCTACGGGCAGTGCCTGGGCCGGCGCATCGCCGTGCAGTTGGTCCGCGGGCGGCAGGGTGCTGTCGTCATCGCCGGCAGTGCCGTCCTGTGTCGATGAATCATCGTCGTCGGGGCTGTCGCTGCCAGCCTCGCTGTCGTCATCCCCTGCCGCGCTGTTGTCGGCTGGCGGCTCCTGGCTGGGGGCCCCTGCGCGCTGAGCGCGACACGATGCCAGCACGAGCAGCAGGCCCAGGAGCAGGAGTAGTGCGAGGGTCTTGTGATCAGCCATGGTTCGTTCCGAGCCCAACGGTAACAGTCTATCCGCCGAATTCCAGGGTGCGGTCGATTCAGGACAACTCGAAACGTTCGCCCCGATGGCCGATCCCGAAGCCGCGCTCAAGGACAGCCGCCCGTTCTCTGCTCTCGGGTTGGAGCACAGGATTGGTGTGGTTGAGGTGAATGAAGCGGACTCGGGCTCGGGCCTCGGCGGGTAGCCCGGCGAGCAGATCCATCGATTCTGTGATCAGGGGATGCGGGATCTCGTCCAGGTCCCGCGGCAGCTCGCTGTGGTCGTAGAAGGTGCCATCGATGAACGCGATGTCGACCTCGCTGACCAGGTCGGCAAGTCGACGGTCCCAGCGCTGCCAGGCGTCGATGTCGGGCAGCCAGGCGAGGCGCCGGCCCGCTCCTGAGACCACGAAGCCGACGGTCTCGGAGAACTCGTCGCGGTGCGGCACCACGAAAGGCTCGATGCTCAAGGAGTCGCTGAGAGCAGTCGCCTGTCCGGTTTGCAGTGGCCGGAGTTCAATGTTGTCCAGCTCGACCAGCTGCGACCACGGCCCGTTGCTGCGCAGGAACTGCGCCATTCTGGGCATTGCGTACAGGGGCAGGCGGTCGCTGGCCATCGTCTCGCGTCCCAGGTGCATCAAGCCGGTGTAGTGGCCGGTGTGAGCGTGGGTCAGGAAGATCCCATCCAGGGCGGGTCCGGCCTCATTGCGAGGCTGCAGAGCGTCGAGTGCGTGCAGCTGCTGCGGAAGGTTGGGGGTCGCGTCGATGAGCCAGCGTTGCCCACCCGCGGGATCGACGATGCCGAGGCAAGAGACCAGGTGGCCCAGTGTGGGGTCAGCCCAGGCAGGTCGGCAGCACGGCTCGCGGCAGCCGGGCTGCGGATGGCCGGCGTCCTGGGCGACGCCGAGCACAACCGTGTAGGGAACGGGTGGAGACATAGGCACTACAGCGCCGGAGCGGCGCTATTGCGGGCAGTCGTCCTGGCCGGTGCTGGCGGGGACCGCCCAGGTGCCGGGGAAGGGCTGACTCTCGTTGCCAGCGGCGTCTTGGATACTGACTGAGTAGGGAATGTCCGTGCCACGCGGCCAGGTAGAGCAGACCTGCAGCGCGAAGCCGCCGCCGGCTCCGAGGTCACCCTCTAGAGCCTGGGGCTGTGGGCTCTGGCCTGCCACAGACAGGTAGACGGTCGGATTCTGCAGGTCGCCGTCGGAATCGGTCACGAATACGGTGAACTGCGCGTAGAAATCCGGCGTGCTGCAGGGGGGGCTGCCCGGTGCCGGGTTGGGCTGCTCGCAGACGTCGACCGACTCGACGCTGGGTACGCCCGTGCCACTTCCGGTGTCGTCGTCGCCACTTCCGGTGTCGTCATCGCCACTTCCAGTGTCGTCATCGTCGTCACTGCCGGTGTCGTCGTCGTCGTCGTCGTCACTGCTGGTGTCGTCGTCGTCTGCGCTGTCGTCGTTGTTGTCATCGTCGTCGCCGCCGCCGCCTCGTCGGTCGCCGCCGCAGCCGAGTGCGAGCAGCATCACAAGTGCGAGCAGGGCCGTGCGGGTCGTGGCGCGACGGAACAGGAGCAGAAGGCGGGTGTCGATGGACATTGTTGTGGGATCTCCGGGCGCCAGCCGGGTACAGAATTGGCGACGCGCTCGCATTGGATAGTGGTCTCAGTTCCTCAGGTCAAGCCTCGTGATGCTGGGGAGTACGCAGTTCCGGCGCCGCGGCAGGTCAATGCTCCGGGGCTGTGCCCCGATTGATCGGCCACGCGGAGCGTCTACACTGGTTCCTCGCCGTTCGGGGAATTGCCATGCCGATTCGCATCCTTATTGCCGTCGTCCTCGCCGCCAGCTTCGTGTTGCCACCGTTGCTGGCAGGCTGTAGCTCTGCGCCGCGCGAGGGCGACCTGCCCGGTGAGTGCGACGACGGCTCCGACAACGACGCCAACGGCTGGTACGACTGCGACGATCCAGAGTGCTACGGCACGCCCGAGTGCACAGGTGACGACGACGACAGTGCGGGCGACGACGACACCAGCAGTGACGACGACGACGACACCGGCGGCGACCTGCCGCTGGGATGCCCCCAGGTGTTTAGCTACTCCGGGCCGCCACTTGGCATGGTGACCGAGAGCTTCGACCTCGACGGCCCACACGGCTGCGTCAATCCCTGGTGTGGCGAGGAGTACCTCGAGTTCGACGAGCTCGCCCACAAGTGGGTGCGCCCAATCTCGGCGGAGCAGCTGACCGAGAGGATCCTCGCCATCGAGGAGCAGGCGTTCCTCACCGAGGTGGCGGACGACGACCGTTTTTCCTCGGAGCTGGTCGAGGCTCTGCGCATCTGCTTTCTGCTGGAAGGGCTCGATGAGCGCAGCCTCGATGCGGTGATTGTCGAGGACCACAACGAGACGCTGACTACCCGGATTGAATGGATCCTGCTGACGGATCCGATGATCGGCACCATCCGCATCATGTTGCTGTTCCCACGCAATGTGCCTGCCGAGCCCTTGCCGGTGATCCTGGCGGTGCACGGTCACGGCACCGAGGCCGGCGACTTCGTCTACGCCTGGGACGGCCCCGACTACCCCGACCGTGGCTATGTGCTTGCCGCAGTAGATATGCGCGCCAACGGCGGCGACCAGCTCGAGCTGGACGTCGGCTGGCACCTGCTGCTCAACGGCTTCACTCTGCAGGGCCTGCACATGTACGAGATCATGGTGGCGCACAAGTACCTGCGCTCGAGGCTCGACCTGGATTCGACCCGCGTGGGCCTGCTCGGCCAGTCGGCCGGCTCCATGAAGTCCAACGCCCTGGTGCGAATCACCGATTCGTTTGCCGCCTACGTGTCGGACAACTTCTCCGAGTACACCAGTGATTTCGATCCCCTGGTGCCAGGTATCGAAGAAGACACCATCCCAAACCTGTATCCCTACACCGAGTTGATCAACGACTTCGCAACGGCGAGCACGCCGGTGCTCAAGGTGGACTATGGCTACCCCGACGGTACCGGTCCGCTGCTGGACTTTTTCGACCAGCACCTGCTGCCCTGAGCCACAGCTTGCCCAACCTGGGCTGATAGGATGATCCCCCCAGTCGCCGCTATGCAGCCCTGGCGCCAGAGGAGTCCCCATGTCCCCGCACGTTGTCAGAGTTCTGTTGTCCCTGCTGCTCGTCTCGGGCAGCGCGCTCAGTGTTGCCTGTACCAGTGGGGAGGTCGGCGCCTGTGACGACGGCGAAGACAACGACGGCGACGGCTACGCCGACTGCGATGACCAGGATTGCTGGGCGGATCCGGGCTGTATTGGAGCTGCCGATGACGACGACTCGGCTGGCGATGACGACGACACGGTGGGCGATGACGACTCGGCTGGCGATGACGACAGCGCTGGTGATGACGACGACACCGCAGGCGACGATGATGACTCCGCCGGCGATGATGACGACGACACGGTCTGTGTCGATGAAGACGGCGACAACTGGTGTGCGGACACCGACTGCGACGACAGCGACGCGCTGGTGAATCCGGTGGCAGTCGAGACTTGCGATGGCGCCGACAACAACTGCAATGGCTTCTTGGACGAGAACGCGGTGGATGCGCAGACCTGGTACCTGGACGCCGACAACGATGGCTACGGAGCGGTTCACCTGTCGGTCGATGCCTGCGCGGCACCGGTCGGCTACGTGGCCAACGACGACGACTGCGACGACCTCGACTCTGGCGCCTACCCCGGTGCCAGCGAGGTCTGCGACCAGGTGGACAACAACTGCGACAACCAGGTGGACGAGGGGGCTGCGGCGCCCGGCACCTGGTATGCGGACTTCGACGGCGACAGCTTTGGCAATGCTGCCAACTCGGTGGTCGCCTGCCTGTCACCGCCCAGCTTTGTCGCTGATTCGACCGATTGCGACGACCTCGACTCTGGCGCCTACCCCGGTGCCAGCGAGGTCTGTGACCAGGTGGACAACAACTGCGATAACCAGGTGGACGAGGGGGCCGCGGCTGCCGGCACCTGGTACGCGGACTTCGATGGTGATGGCTTCGGCAACGCCGGCAACTCGGTCGTAGCCTGCCTGGCTCCGGCCAGCTTCATCGGCGACTCCAGTGACTGCGATGATCTCGACGCGAGCAGCTATCCCGCCGCCCCGGAGCTATGCGATGGGGTCGACAACAACTGCGATCTTTCGGTCGACGAGGGGGTGACCAGCACCTTTTTCGGCGATTCTGACGGCGACGGCTACGGAGATCCGGGAACCACGGTGCAGGCCTGCTTCCAGCCGCCCGGTACCAGCAGTAACGCGCTGGACTGCGACGACGCCCAGGCCTCGGCGCATCCCGGCGGCGTCGAGCTGTGCGATGGCATCGACAATGACTGCAACGGCACGTCCGACGACAGCCCGCTGGATGCCAGCACCTGGTTCGTGGATGCCGACTCTGATGGCTTCGGCAACATCGCCACCGGTACGCCCTCGTGCACGCAGCTTTCCGGCACCGTCCCCAATGGCCTGGACTGCGATGACGGCAACTCGTCTGCGTTTCCCGGCAACGCCGAGGTCTGTGACGGCGCTGACAACAACTGCAATTCCTTCGCCGATGAGGACTTCGACGTCGATGGCGACGGGGTGACCACTTGTGGCGCCGACGGCGACCCGGGCACCGCCGCCGACAACGACTGCGACGACACCGTGGCGACTGGCGCGGGCAACTTTCCCGGCAATGCAGAGGTCTGCGACGCCACCGACAACAACTGCAACAGCGTGATCGATGACGGCTTTGACCTGGATTCCGACGGCGTCACCTCTTGTGGCCCCGACGGCGACCCGGGCACCGCGGCCGACAACGATTGCGACGACACCGATGCTCAGAGCTACCCGGGCGCCACCGAGTTGTGCGATGGGGTCGACAACGACTGCAGCGGCAGCGCCGATGACAGTGGCGATGTGCTCGGTGCTGGGGTGACCTGTCCGGCGGCCAGTTGCCTCGCCATCCGCGATGGACGTACGTCGCCACCTGCCGACGGCCTGTACTACCTCGACCCGAACAGTGATGGCGCCAACGTCTTCGAGACCTGGTGCGACATGACCACTGACGGGGGTGGCTGGACCCTGCTCGGCAGCATCTTCGGTGGCGACGCCAACAACTGGAATGTCGAGTTCGGGCCCTGGTCCAGCACCGCGACGCTCGGCTCGACCGCAGCCCCCTTCGAGGACTTCAAGTCCCGCGCCTGGTTCGAGCTGAACATCAGCAACGCCGAGATCCTCTGGCAGCGCCGCTCCGTCGGCATTCAGCGCGCCTCGGTGGTGCTCGGCAATGCCTGTCAGGGTGGCCGCAGCCTATTCCACCAGTTGTTCACCAGTTGGGACACCGGAATCTCCTGCGGTCTCTCGCAGGTCCAGGTCCTGTCGCCGGTCGATGGCACGGGCAATAACTATCCCGAGGGCTCCACAGATGGTCTGGGTGGCTCCTCTACTAACGGCTGGTGCTGGAATGGTGGTGACACCAGCGGCAACGTGTTCCAGGGACACGCCGGCTGGAACCAGTCTTCCTACAGTTGTCATGCCGTGGGCCACCTCGGCTACATCGGCGTGTTCTCGAACAGCTCTACGCAGTACAGCAACCTCGATATCGACACCACCAACTGGCAGACCCCCTCGATGATCACTCAGACCGCGGTGTCCTTCTACGCCCGGGACCAGTAGTCGGCGCCGTCTGAGCACCGATCCGCCGGACCGATGGCCAACTTCGAGCAGCGAGCAGACGAGTTGCCGTTTCTCGGCATTGGCATCTCGACCGAGTACGGCGCTGCCCGCACCCCCGGCGCGCTGCAGCCGCAGGCCCTGCGCGAGGCCGAGTCGGGCTTCGCAGCCTTCCTGGAGATAGGTCTCGAGACCGCCAAGGGGCTGGACGAGCAGGCCCGCGACTGGCTCGCAGCAGGTTTGCCCTGCACCTACCACTTCCTGGACCTGAACCTCGACCAGCCCGAGGACCTGGATGCACGCTGGCTGGCTCAAGCCGGAGCCCTCGCCGAGCAGCTTTCCCCCGCGTGGCTGTGTGGGGACGCGGGGCTGTGGCACTTCGGTGGCCGCGAGCGGGCCCAGATGCTGCTGCTGCCGCCGGTACTGACCGACGACAGCGCTTCGCGGCTGGCCGAGGGCATTGTCCGGCTGCGCGAGGAATTGGGCTACGAGGTGCTCCCCGAGAACCCGCCGGGCGTGGTCTACCTGGGCGACCTGCACATCCTGGATTTCTTCGCCCGGGTCTGTGAACGGGCAGACACCGGGATGCTGCTCGACTGTGCGCACCTGGCCATCTACCAGCGTCTGCTGGGCAACGAGTGGGATGCGGGACTCGCGGACTTTCCCCTCGAGCGGGTCATCGAGGTGCATGTTGCCGGTGCCCGCGAGTGCGAGCAGGACGGCTTTGCCTGGATCGAGGACGACCACTGCCTGGACGTGCTGCCCGAGACCTGGACCTTGCTTGAGCGGGTTGCGGCGGGGGCCACGCAGCTGCGGGCGGTGGTGCTCGAGTGCGAGCGCAACCCACTCGATGAAGCTCTGGACGGCTTTGCCAGCCTGGTGTCGCGGCTGGCGGACAGCCCGTTTGGCCGGCGTCGCTCGGCGCAGGTGGCACCGTGAGCTCGCAGACACTGCAGCAGTTGGCGGTGCGCCTGCACCACGATCCGGCCTTTGTGGCAGCTGTGTATGCCAACCCCGAGCTGGCCCTGGCCGGTGAGGGCCTGGACGCCCGCGAGCGCGACCTGCTGGTCGCCCCGGACCAGCGCGCCTGGGGTGCCGACCACCAGCGTCGTGACCGGGTGCTCGAGGCCCTGCGTGCCGAGTTTCCCGTGTCTTGCGCCCTGGCTGAGCTGGCCACCCGCGGCCGGGATGGACTGCTCGCCTTTTTCTCGGCTCCCGCCTTCCACGACTGTGTGCGCCGCTGGGGGGTCCTGGCCTTGTCCTTTGGCGAGTATCTACAGGTTTGCGGTCGCGACAATCGGCTCGGCGGTCGGCAGATCGCTGAGACCGCGTGCCTGGAGCTGGCCGCCGCGCGAGTCCGGCGTTCGCCGGCCCGGACTGTGTGTGAGGCGCCAGCTGCTCTGCCGGAGTGGCTGTGCCGAGCGCCGTGGATCGAGCTGGTGACCGTCCCTTCGGGCAGTCTCACCCTGCTCGAGTCGGTCCGCTCCTGGCTTGGCTCGGGGGGACCAGCACGCTTCCCCCGGCTCGATCCATCAGCCGTCGAGACCGTGCTGGTAGAGCGCAGCGAAGGGGCTGGTGATGCCCTGGCGATGGGCCTGCTTCCGGGGGCACTGTCCGAAGTCCTCGAGCGAGCTACTCAGCAAGTCTCTGCAGATTCGTTGCGCTCCGTTCTCGCGGCCCACGGAGCCGGGGCCGTGGAGGCCGACCAGGCGCTGCTGGCGCTGCTGGAAGACAGGCTCTTGCGAGAGGCGGGCTCTTAGCCCCGACTGCGTGGTCCCTTGATTCACTCTGTCCGCCCCCGGCGTGGACAAAGCGCGTCGTGACACGGACAGGATGGGTGCTTCGTGGCAGAAGGACTTCTCGGAACGGTACTGCTCGCGGTAGATGACGGAGAGGTCCGCGCAAGCAGCGCAGCTTGCCTGCGAGAGGTGGGCTACCTCGTCATAGAGACCGCTACCTTCGCCGAGTGCCTGCAACTGGTCACCACCATCAGCGATGGTCTGCTGGTGCTGGCAGCGGATCTTCCGGGATTGTCGCCCGGCGCAATCGGCCGCCTTCGTGCCGTTGGGCTGGGCTGCCCGGTCATCGTGCTTGCCACGCGCGAACAGATGTCCGGCTGGAGCGAGGATCTTGCCGAGCGTCCCGATGACTACCTGCTGGAGCCGTTCTCGAAGGAAGAGTTGCTCGACCGCATCGAGTTGCAGTTGCAGCGGCGCAGGATGTCCTCGCGCCTGGTGACTCTCAGTGGCGGCGTCGTCGACCTGGACGGATTCGTGGTCAAGCGCGACGACGAGGAGTTGCCGCTGACCCCCATGGAGCGCGATCTTCTCGCCTACCTGTTTGCCAATCCGGGTCGCGCCATCGAGCGAGACGAGTTGCTACGGAATGTCTGGCAGTACCGCGGTGGTGTGGTCAGTAGGGCGGTGGACCATGCGGTCAAGCGCCTGCGGGTCAAGGGCGAGGCGAACCCGAAACAGCCGGTGCACATCCTGACGGTGCATGGGGTCGGCTATCGCTTTGAGTTTCCCTCTGCTGAAGTGGGAGATCCGATCACCTTGCTTCCTGGTGACCCCACCATCACCAACCCCAGCAAGGCTCCCGCCGTCTTCGTCAGCACGCTGCTCGGTGACGACGATCTGCCGGCTGAGGCAGGGCGCTATACGTTGCACTCTGTCCTCGGCAGCGGCGGTGCGGGTCGGGTCTACCGGGCAACCCTGCATGGTCCCGCCGGCTTCGAGAAAGTGCTGGCCCTGAAGATCATCGACTGTGGCGACGAGATCGACTCCCCCGTGCGTCTCTCGGTGATCCGGGAGGCGCGCCTCGGAGGCCTGCTCAAGCATCCCAACGTGGTGGATGTCTACGATTTCAGCGTCTTCAAGAACCAGCTGGTGATCGCCATGGAGCTGGTCAATGGACCGACGCTGTCCCAGTTGATGGCGGCGCACGGACCACCGCCTGGTCCCGTGCTCATCGAGTTTGCCTGCCAGATCTGTCGCGGCCTGGCCCACTCTCACGAACTCGAGGTGCTGGGTGAGCGGATCGGCCTGGTGCACCGTGATATCAAGCCGGGCAATATCCTGGTGAACTCCGAGGGAGTGGTGAAGATCACCGACTTCGGTATCGCCAGCGCCCAGCACGTCGGCGAGGACTTCAGCAACGATCGGCTGATCGGTACTCCCGCCTACATGTCTCCCGAGCAGGTCGAGGGCCAGGTCCTCGATCGCCGCTCGGACATCTTCTCTACAGGCACCGTGCTGGCCACCCTCGCGTTGGGCTGGAACGTGTTCCGCTCCGACAGCATCATGAGCACCCTTTATCGGATAGCTCAGCTGGAGGTCACGCTGGACGAGTGCGGTGCCATTGCCAAGATCAACGCGCGAGTGCCGGGACTGGGCGAGTTGGTGGAACGCTGCCTGCAGCTGAATCCCGACGATCGTTACGACGACATCCGCACCCTCGAGGCAGACCTGCGTCGATTGCAACTGCACGAACCGGGAGTGCGTCCCGGCCTGCAGGACTGGGTGGGCCGTTCGGCGGTGCCTGTCGTCGCTGAACAGGCCGATCCCGCCAGCGCGATGACCCAGCAGGCGCCTCGGGTCGATTCTCTGCTCAATGAAGCAAGCTTTGAGGTGAAGCCCGAGCCTTTGCACACGATCCTCGCGGCTCGCAATCACAACCTGCCTGCAGAGGTCGACGCCTTTGTCGGGCGGGCCAACGAAATGGCTGCGCTCGCTGAGTTGTGTGAGACCTCCCGTCTCATCTCTCTGCTCGGCCCTGGTGGCATGGGCAAGACGCGTCTGAGTCAACGCTTCGCCCGGGAGTTCCTGGAAGAGGCCCGGCCCGCGGGCGGGGTGTGGTTCTGCGATCTGTCCGATGCCGAGGACATGGACCAGGTGCACGAGTTGATTGCTCCGCTGCTGGCTTTGCCGCCCGCGGGCGACCTCGAGTCCGGGCAGTGGATCAAGAGCTGCGGTGAGGCGCTTGCCCGGCGCGGTCCGACCTTGCTGGTCCTGGACAACGTGGAGCAGATCGCAGCTGAGGTGGGTGCTGCTCTGTCGACCTGGATACGAGAGGCTCCCGAGGCTCGCTTCGTGGTGACCTCGCGGGTGCGGCTGGGAGTCCAGGTCGAGCAGGTTCATGTCCTCGAGCCTTTGTCGCGCGAGGCGGCTGTCGAGCTGTTCTGCGATCGAGCTCGGCGGGAGCGGGCTGGCTTCGCCACACCGAGCAGCTCGAGCAACGAGGGCCAGTTGCTCGACCGGATTGTCGACCGCCTGGATCGCATGCCGTTGGCAATTGAGTTGGCTGCGGCAATGGTCGGCATGTTCGGCCTCGAGCAGCTGTACAGGAGGCTCTCGGATCGTTTCCGACTGCTGCGTTCTCGCAGCCCGGACCGGCCCGAGCGGCACAGCAGTCTCAGTGGTGTAGTCAGCTGGTCCTGGGGCTGCCTGGAACCCTGGGAGCAGGATTGCCTGGCCCAGTGCTCGGTATTTCGTGGCGGCTTCTTCATCGACAGCGTCGAGGAAGTGGTGGACCTGGCCGCTCACCCCGAAGCGCCCTGGGTTGTGCTGGTCGTCGAGACCCTGCTGGCCAAGTCGCTGCTGCACACCTACCAGGTGCCTGGAATGCCGGGGCGATTGCGTGTCGGTATGTACGAGACGATCCGCGAGTACTGCCGCGACCAACTGGGCGAGGGGCGCGCTGCGGTCGAGCTTCGCCACGCGCAGGCCTTTGCGGAATTTGCGGGAGCGGTCGTGGATCCCGATTCCGGCGACCTCCTTCGTGTCGATGCGCTGCGGGAGCTGACGGTGGAGTTGGAGAACCTGGTTGCAGCGGTGATCCGTGCTCGCGAGGAGAACCTCGGCGACCTGGCCATGACCGCCTTCCTCGG
>CAZBDA010000134.1:0-13067 GCA_964490445.1 uncultured Rickettsiales bacterium | reverse complement strand
GACGCTGAGGACTGCGACCTGGCCCCCGAGCCCGAGTTCGACTGTTCCAGCCTGGCCGCTGCCTTTGGTCCGAACTACCGCTGGGCACACTCGGGCGACCGGGAGGTCTGGCGCCTCGGCGGCAACAGCGCCACGACTACCTGTGCCGATGTCGACAACGACGGCTGGCTGGACCTGCTCACCGGGGAGATCGTCCACTGGGACGTCGGCAGCAACTCCGACCCAGCCGAACTGCTGTTCAACGAGGGCTCGGCAGATGTCTCCTTCACGCGGCCCGGCAACGATGTCACTGGACTCGAACGAGACGCGGGCAGCATCGGCTGGGACCACGGCGACATGAACAACGCCATGTTCGATTTCGACAACGACGGTTGGACTGATGTCTATATTTCCGCCTCGGATTATCCTGACAACCGGGGTTTGTTGCTGCACCAGGAAGAACCCCGCGTGTTCGTGCCGGTACCCATCGACGACGGTATCGAGCACAACCGTAGCGCCGGTGCCGCAGCTGCCGACCTGGACCGGGACGGCGACCTGGACCTGGTGGTCGGAAACTCCCGGATGCGCTGCGGCGGTGCTTCGGGCAACGACTGCTACGAGACGACGAGGTTGCGTATCTTCGAGAACCTCGCCGACGGTCAGAACCAGTGGCTCCAGCTACGGCTCGAGGGAGGGCCAGGCAGTAATCGCTCTGCCATTGGCGCTCGAGTGACCATCGAGCGCTGCGGTCAAACCCTCACTCGACAGGTCGACGGCGGCCACGGCCACCAGGCAAGCCAGGAGGAGAGGGCTCTGCACTTCGGTCTTGCCGACCAGGACGAGGTGGAGTTCACAGTCCATTGGCCAGATGCCGCGGCCAGTAGCGAGAGCTTCACTGTCGCTACAGGCATGCGCTACTCGCTGGTCCAGGGGAGCACGCCAGAACCCTTGCCATGAGACGCTGGCAGCTCAATCCCAGGGCGCTACGAAGTCTGGGATCGCGTCCTGCCAGGTGAATCTTCCCGGGACCAGGGGGGGCACCCCGACACCCATGGTGGTGGCGACGACCCCCAACAGTTCATACAGGGTGTGGGCAGTGGCGCCGTAGATCAGGTGGCCCTGCCATGGAAACACTGGCGACAAGGCCTCTTCTCCCTCGTGAATCCAGGGGATCGCATCCCACTGAGGCTGCTGCAACAACTCGGCTGCTGGTAGCCGGAGAATGGACTCGACTTCAGCACGGTTGGCCACCATCTCGGATTGGCGAACTGCGGCGACGAAAGGCTCGATGCGATGGTCTGTCGTGTACAGCGGCACCGAAGACAGTCTCCCCAGCAATTCGGGACCGCGGATCCCCAACTCTTCCTCAGCCTCACGGAGAGCAGTGGCCAGCAAATCGTCGTCACCGTCTTCCCGACGTCCGCCCGGAAAACATGGCTCGCCCGGGTGCACGCGCAGTTCGGGGCTACGCACCGTCAACACGACGTGCAGCTCTGGCTCCCAGACGAGCGGCACCAATACTCCGGCCAGGATGTGATTCGTGCGGCCCGGAAGGGACGCCATCTCGAAGAGTTCGTGCTGAGCGAGAGTTGCCTTGATAGCGTCTGAATCAACGTTCATCACGGCCCTGTCTACACGAATCGAGGCGCTCCTTCCAGCGCTTCCGCCGGTGATGACAAGACGTAGTGGTCTGCTGCAGTTATCTTGCTCTCGGCCCTGGGCGACACGGGGCAGGGTTCGGCGATGGGTGATTACGAAGCAGGCATGACGATCTACCTGTTCCTTGCATGTGTGCTGATTTTCTCGTCTGCGGTGCAGGGGGTTCTGGGCTTCGGCTTCGGCATGCTGTCCATGTCGTTTCTTCTCATCGAGTTCCCGATGCAGGAGGCGGTTCCACTGGTTACCGGCTACGCCTTGCTGGTAAACATCTACCTGCTCTACAAGCTGCGCGACAGCCTCGTCGCGAACCACCTGTGGCCTATGCTCGCCGGCGGTGTCTGCGGCGTGCCCGTTGGGGTCCTGTTCCTCAAACGGGTCGATGAAGGTCCTATGCTGTTGACCCTCGCGGCGGTGATTTCGGTGCACGTGTGCTGGTCGTTGTGGGCAGCTGAGCCGACAAAACTCGATCCGGGCAGGGGCTGGGCAGGGCTTGCGGGCATCTTTTCGGGGGCACTCGGAGCAAGCCTGGGGACTGCCGGTCCGCCGCTGGTCATCTACGGCAGCATGAAGCCCTGGAGCAAGGAGCAGCTTCGCGCAGTTTTGTATGCATTCTTCCTGGTCTGCTGCATCCTGCAGATGAGCCTGTATTCCGCTGCAGGGCTGATGAGCACGCGACTCGCTGGCTACCTCGTGCTGCTGGCTCCTGCGGTGGCCCTGGGTGGGTTCATCGGTCTGCGGATCTCCACTCGGATCCACCAGGAGGCCTTCCGCAAACTGGTTCTCGGTGGGCTGTTCCTTGCTGGGTTGGCCTTCCTGCGGCGCGGACTGGTCTCGATGGGCCTGCTGTAAAGCTGCTCAACCGCCGATATACGACATCTCGACCGGGCGAGTCCGGGGCTGCTTAACGGCGCGAAGCTCCGAGTAGCGGTCAGTGCGCCGCTGCCAGGTAGCGACGATGCGCCGCCGAACCGTCTCGTCATCCGCGGTGCTTCGTAGCAGGCTCCGCAGATCAACTCCTGCGGTAGCAAACAAGCAGGTGTAGAGCTTGCCGTTGGCGGACAGCCTGGCGCGGCTGCAGTCACCGCAGAACGGCTGGCTGACCGAGCTGATGAAGCCTAGCTCGCCCGAGCCGTCCAGGTAGCGGTAGCGGCGTGCGACTTCCCCCGGGTAGGCCGGCGGTTCTGCCTGCAGGGGAAAACGCGCAGCAACCTGCTCCATCAACTCGTAGCTGGGAATCACCTCGTTCAGGCGCCACGCGTTCGTTTCGCCAACATCCATGAACTCAATGAATCTAAGGATGTAGCCGCGATCCTTTGCGTACTCCACGAGGTCCAGCAAGGACTTGTCGTTGACACCCCGTCGAACGACGGCATTGAGCTTGATTGGACCCAGATCGAGGCGGGCTGCGGTCTCGATCCCCTCGAGCACCTGGCTGACGGGGAAGTCGACGTCATTCATCGCGCGATAGACGGAGTCATCCAGCGAATCCAGACTCACTGTGATGCGGTCGAGGCCGGCCTCAGCGAGTCTCTCCGCCTGCTCAGAAAGCAGCGATCCGTTGGTGGTAACTGCGATATCTATGTCACCTAAAGTACGTAGTAATTCTATTAGCTTGTGGAGGTCTTTGCGAAGTAAAGGCTCCCCTCCGGTGAGACGCAATTTTCGGACTCCCAGGGCGACGAAGATCCGCGCAATTCGCGCAATCTCTTCGAAGCTGAGGATCTCACTGCGGGGCAGGTACTGGTAGTTCGGACCGAAGTGTTCACGGGGCATGCAGTAGCGGCAACGGTGGTTGCAGCGGTCGGTCACCGAGATGCGCAGGTCACGCACCCCGCGGCCCAGGGCGTCGATCGGTTCCGGTTCCATGGAGGTCAACTGAGCCACATCGTTACCTTGCGTACGGGACTTGCATCAATAGGTCTGGGTGGTCGTGAATCGGCGAGGCTGCTAGCGGGTAGCAGGAGTCTGTTCTGCAGCAGCAGTGGCGGCCTGCAAGCTCCGCACCTGCATCTGCAGGTGCTCGAGGCGTCGCTCCGTGAGATCGAACTGGTCACTCTGCTCGAGGCGGACCAGGTCGACATTCAGGATGACTGTGTTTGTCGAGAGGTACAGCAGGTACACGTTCAGCATCAACAGGCCGACGACTGCCAGGAGGACGGTCATGCGCGCCATCCAGGCACGTCGGTCGCGGATGTCCTTGAAGTAGGAGAGGCTCTTCAGTTCTTCTTGCAGTTCAGGCGTCATGTTCATGATGGCCTCCTCGATTGGGTCCGCGGTGTTCGGGAAGGATAGCAGGGTGGGGGAGGGTAGAAACATAGGCCTCAGTAACTGCAGGCCTGCTCTCCATTGGCACGGCTTGTGCTTAACACTCCTGCAGATCCTCTTTGGGAGAATGGCAATGCAGGCATTTCAAGTACGGCTCCTCACCATCGCAGCCATCGTTCTTTCGTGCAGTTCACCTGTGCTCGCAGAGCAGAGCACGGCAGGCGAACAACAGGCCACCAGCCCTGCCGGCGAGGATGCGACGTCCGCGACCCAGGGCAAGGTCAAAGGCAAGCTCAAGGCAAGCAAGCCCGATGCAGACAAGGCTTCCTCGCACAAGGGTGAGGACGCCCAGCCTTCCGTCACCTCTCGAGGCGGCTCCAATGGTGCGAACAGCGAGAGCAGCCCGAAGAGCGAGAGCAGCCCGAAGAGCGCCGCCAAGGGCACGAAGGGCAAAAAGAAGAACAGCAAGCGGCTCAAGAAGAAGGGCAAGCGCAAGAGAAGGGCTGCTACGGTCCGCATTGCGCGGTCCGAGCGACCTGATTACCACGTGGTCCGGCGCGGTGACTGGCTGTCCAAGATCGCCTACCGCTACCACATGAGTCTCAGGGAGCTCAAAGGGCTCAATGGTCTGAAGACTGACGACATCGAGGTGGGTCACAAGTTGCGTTTGCGCAGCAAACCCAGAGCCACCGCTACAGTCGATACCAACGAGCCGCCCGAGACCATTCCGGAAGAGGAAGCTCCTGCACCCACGGATGCGGTTGTGACCGTTGTTTCCCTCCCTGAACTGCCGCCATTGCCGCAATTCGGGCCCAGCATCGACACAGACACAGCAATTGAGCTGGTAACTGCTACCGCCGCACAGTTGCAGTCTGATCCGTCTGAGCAGTCCGATGCGCCTGCTGCTGAAACGAACGCAGCAGATGTCGAAATTCCGACGCTCGCGAGCCATGGTGTCAAACCTCTGTCACGAGCCCGCATCGCTTTGGTACTTACGCTCTTGTTGCTGGGCCTGCTCGCCCTGCATCCCCGAACACGGCAGTTGGTGGTCGATAAGTTGCCCAACTGGATGCTTCGCAAGGGTGCCGGCAACCAGCCTGCCTACGAGATCGAAATCCACTCGAGCCGTCGTGTTGGCTCCAACCAGCAGATCTTGTTCTTCGAGGTTGCGGAGACCCGACTGCTCGTTGGGGTCAGTGACGGTCGAATGGATCTGCTGCATCGCTGGGCCGACCCGGTCGCCGCTGCCGCTGCCAATAGCGAACAGTTGCCGCAGCAGCCGCAGCTTGCCGATGACCCGAACCTCAATCCGACGCTCCAGGTGGCCGCGGTGGACGGGCAAGCCGAACACGCTGCGCCGCCGAAACTGACTCCGTCCGCAGAGCAGTTGCTCGATACCTGGCGCGACACCATCGCCGAACAGCGTGAGAACAGCCAGTTCGACCTCGAAGGTGGCTCCTGGTGGATGGAAGGCGCTACCTATGCTGAAAAGAGCCGCCTCTCCTGCGACGAGTTGGTCGCTGCTACTGATGGCGCCATGGAATCTGCCGAGGAAATCAGCCCAGAACGCCAGCAGGTCGAGGAGTCCGTCCTGGCCACCCTGCGTAGTCGACGGTCAGACGCGCCGAGTCACGCACAGGCAAGCACTCGCGGTTCACAGACTCGCCCCCGCCGACCCAACACATCCCACGGTGGCTTTCGGGCTGCGGCCCGACTTGGTCGTCGTCCCTCCCCGCCGAAAACGGCTGCTGCAGAGCAGCTCGACGAGCGTAGTCCGACGCGCCAGGGCAACCGGTTGAGCTTTCAACTCTAGCGGCGCAACTTTCCGGGAATAAGCAGCCGGGACGAGGGGTCCAACCCTCCGAGGAGAGGCAGGAGCCATCCGGCACACGCTGGCTCTACACCCCTCTCTCGTGGAGAGCCCAATGTCCGCACCTGGCCGCCCTGCCGCCGTCTCCTTTTTTGTTCGCTTTGCCGCACCTTCGGTGCTCGCGGTCGCCCTGGTAGCAGGGCTCACCTGCGTGTCGGGCCTTACCCTTGCGGAGCGAATGCCGGTGCCCGCGAAAGATGCGGATACCGCTACCCAAGGGGACTCTGCAGGCACTCCGTCTCCGACACCTGCCATCGCTGGATTGGTGGGTGCCAGCAATGCGATCGCCGATGCCGCCGCGGCTGCTCTGCCAGCGGTTGTCAACATCTCAACCAGCCGGGTCCGAAAGGTCGGCGTGAATGGGTTGGGTGGTTCCTTCGAAAGTGACCCCTTGTTCAAGTACTTCTTTGGAGAACCGCGGCGCGGCCAGCAGGGGCAACGCTCTCAGAGCCTGGGTTCAGGGGTAATTGTGAGCGACCAGGGCCTCGTATTGACCAACAACCACGTGGTGCAGCACGCCGACGAGATTGATGTAACTCTTGCTGACGGTCGCGAGTTTTCTGCCGAGATCATCGGCACCGACCCGGCCACGGACCTGGCGGTGATTCAACTCAAGGGCAAGGATCTGGGCTCCCTCAGTTACCTGCCCCTGGGCGATGCAGACGCACTGAGGCTCGGCGAGATTGTGCTCGCCGTGGGCAATCCGTTCGGACTCTCCGGTTCGGTAACAATGGGGATCGTCTCCGGCAAGGGTCGGGCCAACGTTGGCATCGTTGACTACGAGGACTTCATCCAGACCGACGCCGCGATCAATCCCGGCAATTCGGGTGGTGCCTTGCTCAACCTGGACGGAGAGTTGGTCGGGATCAACACGGCCATCGCCTCTCGGAGTGGCGGCTCGCAGGGGGTTGGCTTTGCAATCCCGTCGACGCTGGCCGGCAAGATCATGGCCAGGTTGGTGGACGCGGGAACAGTGCAGCGATCCTGGCTGGGGGTGTACATTCAGCGACTCAGTCCTGAGATGGCCCCGGCCTTCGCTGCAGACGGCGTAAAGGGTGTCCTCGTGGCTGAAGTTCGCCCGGGTTCACCGGCCAGGAAGGGCGGTTTGCAGCGCGGCGACGTGATCGTCAGCTTCGATGGGAAGGCGATCGAAAAGCCCAGCGATCTGCGCAATATTGTCGCTCTTACCGCGGTTGGGAAGATAGTAAAACTGTCAGCATTCCGAGATGGTAAGCGAAAAAACTTCAAGGTAACTCTAACCTCCTTGCCCGACGCCCGTGTGGAACGATCGAATGAGCCCTCGGAGAAGCCCGTGGAAAGGTTCAGCGGTCTCGGTCTCGGCGAATTGGACGAGTACAGCAGACAGCGCTACCGAATCGGTAAGGAGGTGACTTCGGGGGTCCTCGTCCGATCCGTCGACAAGGGCAGCGCTGCTGCGAACGCTGGGATGAAGCAAGGGGACGTCATCGTTGAGTTGAACCGCAAGCCGGTGCGGGGAATGTCAGACCTCCAGGGCCTGGACGATGAAGGGGACCGTGCTGTCCTCGCACTGGTGGTGCGGGATGGGGCGAGCTTCTACATCGTCGTTGGCTAGAGCGTCCGCCTGCTCGCTCAGAGCCCCAGTTGCCGGTGCTCCACTTGAACTCCAGCCGCGACAGCACAGGTGTTCCCGGGCACTATTGGCGCGTTGGTGGCACCGTCTTCCGCGATACCTGAGTCTGCTGATGTGCTGCTCGAAAGAGCCCATGCGCTGGCGGGCCGACCTCTGTCCTGGGTAGCCGCACAGGTCGGCGCACAGGTTCCCAACGACTTGCGCCGCCACAAGGGCTGGATCGGGGAATTGCTCGAACAGGTGCTGGGCGCAAGCGCGGGCTCTCGTGCCGAGCCGGACTTTCCGCACCTGGGAATTGAAATGAAGAGCATCCCAGTGGATCGAGGGGGTCGGCCCAGGGAAAGTACCTACGTGTGCACAGCTCCCCTTGATGGTTCCCTGGCCGGCACCTGGCAGGAAAGCTGGGCTCGCCGCAAGCTGCAGTGCGTGCTGTGGGTGCCGATTGTGGGAGAGGCCGGCCTCGCAGTTGCCGACCGGATCGTCGGCGCGGCCCTTCTGTGGAGCCCTTCCCCCGAGGAGGCCGAGCAACTGCAAAAAGACTGGGACGAACTGGCCGAGTTGATCCAGACCGGTGAGCTCAGTCGACTTGATGCCCACCGGGGCAATGCTCTGCAGTTACGTCCCAAGGCTGCCAACAGCAGCAGCCTTACCTGGATGCTCGACGAAGACGCGAACTGGACGCAGGTAAACCCCCGTGGATTCTATCTTCGGCGGTCCTTTACCACCGAGTTGCTCGGACGCCACCTTCGCTTGCCAGGCTCCTGAGGCGTGGCGGCGGGCCGGGGTGGGTTTCGCCGCCGGAAGATCCCTCCACAATTGCTCAACAAGTACTCCATAAAAGCACCACAAGCCGATGTAGGTTCTGCAACTTCGATGTGGCAATCAAGGCCTCCCAATTGTCCACCTGGGAGCAACCATGAAGCTTCACTCTGTGCTGAGCCGCCTGTCTCTTGCTGTGCTGGTTTCCGTCGCCACGATGGGGGTCGACGAGTGCGGTGATGAGGATGACCCTCATCCTGTCGGTCACGACCCTTCTACGAATGACGACTTCACGTCCGACGGCGTCGGTGCAGTAGGGGAGGGGGCATTGGCCGATCTCGCCGGCGATTGCGCCCCGGTTGCATATCTGTCCTGCGGGGTGCCGGTATCCGCCGATAGTTCAGACCCGAACTCTGGGCATACGACCGTAATTGATTTCTATCCTGTCGCGGTTGGTAACTACAGCGGCCCTGAGGTGGCCTATGCATGGCGGGCGCAGACCAGCGAAGAGGTGACATGGTCACTGATTGATCCAACGCCTACCGAGCTGAACCACGACCTGTTCGTGCTGCACGGCGAGCCCACATGCAGGGCCGATGCTGCCATCGCACGCGGCTTCAACTCGGTTAGCTTCGATGCAGTCGCCGGCGAACTCTACTTCCTGCTCGTGGATGGCTTCGATGGAGATGCCGGCCAGTACAGCGTCGAGTTGCAATGCACAGGTGATCCCGTGGACCCCGGCACCGCTCCCGGTGGAACAGGGACTGCTCTCGAATCGAGTGCGGAAGTGATCTTCTCTCCACAACCGTACAACCAGTCGCACCTGGTTCGCACCGCGGAGTTGATTGATGAGGCGCACAGCAGCATCGACCTGGCCATGTACAGCTTTCGCGACAATCGCCTGGTCGAAGCGCTTCAGGATGCCGTGCATAGAGGCGTAACGGTGCGAGCTCTGCTCGAGAGCGCGCGGTCCGATCGAAGCGACCCGGCAGGAAGCCGTTCAGCTCAACTCGAGGAGATGGGAATCGAAGTGCGCTGGGTGAACAAGATCATGCATCACAAGTTCGCGCTTATCGACGGGCCCCGCGACAACGTCCACAACGCGGCGGCCGGAGTGCTTGTGTCAGGTAGCGCAAACTGGTCCTATTCAGCCGGGACTAGGTATGATGAAAATACGGTTATTACATATGGAGATAGAGCACTACATCTAAAGTTTCAGAGTGAGTTTAATTTGGCTTGGAGCAACTCTAGGGAATTCGATTGGAACGAGGAGATTGAGAGCATCGCTCACACCCCGATTCCAAACAGCTCACTCGACTCGTCCGAGGGCTCGGACGCGGTCTTCAGCTCCGACAACTTTCGCATCACGAACTCGGCTACGTACGGGGCGACCTTTACCCTCGATGGTGCCGATGGCGAGGCCATTCGGGGGCCTCTCGCCGTGTTCATCGAGTCCGCGCGAAACTCAATCTCGATCGCATCGGGCCACCTGCGCTCTCGGCAGATCACCGACGCGATTCTCCGCGCCTGGCAAGCCAACCCGCAGTTGCAGATTCGCGTCTACCTCGATGGCCAGGAGTACACGTCCGTTGCGTACTACGAGGAGGAAGTGGCCGGCTACCAGGCCTGCGTGGGCGAAGCCACTACCGAAAACCAGCGGCAGCACTGCGAGAATGACGGCATTCACTTCGGCTACCGGCTGCACCAGGCCGGTATTCCGCTGCGCTACAAGTACTACTCCTATCGCTGGCACTACAGCTACGCCGTGCAGATGCACCACAAGTACGTGATTGTCGACGACAGTGCTGTCGCGACCGGCAGCTACAACTTCTCCAACAACGCCGAGCACCAGACACTGGAGAACCTGGTCTTCTACACAGCCGAGCGCTACCCCGAACTGGTTGCGGGTTTCGTTCACAATTTCGATGCGATCTGGAGCACCGGAGGAACTGCGCTGTATGACGGGCTGCTCGCCGAGATCCGTAGTGACTCGGACTCATTTCCAATCGTCTTCGCATCGATGGCGCTGAGCTGGCAGCAGGTCACCGAACTCAAAGACGCCATCCGCAGCGAGTGCCCAGACATCAATTCCAGCTCCTTCCGCACCCATCCCCAGGAGCACATGGAGTGTGGTCGCTAAATTGGAAGCCCCTTTGCAGGGGTGGTGAGCGTTAAATCCCCCTCGCTCCGCTGGCCACCCCGGAGCCGAGTTTCTGCGGTCATCACTGGGATCCCGTGCTAGGTTCATCCCAACCGCACTCGTCCTTTTCCCGAGCCACGCTCACATCCAGACAGGGCCCAATGCCCAGACGCCTAGCTACGATTCTTCTCGCGTGCGCGACTGTCATGATTGGCGCCGTGCCGGCTCAGGCCGTGACGGTGACAAAGACGTGGAATGGCCAGGTGCAGATTGATGCAAGCACGATTCCGGTCGGCGGTGTCAGCTTCTCAGTGCCCGGGGATTTTCCCGTCGGCACGGTGGTCCAGGACGTATCGGTCAGCATCATCTGGAGGAAGACGGACGGCACCTGTTTCTCGCCTGGTTCTGGCTACCCGTATCACAGCGAAACCGGTTTCGCGATCAGCAGTCCGAGCAGCACCCTGACCCTCGTCCAGCCGGGTTCGTACTCCGGCCAGCTGATCACCGGTACGGTGACGACCACGTTCTCGAACAGCGGCTTGTCGACTCCGGGGCCAGGGACTCCGTACAGCGGCACCTTCCGGCCTGACGGAGGCTCCTTCCAGAGCTTCACCGGTCAAAGCCCGGCAGGCACGTGGGTCCTCCTAGCGACCGACACAGTCGGCTTGGACCCCCTTTGCGTCTATGGCTTCAGCGTCACGGTCGATGCCGGTAGCAGCTGTGCCGACGCGGACAACGATGGCTACACCGACGCGGCCTGTGGCGGCCTCGATTGCAACGACGGAAACGCCGCGATTTCACCGGGAGCCGCAGAGCTGTGCAATGGCATCGACGACAACTGCAATGGCATCGTCGACGACGGATTCGACCTAGACGGAGATGGTGTCGCGAGTTGCCAGGGCGACTGCAATGACAGCAACGCCTCGGTCTATCCCGGCGCCGTCGAGGTCTGCAACGGTTTCGACGACAACTGCAACCTGGTCACGGACGAGGGCTTCGACCTGGATGGTGATGGCGTCTCGGTATGTTCGGGGGATTGCAATGACCTCAGCGCAGCGGTCTGGCCCGGTGCCGCGGAGACCTGCAACGGTGTCGATGACAACTGCAACTCCGTCGTCGACGAGGGTTTTGACCTCGATAGTGATGGGTACAGTTCCTGCGCCGGTGATTGCAATGATTTCAACGGCGCTATCCACCCTGCGGCCCCCGAACTGTGCAACGGCATCGACGACAACTGCAACGTCTCCATCGACGAGGGCTTTGACCAGGATTTCGATGGCTACACGACCTGCAACGGCGACTGCAATGACGGCAACGCGACAGTACATCCGGGCGCGCAGGAGCAATGCAACGGCATCGACGACAATTGCACCGGTGGCATCGACGAGGGCTTCGACAGTGATGGCGACGGCTACAGTGCCTGTGCCGGTGACTGCGACGACGGCAGCGTGCTGGTCCATCCTGCTGCGGCCGAGGTCTGCAACGGGGTCGATGACAACTGCAACTCCGCCATCGACGAGGGCTTTGACCTCGACGGCGACGGCTACAGCGCCTGCGGAGACGACTGCGACGACTCGTCCAGTTCGATCAGCCCGGCTGCCATCGAGGTGTGCAACGGCATCGACGACAACTGCGTAGGAGGTGCCGACGAGGGTTTCGACCAGGACGGTGACGGCTATACCACCTGTGGCGGTGACTGTGACGATGGCACCACCGCGATGAATCCCGGCCAGGCGGAGCAGTGCAACGGCTTCGACGACAACTGCAACGGCGCCATCGACGAGAGCTTCGATCTCGACGGCGACGGCTACAACTCCTGCGATGGTGACTGCAATGACTTGAGCGCGATCGTGTACCCGGGCGCGCCGGAACTGTGCAATGGCTTCGACGACAACTGCACAGGTGGCATCGATGAGGGCTTCGATCTCGACTTTGATGGGGTCAGCGCCTGTGCCGGTGACTGCAACGACCAGGATCCGACGGTCTATCCGGGTGCCGTAGAGATCCCCTACGACGGACTCGACCAGGACTGCGATTTCCTCGACCTCGTGGATGTCGATGGCGATGGCGTAGCCGGTTCGCCCATTGGCGGCGCCGATTGTGATGACAGCGACCCGCTGGTGTATCCGGGCGCGGGGGAGATTCCCGATGGCGTCGACAATGACTGCGACGGCCAGGTCGATGAACAAACCGACCGCTTCGATGATGACGGCGATGGCTTCACCGAGCTCGGGGGAGACTGTAACGACCTGTTGGCCACGGTCTTTCCGGGTGCAGCCGAGACCTGCGACAACATCGACCAGGATTGCAACGGCGTGATCGATGATGGAACGCCGTGCTTCGATGACGATGGCGACGGCTACACCGATTTTGACGGTGACTGCAACGACGGAGACCCTGCGGTCCATCCATCCGCTCCAGAGATCCAGGACAACGGCGTCGACGATGACTGTGACGGTGTCGTCGACCAGGGAGCCCATGATCCCGACGGCGATGGCTACACCGAAGAGGGTGGCGACTGTGGCGAAGACGATGACACGGTCTATCCCGGTGCCGTCGAGATTTGCGATGGCCTCGACAACGACTGCGACGAGGAGATCGACGAGGAGACGTCCTGTTCCGACGACGATGGTGACGGTTTCAGCGAGGACGATGGCGACTGCAACGACAGCAACCCCGCCCAGTATCCAGAGGCCGAGGAGCTGGCCAACGGCATCGAGGACGACTGTGACGGCGAGGTCGACGAGGGCGCACTCGCCCGGGACGACGACGGCGAGGGTATC
>CAZBDA010000133.1:0-13261 GCA_964490445.1 uncultured Rickettsiales bacterium | reverse complement strand
CCGACAAGGTGGTTAACAGCCACCTGCTCTACCAACTGAGCTACCGGGGAATGAAGCTGGCCTGATCAGTTGCCTCCAAAGGGAGCGCGGCGGCGAGAATAGGGGGGCTGCGAGGCAGGTGTCAAGAGGCCACAGGGAGCGATGTGGAGTGGGGATCGTTCTTGCGTGAGACAGCAACTTCCTCTATAGATTGGCCCACGCCGAGCCCGGGAGGGGGAGCGGTGTCCTGAGAAAGGAATTGCGGCGGTGATCCGACGGGATGCAGACATCCTTCGCCTCGATCTACGCGGGCCGCAAGGTAGCCTCCTCCCTCTGAGCCTTTCCGACGTCGAAGCCGTGCGCTTGATCCTGCGCGGCGGCTCTCCTATCGACTGGCATCGCCTCAACTACCAGGAACTCGAAGAGGTCGACGACTTCCTGCGTGTCAACCTGCTGGATCCCAACGACGGGCGCGACATGGAGCGGCTGCAGTACCTGCACCGCGAGGCCGTGCGCTACCTGAAGCGCAACTTCAACTTCCGTTTTCCCATCGAGGTCGAGCAACCCGAAGACGTGCGTCACCTGTTTCTGTATGCGTCGGAGCAGGGCCGGCTGAACCGGGTCCAGGTGTTGGCCTGCGTGGTCCTCAAGACCATGCACACCATCAACCACCTGCAGGCTCGCGAACTGCTGCTGGAGACCGCGATCAGCGAGGCTGAACTCATCCAGTCCGTGCAGGAGCAGCTCCTGTCACGTGCCCGCAGGATGACCGACAGTGGCCTACCCATCGTTCATTTCTATGGCTCCCGTAAGGGCCGCGACTCCATGGTCAACAAGCTGCTGAGCAAGAAGGCCAGCCGTGCCAGCGACATCCTCGACAAGCTGCGTTTCCGGATTGTCACCGAGAGCCGCGACGACCTGATGCCGGTGCTCGCCTTCCTGTTGCGTCGCGTCCTGCCATGGAACCAGGTGACTGCCGACGAGAGTTCCAACAACCTGCTCGGCTTTCGGCGTGCCCTGGAGTCTGACAATGCACTCCGGCCCTTCCTCAGCGCCTTGCAGGTCAATGTCGAGATGGAGGACTCGGTAGCCGATGAGGCGAGTCCGGTCGGCAACGAGTTCAGCGGCTCCAGCTACCGGATGATCAATTTCATTATCGATGTGCCCGTTCGCCTCGATCACCTGCTCGGTCGTTCCGGCGATCCCTGGCTGCTGCAGAAGGGCTCCATCGTCTACGTCGGCTGTGAGTTCCAGATGGTCGACCAGGAAACCGCGTTCATCAACGAGCAGGGTGATAACGCCCACGCCAGCTACAAGGGCCGCCAGCAGGATCGCGTCGCAGCTCGCCTGATGTGGGGACTGCTGAACGAGGACCGCAAACGCAATGGTCGACGAAGTCCGCGGATGTTCCGTCGCAAGGGACCGCAGAGCCCCCTCGAATATGCTGCAGCCGAAGACAAGAAGGACGACCAGAACCGCAGACCACGTCCCCCGCGGCCGGCCCAGGCGCCGATTCTCGCCCCCGAGAACGATGCGCCCGCTGCCCGGGAAGAGATGACTACCCGCGACAAGGTGCTGACCACCCTGCGTCGGCTCCGTCCCGTGGCGAACCCGCCGGAAGAGGACTCCATGCTCGAGCCACTGCGTTTTACCGACGACGAGCCCACCGATGGCGGGCCCGATGTCATCGGCTCTCCGACCGAGTAGCTAGGGCTGGTCTCCGGCGGGGGCGTCTTTTGCTCGCAGCCACATCGCCTCGTCTCCGGTTCGTGTCCCAAGCATCCCGCGAGCCTGTGCCCAGCGTTGCAACTTGCTGGTCTCCTCTTCACTGAAGCTGCACCGGTAGGCAGCGACAATCAGCGTCTGTCCGTCTGCGAGCACCTTGTCCGCCAGCGCGTCGAGCCGCTCGGTCGGGACGCTCGTGAACGTGTACAGCCAGCGGTCGTCGGCGTAGCGCACGGGCTGTCCGAAGAACGGGTCAAAGGGCACCTGGCCGTCGACACCGGGATCGTCGAACCAGACCCGCTCCGCAATGGGCAGCAGCGGGTAGACCGGGTCGATGGCGTCCTTGTCGTCATCCATGTACTGCGGGAACTGGATCAGCGCGAGCGTCGTTCCCGCCTGCCAGTGGCCGATGCCCTCTGCGACCAGAGGATAGTCCTCCGCCGCCTGGCTACGCACGGCTTGCGCTCGGTGCCAGTCCAGCGCCAGTGTCGCTGTGTTCACCACCAGCACCAGGGCCAGGACGCCCAGGGCCGCGCGCCGCGGTGTCACCAGCCGAAACAGCAGCCCACGCTCGTCGAGGGAGGTCTTGCTCAGCCGCTCCGGCAACAGCGAGGCTGCTGCCAGCAGCATCAACGGCGGCAGCGGCGCGAGGTAGTAGGGCAACTGCACCGGGCTGGCGACGCCAAGGGCAATGAGTGCAGCAATCATCGCCGTTGCGACCACCACCTGGGCCAGCCAGGACAGGGGCACCAGCCGAGTGCCGCGGGGCAGGTCCAGGATTCGGCTCACTCCCAGCCCGGCCAGCGACGCGACCGCCCAGCCGGCCGCGGCAGATCCGTAACGCCCCGGCAGTCCCTCCACCAGGGACTGCCAGGCCGCGGCAGATCCGCCCCCCTCGTTGATGCCATCGCCCGAGGCGATCGTGAGCAGACCTGGAAGCAGTGGCACGCAGAGTAGGGCTGCGAGGCCGAGGGCAGTGGCAAAGCGCGCAAACAGGACGCGGCCCTCGGGCAGGAGCAGCAGCGTGGTCAGCTGGGCGGCCGGAAGCGCCAGAGCCAGCCCATGTGTCCACGCGGCCAGCGCGGTCGACAGGCCCAGCCACAGGACAGTGTGATCTCGCCATGCCGGACCATCGCGCTCGCCTGCGCCGGCCGCGAAGCGCGCAAAGGCCAGCATCTGCAGGCAGGTGGCGAACACCAGCAAGGGGTAGTTGTTCACCTCGAGGCCGTAGGCGGTGCGGTGCGGCGAGACCGCCAGCAACAGGGCCGCGGCAAGGACCAGGCCCGCGCTATCGGCGCGGCCCTGCCAGCTTTTGCGGGCAGTCGCTGCCAGCACCGGCACCGCTGCTACCGACAACAGGCCGGACACTGCATGCCAGGCCAGCGGCGAGGCCCCAGCTGCCGCCATGGCTGCGAACAGCAGCGAGTAGGCCGGTGGGTGAATGCCGACAAAGGTGGTGAGCGCCGTGTGCCAGCCATGCTCACCGACAAACCACAGGTACTCGCCGAAGTAGGCCGCATACGCGAACGAGATCTGGTTCCAGCGCATTGGCAGGCGAGATGCCTGCAGCAGCGCAGCGAGCAGCGTGATCCCGAGCAGCAGGCCCCGAGGTGATGCAAGAGCCCCTCGCAGCGTCACTGGGGCGTTCCCGGTGGCGACAGTCGGTGTACGAACAGGTCCTGGTTCCAGCCAGGGCTACGGTGGGCAACCCGGCCGGCACTCGCGCTCGTCCAGCCGTCGGGGCACAGTCCCGGAGTGTCACCGCAGGTCCACGCGCTGCCGGTGACCAACACCGTCGGTGTCGGGCCATCCCAGGATCCGCGCTGTTGCCAACTACTCTGTCCCGTGATCACCCAGGCTTCGAGCCCGGCGCGCCGCACGCGAATGCGCAGGTGCTCGCCCAGGTCCAGTGTCGTCTGGTAGTTGCACGGTGGTACGGGCCACCTGGGTGAGCCGATGCGGTACTCGGTACCGGCGCCGCCCGCGTCTTCGAGCAGTTGCAGTAGATCGCCCCACGGCAGGGCTGGGCTCGACGGTGGCTCGACCCAGCGCTGGTAGCAGCGCTCATCGACGTCGACCAGGCCTGTCGAGCCGACCCCGAGCAGGCGCGACGCGCTGCCGAGGGAAAACGAGGCGGCCACCAGGGAGACAGCCAGCAAGGTGCCTGCCGTGAACAGGTAGCGCTTCTGCCAGCGGCTCAACGGGACCGCCACCGCCACCGCTGCCAGCGGCAGCAGGGGCAGCAGCAGGCGTGGGTATTTCTTGGGGATGGTCATGACCAGCAGCAGGCCCACAAGGCAGACCACCACGAGCAGTCCGACCCGTTGGAACTGCTGCAGTCGGACACGCAGGGGGTCCTCTGCACCCTCTGCAGCCGGGCGCCCCAGTCCCATGCGAGCTTTGTGTCGCAGCCGCAGTGCCAGGATCACCAGCACGGCCAGGGCCAGCGGCGCCAGGGGTTGCTGGAGAATCACCAGGGGGTAGTAAAGAGCCTGGTGCAGCGGGCCGACGGCGTCGGGATTCTCCTGGGCCGAACGCCATAGGTAGCCGCCGCCACTGGACATCCGTCGCAGGTACCAGGGCCCCGCGAGCAGCAGCGTTGCCGCCAAGGCCGCGGCCGGCCCCCCTGCCCAGCGCAGACGTCCGCCGCCGGTTTCGCCGCCAGCCGCCTGTGCGGCGACCAACAGCCCCAGGAACAGGGGTAGCAGGGCCAGCATGGCGGTCTGCTTGCTGAGCAGCGCCTGGGCCGAAAACACGCCGCACAACAGCCACAGCAGCAGCGCTCCGCGCGGGCGGTCGCTGGCTTCGGAGCGACAGGCCCACAGCCCTGCCGCGGCACCGGCGGCGACCAACGCAGTCACGGCGTTCTCCGCCATGACGTGGCGCTGCAGGGAAGTCCACAGTGGCGACAGCATGAGCAGCAGAGCTGCCAGCGTGGCGCAGCGCGGCCCGGCGTAGGCCCAGCCCAGCGCGAAGGTGGCGAGCACGGCCAGCACCGACCAGAGCAGAGCGACCCGGGTCGGCCCGTCGCCGTTGAGGTCGGTGACGCCGAGCCAATGGGCGAGGATGCCGACCGTGGCGGGATACAGTTGCGGGTACTCGCCGAAGTCCTCGCGGTACGAGCGGGCCAGGACTGCCACCGGGGACATGCGTTGCGCATCTCCCCAGAAGTTCTCGACCGCGCCGACATTGCCCAGTACGTCGCCCTCACGGATGCGGTCGTCCTGGGCCAACCACGTTTCCTGGCAGCACAGCCAGGCGGCCAATGCCGCCAGCAGCACGATCATGGACACTCGTACCGGGGCTCCTTCGGACACGCAGGGATTGTGGCACGGATGGCCCCGCTCTATGTTCCGGCCGATGTTGGTTGCCCAGCCCGGCTCACGGATCCGCGAGGCCCTCGCCGGCCGTGGAGAAGTGCGCGTGTCGGGACTTGTGGGCTCGTCTGCTGCCTGGCTGCTGGCGCAGGGACTGCAGGACCGTGGCGGCCCGTTGCTGTGGGTTACGCCCGACTCGGACAGCGCGACGCAGGTGCTCGAGGAGCTGCGGCTGTACGCGCCGAGCGGTTCTCTCGTGCTGCCCTACCCGCAGTGGGATGTCGACGCCTACAAGGGCTATTCGCCTTCCGCAGAGGTCAGCCGGGCACAAATTGCGGCTCGCTACGCGCTCGCCGACGGGCAGCGACCGGTCCTGGTGGCGCCGGTTCGCGCACTACTCCAGAAGGTGGTGGCTGCCGAGGTCCTGCTCGCTCGTTGTGAGACCTTGCGGGTCGGTGAGCAACTCGATCGCACGGGCCTGGTGAACAGCCTCATCGCTCGCGGCTACCTTTGCAGCGAGCAGTGTGTCGAGCCGGGTTCGCTGGCGATACGCGGTGGTGTCCTGGACGTGTTTACCCTTGGCCGTCCTCTGCCGGTACGGCTGGAACTGTGGGGCGACGAGATCGAGTCGATTCGCAGCTTCGATCCCTACACCCAACGCTCCATCGAGGAGCTTCGTGAGGTCGTGCTGCTGCCGGCTCGTGAGCTGATCCTCGATGACGAGGGCCTGGCGCGCCTGCCGGCGCGACTCAAGGAGTTGTCTGATCTGCGCGAGTTGCCGCCCCGGGCCCGGATCCGCCTGCAGCAGGACCTCAGCGAACACCGGGTGCTGCAGGAGTTGGAGCTACTCGTGCCGCTGCTCGAAGGTGAACTGCACGACGTGTTCACCTACCTGGGCGAGCACGGCAGTGTTGTCTGGCAGCAGCCTGAGCGCATCGAAGCGGAACTATTCGGCGAGGCGGAGCGTAAGCGAGCCCTGTGGGAGAGGGAGCAGGGCCGCGAACGACTACTGCCCGAGCCCACCGAGCTGTTCTTTCACGAGGACAAACTGGCTGGCTACCTGGCTGGTTACGGCCGAATCATTCTCAGCGGACTGTTCGAGGAGTCGGGGCCGGCTGACGAGGCGCTGGGGGCAGAGGTGGCGCCGCCCGGGGATGCCCGAAAGGCTGCAGACCTGGTACTCAAGGTCAGCCACCACCAGCAGCTGCGGACGGAGCTGCTCGCCGCTCGGGACAGTGACGGCGGAATGCTGAGTCCCCTTGCCGATCGCATCGAGCGCTGGCGGTCGGGCGGTGCCAGGCTCATCGTGGTCAGCCCGACGCGGGGGCAGGCCGAACAACTGGTCGGTTTGCTCGAACCCTATGGGATTGACCTGCAGACCCTGCCGGCCTCGTCTCGACAAGGGGACTTCCAGGCTGCGTTCGGCGCTGCCGGTGCCGGACCAGTGGTCCTGCGCGGCGAGCTGCGCCGCGGCTTCAGTTGGCCCGAGCAGGGCCTGGTCGTGTTGGCGAGCGGCGAGGTCCTCGGTCGCCGCCGCAGCGCACCGAAAATCCGCAGACCTCGCGGCCACGAGGCAATCGGCTCCCTGCGGCAACTGCAGCGCGGCGAGCTGGTGGTCCACTCCATCCACGGCATCGGCCGCTTTCAAGGGCTCTCGAAGTTGACGCTCGGAGCTACCGCCGCCGACGTACAGGCGCAGGTACGGGCTCGCGCAGCAGACCGCAGCTACGATCCCGGCTCTGTAGCGCCGCTTCGGGTCGGCCAGGACCTGTACGCTGCCGCCAGTGATGCCGCCGCCGTCGGCACCGACTTCCTGCAGATTGAGTACCGCGGCGGCGATCGCCTCTACCTTCCGGTGCACAAGCTGGATCTACTCGCCCGCTACGTCTCGGCCGGCGGCAAGGCGCCGCGCCTCGACAAGCTCGGCGGCCAGACCTGGAACAAGCGTCGCAAGAAAGTGGCCGAGGCAACGCAGAAGCTGGCGGCCGAGCTGCTCGAGCTGTATGCACGCCGAGAGATGGCCCGCAGCAGAGCCTTCCCGCCGCCCGATGAGTACTACCGAGAGTTCTGCTCACGTTTTCCCTTCGAGGAGACTCACGACCAGCAGCAGGCCATCGACGCGGTCCTCGCCGACATGTCCTCGCCGCGGCCTATGGACCGGCTGGTTTGCGGTGATGTGGGCTTCGGCAAGACCGAGGTCGCCCTTCGGGCTGCCTTTCGGGCGGTGGAAGCCGGCCGGCAGGCCGCGGTTCTCGTGCCAACCACGCTGCTGGCCCTGCAGCACTTCGAGGCTTTCAGGGAGCGGATGTCCTCGTTCCCGGTGCGGGTGGAGATGCTGTCCAGGTTTCGCACAGCGCGCCAGCAGCGGGAAATCCTCCGCGACCTTCTGCAGGGACGCATCGACGTTGTCATCGGTACCCACCGCCTGTTGTCCCGAGATGTCGCTTTCCGTGAGCTCGGCTTGCTGGTGGTGGACGAAGAGCATCGTTTTGGCGTGAAGCACAAGGAGCGGATCAAGGAACTGCGCGAGAACGTCGACGTCCTCACCCTGACCGCGACCCCGATTCCGCGAACGCTGCACATGGCATTGGCCGGTTTGCGGGACTTCTCGTTCATCACCACCCCTCCGCATGGACGCCAGTCGGTGCGCACCTCGGTGGTGCGCTTTTCCCCTCGACGCATACAGGAGGCGATTCGCCGCGAGGTCGAACGGGGTGGCCAGGTGTTCTTCCTGCACAACCGGGTCAGGACCATTCACGGCGCGGCGGACTTCCTGCGCAAGTTGGTTCCCGAGGTGCAACTGAGGGTCGCCCATGGCCAGATGGGCGAGCGCGAACTGGAAGACATCATGCTGGACTTCTACCAGCGCCGTTTTCAGCTGCTGGTCTGCACCACCATCGTCGAGAGTGGTCTCGACATTCCTACCGCGAACACCATGATCATCAACCGCGCCGACACGCTGGGGCTGGCGCAATTACACCAGCTACGCGGTCGGGTCGGCCGCGGCCACGACCTCGCCTACTGCCTGCTGCTGGCGCCGCCCGGTCGCACCTTGCGCGGCATCGCCCTGGAGCGTCTCAAGGTGATCCAGGACAACGCAGATCTCGGCTCCGGATACCTGATAGCTCAGCACGATCTCGAGTTGCGTGGTGCCGGCAACCTGCTCGGCCGCAAGCAGACCGGCCACATCTCTGACGTCGGCCTGGCTGCCTACGTGGAGTTGCTGCAGACTGCCGTCAGCCGCTTGCAGGGCCGGGAGTCGAGCACGGGGCCAGAACCTGAGGTCGACCTCAAGGCGGACGCCTGGATCCCTGCGGACTATATCGACGATGAGCGGGAGCGCCTGCTGGAATACAAGCGCTTGTGTGACGCGCGCAGTCGCGAGGAACTGCAGGGCCTGCTCGCCGAGTTCGAGGACCTCTACGGCCGGCCTCCCGAACCCGTCCTTCGTTTCGAGCGGCTGATCGAAGTGAAGGTGTTGTGCCGGAACCTGCGGGTTGTCGTGCTGCGTCGGATCCGCGGCGGTCGCCTGCAGCTCACCTTCGACCCCACCACGCCGCTTGATCCCGCGGCGCTGATGGCGATGGTGCAGCGGCAGAGTCGTCGCCTGAGCTTGCGTCCCGAGGGGATCCTCGAGTGTTCCCTGGACGCGGCGCAGAAGGCCGATCCC
Source organism: uncultured Rickettsiales bacterium (assembly GCA_964490445.1). Classification (GTDB taxonomy): domain Bacteria; phylum Myxococcota_A; class UBA796; order UBA9615; family UBA9615; genus UBA6601. The sequence goes on along the minus strand of CAZBDA010000133.1, from coordinate 4,570 downwards.
GTTGCCGCGGCTGCGACCTTGCTGGAGGAACTGCGCGCCTCGTGCTATCTAGCCCGCGCGCCGGGGAATTCTTGAGCCCGGGTGCGGGTCCTACAGCAGGTGCCCCCAGCCAACGGAGGAATAGGCAATGAGACAGCGATTCGTGACCGGAGCCGTCGCCCTCGCGGCGCTGCTGGCGAGCGGGGCGGTGGTGTCCTGTGCACCAGCTGGCGGTGACGCTGATGGAACCCAGCGGACAGTGGCCTCGACGTCTGCGCTGAGCGCGCCTTTGCTGGAGCCGCTCGGGGAGACCCTGGCCACCGTCAATGGCATGGCCATCGGCTCCAGGGAATTCGACCAGGCGGCCATGCGTCAGATGGGGCGAGACGGCTCGCTCAGTGAAGAGGCGCGCACGGAGATCATCGCTCGGCTGGTCGACGAGAAGCTGCTGTACCAGGAGGCGTTGCGGCGAGGCATCGACAAGGATCCGAAACTCCAGAAGATGATGGTCAACACCCTGCTCAAGGAAGCGGTCTACAACTCGGCACGCACTTCGGTTATCAGTGACGAGGAACTGCGAGAGTACTTCGAGGGACACAAGCAGGACTTCGTGGTGCCCGAGAAGGTGCAGGTGAAGAACATCGTCATCAAGACAGAAAAAGGCGAGTCTGCCGACGCCACGAAGGCGCGCGCCGAGACCGTTCGGACCGAGGTCCTGTCGCACCGTGAGGACTTCAAGAACATCGCGCAGCGCTACAGTAGCGGGCCCTTTGCACGCCGTGGCGGCGAGATGGGTTTCGTGAGCCAGGCCGGCAAGCCGGGTGTCCCCGCTGTGGTGGTGGAAGAAGCCTTCAAGCTCGACAAGGGCGAGGTCTCGGAGGTCTTCGCCAGCGAGGACGGCTGGCACATCGTCTACGTGCCGAACCGGCGCGAACGGGTCGAGCGCACCTTCGAGCAAATGCGCGGTAGCGTCCAGCGCAAGGTCAAGAGCAGCCGGTATCGGCAGTTGTTCGACGACTACGTGGGTGCTCTCAAGAACGGCGCCGACATTTCCATCGAGGAGTCCAAGGTAGCGACCCACAAGGTCGTGCCGCCAAGCCCACCCGCGGCTGCTGGCGCGCGCCGGGCTGAGCCGCTACCACCTGGGTCGAAGCCGCCTGCAGCAGGTCTCAAGGGTCACGGCCCCGACGACGGCCACGGTCACTGAGCCGCCTGTCTCGAAGCGATGCTGTCGTCGACTCCCAGGCTTCTTGCCATGCTCCTGTTGAGTGTGGGCAGTCTCGGTTGCGGGTCGGGGAAGTCAGAGGCGGTTCCTGTCCTCGCGACTCTCGGCGAGCGGGTCGTGGAGTTCGATGAGTTCATGCTGGCTTCACGTTCGCGGACAGCGCCGGGTGAGTTCCCGCGCAGCGGTTCAGGCTTCGAGCGCTTCCGGAACCGCTTGATCCGGGACCTCGTGGTCCAGGAAGTGCTGCTGGGAGAGGCGGAGCAGCGTGGCCTCTCGGTTGCCGCCGAAGAGGTCGAGGCGCTAGTTGCCGAGAGTGCTGCAGTGCTGGACGACCCCAAGACCGAGGCCGTCGAGGTCAAGTTGCTGGAAGAGCGCTATAGCACCCCCGCGGCACACCGCGAGTACCTGCGGCGGAGCATGCTCATCAGCCGTGTCGAGGCCGCGCTCCGCGAGGAACTGGGCGAGGGTGTCGAGCTGCCTGTCGAGAAGCTCGACGCCGCAGTGAAGCAGCATGCAGCCTCGCTGGTGCGGGTGGAGCGTTTCCACGTGCGGCAGATCTTTGTAGGTGAGCGCAAGACGGCGCAGCGGCTGCTTGGCAAGCTGCGCGGCGGCGCAGACTTCGAGGCGATTGCGAAGGAGCAGAACGGCGCCAACGGTGACATGGGTTGGATGGATGTCGACTCGGCACCGCCGCTGCTGGCGGAGGCATCGAAAGGCCTGAAGATCGGGCAGACTTCTGACGTACAACAGAGTTCAGTCGGGTATCACATCTTCCAGTTGCTGGGTCGCCAGCCGGCGGAGCCACTGGATGCGGTTGCCGCCCGCGGTGAAGTCGAGAAACTGTTGCGAAGTGAGGCTACAGAGACCAGGTTTCGTGCCTGGATCGCGGCGCGTACCGATGAGTTGGGCCTGGTAGTCGATGACAAGGCGGTCGAAAAGTTACATTGCTGTCGTCAGGGCATCCCGTACTGGGGTCAAGCCGTGGGGGGGAATGACAGGTGAGTACGATGCGTAGTTTATTTTCCGTCTTCCTGGCCGTAGCAGGCCTGCTGTCTGCTGCTCCTACAATGGCCGAAACCGAGGTTGTCGACCGGATCGTCGCGGTGGTTAACCAGGACCTGATCCTGCAGTCCGATGTCGACGAGGTCATGGACCTGGTGGGTGACAAGGAACTCGCCGCGCTGGCTGGCGAGGAGCGGGCCGTCGCACGCAAAGAGTTGCAGGACAATATCGTCGAAGGCCTCATTGCCCAGGAGCTCATGGAACAGGCCATGGATCGCAGCGGTGTCGAAGTGAGTGACCGGGAGGTGGAGTCAGCAATCGCCGACGTCGCTCGGCAGAATAAGATCTCCGTCGACGAGTTGATGAAGCAGTTGCAACTTCAGGGAATGGACCCGGCAGAGTATCGGCGCGAGATGAAGAAGCAGATTCGCCAGTACCGCTTCATGGAACTTGAGGTCCGTTCCCGGGTGGACATCACCGAAGAGGATGTCCGTGCTCACTACCAGCGCAGCCTCGGCTCAGTGGAGCCTGAGCCGGCATGGCGTCTGCAGCGAATCATGCTCTCCATCCCTGGTGACGCTGACGATGCGGCGCGCGCCGCCGTCAGCGAGGAAGCTGCTGTGCTGATTACGCAGTTTGCCGAGGGCAAGGATTTCGCCGAGGTAGCCCGAGTTCGTTCGGACGATGCTTCCACTCGCGAGCAGGGAGGAGAGGCTGGCGTGTTCAGGAAGAAGGACCTGGGCCCGGCATTCCGCACCGCCCTGGAAGCCGCTGAGGTGGGCACTGCTGTGCGGGTCGATACTCCCGGTGGGATCTTCCTGCTGCGCATCAGCGAGGAAGTCGACGCAGCAGTCAAGGACTTCGAGGAGGTGCGAAATCGCCTCAGTCGCACCCTGCACGAGCAGGCCATGGAGCAAGAACTCGAACTGTGGACCAGCGAGCAGCGCCGCCGGGCTCACGTCGAGGTTTTCTCGACGCCGTGACCAACACGCAGCTTCGTATCGCCATCACTCCGGGAGACCCGCTGGGTGTCGGCGCTGAGTTGGCGGTGCGGGCCTGGCAGCACCTGCAGGGCAGGGGAGTGGCAGATCTCACCCTGGTCGGCCCGCCGGAACTGTGGTCGCGGGCCGCTGACCTGGTCGGCGTGCCCAGCGGAGCACTGGCGACGATGCCCGTCGATCTCGACTCCGATCCGGACTGGGCTGGCCTGCCGGGAGTTGGCGAAGTGGCGACTGCCGTTCGTGGTTGCCTGGAAGGCCGCTTCGATGCTGTCTGTACCGGTCCCCTGTGCAAGGCGTCGCTGCTGGCTGAGGGCTTCCCCTACATGGGCCACACGCCCTACCTCGCGGCGCTGTGCGGAATCCCTGGCGACGATGCCGTGATGGTGTTTGCTGGCGGCCAGCTCACGGTGTCTCTCGCTACCGTCCACCTGCCCTTGTCCCAGGTGCCCGCCGCCCTCAACGAGGCGGGTATCTTGCGTGCAGCGCGCGGCGCAGCTTCCGTGTTGCGTACCGGCTGGGGCATCGAGTCCCCCCGCATCGCCGTATGTGGCCTGAATCCCCACGCCGGCGAGGGGGGGCGGCTCGGTCACGAGGACGAGGAGATCGTCGCGCCTGCAGTGCTTAGGCTCTGCGAGCAGGGCTATGAGGCCAGCGGGCCCTGGCCCGGAGACACCATCTTTGGCCGGGCCGCTCGCGGCGAGTTCGACCTGGTCGTCGCGGCCTACCACGACCAGGGACTGGTGGCGGTGAAGACCCTCGACTTTGGGGCCTCGGTGAATATTACAGCCGGCCTTCCCATCATTCGTACCAGCGTCGATCACGGTACCGCCAGGGACATCGCCTGGACCGGCGTCGCCGAACCTGCGTCGACGATCGCCGCGGTCTCGATGGCGGCGCGACTCGCCAGGGGACGTCTCGCTAGTGGTGTCGCGCGTGAGAGTGCCGCTGCCCCACTCGCCAGTAGCCGACCTGCCAACGGTCGTTGACCCAGTGGCCAGGCGCCCAGGACCAGTAGAAGTGGTTGTGGCTCGAGTGTCGGTGGCGCGCTGACTGACGGCGCTCATCGGCTCTGCGCGCCACGCGGCAGACGTGGCAGTTCCGGTAGCTACGCCGGTGGCCATATTGGCGATGGGCCGCCCGCCGCCGGGCCTCTATCCGCTGAGTTGCTTGCCGCCGAGTCTCTTCGCGCTGTGCTGCTCGTCGCCTTGCCTGCTCGCGCTCGGCGGCCAGCCTGTTGGCCTCTTCTCGCTGGGCAGCCCGCCGCCGGGCCTCTTCTCGCTGGGCAGCCCGACGTCTTGCCTCTTCTCGTTGGGCAGCTCGCCTGGTGGCCTCTTCTCGCTGGGCAGCCCGACGCCTAGCCTCT
>CAZBDA010000132.1:1839-13595 GCA_964490445.1 uncultured Rickettsiales bacterium | reverse complement strand
ACGCCCTCTCGGCTGATGGGGGCGCTTTCCTGTCCTTCGACCGCCGGTTCGCCAATCCCGAAGGACTGGACTGCACCGTGCACCGTCGTAAACAGGTGCTCCTCCCCGATGTGGTCGAGGCACCCCGACTTCTCGAGGGTTTGGTGAATGGGCGCGCTCACTCCGGCCAGGCAGAGCTGGGTCTCCTGGGATGCCATCTCGTCGGCGATCTGCTGCAGGACATCGAGGGCGGTGGAGTCCAGGTCGTTGACCGCAATGCAGTCGAGCACAAAGCCTCGGGGATGGGCCGGGTGGACGTTGTAGGCATGCTCCACGACGTCTCGAAGCGAGGGGGCATTGGCGAAGTACAGCGACTCGTCGATGCGAATCACGATCACATCGTTTTCGATAGTGGCCGTGGGGTGGCGCTCGACCTCGCGCCAATGCGATGTCCCAGGCAGGCGTCCAAGGACCGCAAAGTGGGGCTTTGTCGTCTGGTACAGATGCAGGACCAGCGAGGCGGCTACACCCACGATAATTCCCCGCTCTACGCCCAGTATGAGCGTCGCGAGGAAGGTCACCAGGAGACCGATTGCATCCTGGCGCTTGAAGCCGAGCAGGCGCAGGGCCTCCTTGATGTCCACGATGCCGATCACAGCGACGACGATCATCGCGGCCAGCATGGCCTTGGGAAGAGGCTCGAAGAGCGGTGCGAGCACGATGACCGTGAGCAGGACCAGACTCGCCGTGACCACGGCATACAGCTGGCTCTTGGCACCGGCCTGAGCGGACACCACCGTCCGGGAGATGTTGCCGGTGGCGACATAGCCTCCGAAGAGCCCCCCGAACAGATTCGCAGTGCCTAGGGCGCGGAGCTCCTGGTTGGCGTCGACCTCGTAGTTGTTCTGGAATCCGTACGCTTTGGCGACGCTGATGGACTCGAGGAATCCAACCAGCGCGATTGCGATGACGTAGGGCAGCAGCTCCAGGACCTGCGCGCTGGTGACCGCGGACACGGCGAAGGTTGGTACCCCGCCTTCTACGGGGCCTACGACCGCGATCCCCTTCTCGCCAAAGCCAAAGAACCAGCTCAAAGCAGTCGTGAGGATGACAAGAAGAAAGGGCATCGGAAAGGACTTACGGACCTTCCGACTCACCGCCATGGCGACGATGCAGCCGACGCCCAGGAGGAGTGTGGGGTAGTGGATCTCCGGAGCTGCTCGCACCGCTGCGTCCAGGACACCCAGGAAGCCGTCCCCCCGGACGGCTGTGCCCATCAGCAGACCCAACTGCGAGGTGGCGATGATCAGGGCGGCTGCGGACATGAAGCCACTGACTACCGGCCGCGACAGGAACTGGACGATGACACCGAGGCGCACCAGTCCCAGTCCCAGCTGAACGGCGCCGACCAACAGCGCGATGAGCACCGCCAGGGCAACCCACTCCGGACTCGCCATCTCAGCGCCAGGCCGGAGCTCGTGAATGGCCTCGGCGGTCATCAGTGAGATGAGCGCCGCAGGTCCGACCGAGAGCTCCCGACAGGTGCCGAGCAACGCGTACGCGAACATCGGCACGATGGAAGCGTAGAGGGCGACCTCCGGAGGCACACCCGCCAGCAGGCCGTAGGCAATGGCCTGCGGGATGATCATCACCGCCACGGTCAGGCCGGCGGTGACATCTCCCTTGAGATGCTTTCGTTCGTACGCGGGGACCCAGTCAAGAATGGGAAGAATCTTGGCCAGTCTGGTCATGTCTTCGATCCGAGAGGGGGCTTTTTTGCGAGGAGTCTGCTGCTTGTGTCAGGCCAGGAACTCGACCTTGCCTGTCTCCAGGACGTACCAGGCGGGACAGATGGCGAGGTCACCCTGGACGGCTTCACGAATGATAGACGAACGGGTCACGAGCGAGTTGGCGGTCTGAACCGCGTTCTCACGGACCACAGCATCGACATCCCCCTCGGGGCAAGCGTGAAGTGCCGGCTGTAGATGGGCCAGCAGGTGATTCAGGTTGTAGCCGTTGTCGCCACCCGCCAGGGCAGCACCGACAGCTCCACAGCCCTGGTGCCCCAGCACGACGATCAATTCGACGCCGAGATGAGCGACCGCATATTCGATGCTTGCGACGGACGAGGTGTTCGCGACGTTGCCAGCGACGCGAATGACAAACAGCTCACCGATCCCCGCATCGAAGACGAGCTCGGGGACCACCCGGCTGTCGGCGCAGCTCAAGATGATGGCGTAGGGACTCTGGCCATGGACGACGGCCTGCCGGCGTGCAGAATCCAGAAGGAGTCCATCCAGCCGGTCGGCGACATATCGCTCGTTTCCGGCATTTAGCCTCGCTAGTGCTTCTTCACTGGTGCTCATACCCTGCCCGCTGTAGTTCCGAGTGTCTGGAGTGCATCTTGTGTGGTTGCTGGTGTTGGTCGGCAGAATAACCCATCCCGCTAGCTGAGCGGCAATTTGACAGTTCTCAACAAGTGCTTCACATAAACTTTACAAATGAACGCAACTTCTCCATGGAACCGCCACAACGGCTTGTTCAGATCCTGAGCACGGACCCGATACCAGGGAGCTCAGATTGTTTGACCGCATCCTTCTTGTCCTGCTGTGTCCCCTCGTCGCGTTGCTGTCAGCCTGCAGCGCACAGTTCCCAACCACGAGCTCCGAAGCTCCGGTAGGAGACGACGAGGAGTCGGGCTCGATCCTCCTCGCAGACACCGGCGAGGTCTCCCCTGTACAACCGGACTCCCCCTGGGCAACCCCCGAGCCGGTCGTACTGGCCGACCACGTGGTACTGCCCGAAGACCACTCCTGCTTCGAAGCCGCACTGGTCGCCACGACGACAGTGGACTTCACCACCCACTGCAGCGGCGAGAACCTCGGCATCGAGCCTGGAAGCCTGCTCATTGGTGCCGACGGCGGCGGCTACCTGGTGCGCGCACTTTCGGTCACCACGACAGCAAACCACGTGAGCGTCACTACCGAGGCGGCCAGCTTTGACGAGGCGTTCGTCTCGGGCGGCTTCCGCGCCACCCTCACCTGGCCGACAACCGCACGCGAGGTGATTGACCTGTCCGGGCTGGAACTGGTCACAGAGGACTTCTTCGCCGTCACCCTCGGAACGGCAACCCTCGCTCTGAAGCCCACGGTGTTCATCGGCGGCAGCTTTGCCAGCGGCGAGCCCCCGGTCGCAGAAGGCATCATGAGCATCTACACCAACGCTTCCCTGGAGTTCATGGCCTCAGTCTCACAGGCAGCAAGCAGCGCCGGTGAGACCTTCCTGGATGAGTTCCATCTGCCCTATGAGTTCGTGATCCCGACCGCGGACGGCCGCACCGTGCCCATGGTCGGCAACCTCGAGCTGCAGCTCGACGGCATCTACGAACTCGAGACCAACGATGCTATGGACGCCATCGGCAGCCTCGAGTTGAGCGGCTCCGCCGAGCTGGGCCAGCGCTGGAACGGCTCGTCCTGGTCGAACGTCGAAGAGCGCGACATGGACCTGCAGACCGAGGCCGAGGAGGTGCATGCGCAGGGCGGCGGCCGCTTCAAGGTGCAACTGCGCATCCGCGCGAAGCTCCGCATGGCCGGCACTGATGGTCCGGTGTTCTCCCTGGGTCCCTACTTTCAACTGGATGCGCGCGAAGAGTGCGAAGACGTGCGCTACCAGCTCGAGGGAGGCTTCGAGCTCGGCGCGTTCACGGACCTGAGCAGCTTCGCTCCCGGACTCGAAGGCAACTACGGACCCTGGACCCGGAAGGAAGAGACCGTCAGCGGCACCCTGCCCAACGAGTTCCCGGAGCCGGACTGCGAAGAGGAACCGGTTCCACCGCCTTCCGGCCCGGATCCCGAGCCGCCGCTACCCCCCGCGCCGACACCCAGCGGACAAGGCCAGCCCTGCGCGCCGGCGGCAACCATCAGCTGTGGACAGACCGTGTCCGGAAACACGGCCAGCGACCCGGCCGCCACGAGCTCGATGGACGCCTACCCCATCAACGTGGGCAACTACGAGGCGCCTGAGATCGTCTACGAGTGGAGCGGGGGGGCCGGCGTCGCCGAGTTCCGCATGCCGGGTGCACGACCGACCCAGGTGAACCACGACATCATGGTGATCGACGGCTCTTCGGGCGAGTGCAACGCCGGCAACGCGGTTGCTTGGGGCTTCAACTCCCTGGACTTCCAGCCGCAGGGGCCGGGACCCTTCTACATCGTTGTCGACGGCTACTTCCAGGATGCCGGAGCATTCCAGCTCCAGCTCCGTTGTGAATAGGGGGCAGTGATGAACCGAGTACAAGTCTCTTCGTTCGCTCCCTTCGCCGTCGCCTGTCTGCTGGCAGCCAGCGGCTGCGTCCAGAGCCTGGGCGAGGGCGACCTTCCCCAGGAACCGGGCTCTGTTCCTGCCGACGCGCTCGCAGATGACTCACAGCTGAAATTGCTCGGCGACCTGGGACCCGCGCCTCTCCAGATCGAGCCCGCGCGGCCCTTCTCAGAACAGCCCTATACCGTTTCCGTACAACTGGACGGCGCCGTGTCGGCAGCGGTCTCGGCCACCGGCGCGGGTTGTGGCAGCTTCGCGGCGACCTCTGCCGCCCTGCCCCTGCACCTGGACGGCATGACCGCAACACAGGGCATCTGCCGGTTCTCGGCGCTACTGACAATGACCGACGGCAGCAGCCGCACCTTCACGTCGAGCTTCGAAGTCCACGAGACGGACCCCAGCCCCCTGCCGATGGAGGTCTCCGGAGCGGTCTACCGAGCTGGCCCGATGCCCGCGGCAAGCGACGATGGTCCCGAGATCATCTCCATCGACGGCGCCACCACCTTCGTCAACGGCGGCAACCTGAGCTGGCTCATCGAGCATGACAGCGAGCGCACAATTGTCGCTGTCATGGTGTCGCTCGACGGCTATCCGGGTCACTACCTGCTGCCCGTCGACGAACTCGATGAGTCCGTGCCGCTGGAGTTGCACTTCCGCCGCGATGCCTTTGCCTGGATGAACGGAGCGCGCAACAACACCCTCGGGATCGGGGTCGCACTGCTCGATTCCCTGGGAGCCGCGAGCCCGCTGTCCCTGGAACCTGTCGAGGGTGTGCCTGTCGGTTCGGGCGGGGTCGATGTCTCGATCTCCTGGGACGCCGATGCCGACCTCGACCTGTTCGTTACCGAACCGAACGGCGAGACCATCTTCTACGGCAACCGCGAGTCTCTCAGCGGCGGGCGCCTGGACCTCGACTCGAATCCTACCTGCGACCTGGACGGGCTCAACGCCGAGCACATCTTCTGGCCGTCCCACGGCGCTCCCAGCGGCAGCTACCAGGCTCGCGTCCACCTGTACGACGCGTGCTCGACCGGGTCGGTTTCGGGAACCTTGACCATCAATGCCTGCGACGGCGAGCCCGCCCAGAGCCATGCCTTCACGCTCAGTGAATCGTTTCCCGAGCTGCTGGTGGACTTCGACGCCACCTGCGCAGGTGCTTCGGTGTCGGGGCGGGTCCGGTTCGAGGACTTCGCGATCTCGAGCAGCGGTCTATCCAGCAGCGGCACGCTGGTTCCCGCGCGCTTCGTCAAGGTCGAAGCCGTCGCGGCGTCCGGCGGAACGGTGATCGCATCCACCCATACCGACCGTACCGGTCGCTACAGCCTGGACATTCCCGTGGCCGTGCTCAGTTCCGGCAACCCGGACGTACGCGTGCGCGCCGTAGCCGATGCCGACATTCCGCAGGCTCGCCAACGCGTAGGACGTGGCGGCAGCCACACCTACAAGTGGACGCATCCCGATCGCTTCGACCCCACAGACGGCGATCCAGTGGTCAGGAACCTCGATATCCGCGAGGACGAACAGGCCGGCGCACTCAACCTATGGGATGTCGGTGTGAGTGGCTTCAAGTACCTGCGCAGCGTCTCTCAGAACCTGCCCAAGATCCACTGGAAGTGGCGCAAGGGGAGCCAGTACGGCAGCTACGCGAGCGGCGACAGCATCCACATGGCCGGCAGCTCCAGCGACCCTGACGAGTATGACGACTTCGTCGCAGCCCACGAGCTGGGGCACTCTGTCATGTACCTGCTCAGCAACAACGACCAGGCCGGCATCGACCACAGCCCCATGGAGCGAACTCGTCCCAACGTCGCCTGGGGCGAGGGCTGGGCCAGCTATTTCGGAGCCGTCGTCAACCGCAGTGGACGCTACATCGACACACTGCCCGGTGGCGTCGGAATCAGCATGAGCATTGAAACCCTGCCCTCGAGCGTTCCCCTGGGCACCCGCTCCAACAGCCTCTCGGGAAACATCTCCGAAGGCGTCGTCTCTGCCGTCCTGTGGGATATGCACGACCGCACCAACGAGAGCAAGGACACCCTCTCGGGGCTGGACCCGGCGCACTGGGCGGTCATGCGAGGCTACCTCGGCGCCGACACCGCCGAGTACGACGGCGGCCGCGGCAACTCGGGCCGCGATCTCATCGATTTCCTGGACGGCTGGCTCTGCCACCACGGCGACAGCCGCAACGGCGACAACGACTCCCAGGGGCTACGGGGCAACGTCCGCGGCATTCACGAAGTCCCCTACGACTTCCCCGACTACGAGTGCGACTGAGCCGGGGCTGGACGGGCCCCGGCACGGCGTATAGGTCCGATAAGAGGCGTTATGTTCACTCTGCTGAGGTAGGGGGACGACTCGTCTAGTGGAAGGGCTCGCTGCCGAGCATTATAGTAGAAATAGGGAGGTCCGACTTCTGCCCATCCGCCACAAAAGACTCAACACCCAGCCACGTCTGGACGCCGAGCACGTCTACGGCCAAGGCCCCAACTTGATGCACCTCTCGCGCAGGCTCGCCGCCATTTTCAACGAGCCCGGTGAGGACGACCCGGCCAAGCTCGATCTGGATCGTCATTTTGTGCTGCTCAATACGGAATTTGGACGCGCGCCGATGCCTGAGATCACTCCCGCGAATCCTGGCGGCAGGGGCACTAATCACTGGCCTTGGGGCTATGTGGTGGTGGGCTTTGGGGGCTTCGTCGATGAGGATCGTGCCGGCGTGGTCGGTGCGATTGGCGAGAATGGCCGTGCCATCTCGAGCGTCACGCCGACTGAGCATCGCGCCGCCATGTTGCTGGCGATGGGTGTGTGGCCGTTCAGCTCAGAATCGTTCGCGGTGGGGGATGTGCGCGGCGCCGGCAGCGAGCTTGAGGCCGCCATGAAGCTACGCACCGAGATCCTCGGGCACCCGGTATGAAGTGGGCTGTTCCGTTTGTGGGTGTGGTACTCACGGTCACGCTGCTGATCGGGATGTTTAGTTGCGATGCGCGGTACGAGGGGGCTGAGCCTGGCGACTGCAGCGACGGCGCCGACAACGACGCTGACGGCAGCTACGATTGCCTAGATGAAGGCTGTGTAAGCGCGCCTGACTGCGTCGACACTGGCTTCCGCCCAGGCATGCTCGAGGACACCCCGCTGTGTGACGCTGGCGATGAGGCCTTCGTGCGGCGCTTGATGCCGCAGTTGTGGGGTCGCCACCCTCGCTCGGTGCGCGAGATCGATCTGCTGCTGCAGATTATCGAGCAGAGCGACCGCGCGACCTTGGTGGACTTGATGTTGGATTCACCCGCGTTTGTGCAGCGCTGGAGCGAGGTGCTGAAAGACATCTTGCAGATCAATCGCATCGGCGAGCGCTCGGGGATGGGTTGTGGCATCGGCCGGTCGGCGGACCTTAGCGCCGTAGGCCCGACGTCGAGCGCCGCGCTCGCCGCGGTGGTGCGCGATACGTCGCCGCTTGATCCCGCCACTCGCACCGACTGGAACATTCACGCGCTGGCGATCTCGGCGGTTATTTTAGATGACTTGAGCCCGCTGTTTCGGGTGCAATTGTTCGCGCAGTTGGGCTCGAAGGTGGTCAACCTCGACAATCCGGGCGCAAACATCGCGTGGCGGGGCGTCTACCGCGAGTTGTTTGAGCGCAGTTATCTGGGCAGGCGGATCGCGTGTCTTCCTTGCCACAACTCGGAGTATTCGGTCACCGATTCCCCCGACCCTGCCATGGACCGCACCTGGCAGTTGCCGGGTTACTTTGAGCAGGCCTTGTTCGGCAACAGCGGCGGTCGCCCGGCCGAGGATCTGAGCGCCTTCTTCCGCATCGAGGGCGTGCTGGCGATGGAATTCGTGCCTGACGGAGTGACCCCGGCGCTGTTCTGGCAATTGGGCCAAGGCTACAACCCTTGGGGTCTCGGCGAGTACTGCGGTGCCTTCATCCACCCTGACGAGATCGAGCCCGATCCCGAGGGCTGGACGGGCTACTTCATCGAAGAGGTCACTGATCCACCGAGTGTCTGGCACCTTGAACGCTGGCTGCACAGCGGCTTCGATAGCTTGCGCGACGGCGGCCTGCAGATTGCAGACGACTCTAGCGTCGGCGGCGAGCAGGCCTTCGCCTGGCTGGTTTCGATGAATGTCGCCGAGCAGGTCTGGACCGAGGTGATGGGCCGTCCGCTGACGGTGTCTCATTCCTTTCCACGTAATCGCTACCAGCGCGACCTGCTGCAGTATCTGACCGAGGTCTTCGTCGAGGGCTCTTTCTCATTGAAATCGCTGGTCGCCGCGGTGGTGCTGCACCCCTATTTTAATCCCGGCATGCCAGATCAGTGCGAGGGGCTGGAGTCCCCCTACTACTTAGCCCCGGTCTTCGACCCGTGGGTGGTTAACCACGAGACCGAGGCGCTACGCCTCAATAGCCCCGGCGACGCCGCTGAGCGTCTGCCGCCGCGGGTCCTGATCAGCGCCGTCACCGAGGCGCTGGAGTGGCCGGTGATCGATCCGCTCATCTACGATTATTGGATGGATTCAGGCGGCCATGAGCAACCAGAGAGTTTGCTGGTAGCGCGCGGTTTCGAGATCGACCTCGGTGTGTTTATGCTTGATGGCGAGCCCGGCTTTCGCAGCGGCAACTTTGGGGCGGGAATGGCGTGGGAGGATGTGGTTGGCCGTTGCGTCAATCCCTTCCCCAGCGACGAGGGTGTGGATATTGATTGGATCGATCGTCTGTTGAACGAGGCGCCTCAGGATGCTTCGCTTGAAGCGGTCACTCTGTCTCTCAAGGATCGGCTGCACGGGCGGCCAGACCTCTCGGATCCCAGTGAGCGTGCGCTGGTCGAGGCGCTGCTGCAGCACCCCCTTGAGACCGAGCTAAGCGAAGTTAGCGACGCCGACGCTGCGCTGCGCCGCGTGTGCTCGGCGCTGCTCAGCGCGCCCGACTTTTTGCTCGCGGGTGCGCCCGGTGCGGCGATGAGCGGCCACCAGCTCGAAATTGTGCCCAGCGGCAGCGCCAGCGCAGATCTGTGTGCGGTGCTGGTCGCCAGCCTCTTCGCCGACGGCGAGGCCGAATGCGACGCTGAGGGCGGGCTGCAGCTCCTCTCGGACTGATTGCGCCGCAGAGGAAATTGAGCCGGCAGGCAGAGCCCCACAGGTAGCGTGCAGTCAGCAATTGTCCCCACAGCGAGCCGATCAGGAACAGGCCTAGGGGTATGACAGAAAAGCCAATGGCCAGGCTGTAGGCCAGCCGCCGCGTGCCGCGGGGACCTGGCACCGGCAGGCGTCCGAGCAGATGCCCCGGGAGGAACTGGACCCACAATGCCGTGGCCAGTTGCAGCAAGAGGCCCCGAGGCCGGCGATCACCACGTCCGGTCGAGTCGGAAGTGGAGCATCTTCTCTGGGCTGAAAGGGGCAGTGGCCAGGCCATATCGGTCGCCATACTGGGGCACGTGATCACTACAGTATGGTTCGCTGAATAGCACCACTGTGTCAGCCAGGATGTTGCGAGGGATGGTCAACTCGCCCTGCAGGGAGCCGTCCCAACTCTGGTCATGACCACCCGCCGCGACCAGGGTCTCAATGCGGTCGACGCCTACTCCCCAGCTGAACAAGAACATGCCGCAGTGCACTGATTCTCCCACTGGGTCGACGGTGTAGGGTACGGTCACAACGTCCAGTACTTCCTTGGGATAGTTGGTCACTATGTAGCGCCGCGCCCCATCTTCTCGCTTGCCGCCGTACTCCAGGATCCGGAGATTCTTGGGAGGGTAGTCCTTGACCGATACCCGAATCACCCGGGCGGGTGGGAACCATGGGTGCAGGTAGAGCGTGTAGTCTTTCAGATTGTTCGGGGTGACTGGCCGATGGAGCGTGAAGTCCACCTGGTAGACCCCTTGAACCCAGGAGATGATCACATCAGCCGTCTCAGCGGGTAGCCGCAGGCTGAGCATGTGTAATCCCAGGCTGGTTCGTATCTTCTGATCCGGCTTTTGCAACTCACGCCCCTTTAGGCCAAAGCGGTAGGTACTGCCTTCCCCAGCGGAGTAGCCAGCTAGGAGTGCGACCTTGCCGCTTGGATAGATGGGGATGCCCGCATCGGTCTCTTTCGCCTTGGTCGGCAGAACGTGAGCTAGGGAGGCAATCGCCGATTGGGACGACTTGGGATGCGCAACAGGACGACGCGGCAGGGGGCTGGGGCTTGCGAGCCACTCCCCCACCTTCTTTACCCCCCGATCAGGCTTTGGTGCCTCGGGCCAGTCCTGCTCAAAGAGCAGGCGGGTGTCGACGGGGAAGTTCATCCCCGCGCTGCCGAGAGCCAGGAGGGTAATGACGGCCCAAACACCTGCGGTCTGTATTCCGCGCAACCTGCGAGTGGCCGATTCCAGGAGATCGTGGACGGCACAGGCCAGCAGTCCTGCGAGGGGCACCAGGCCCGGGGCTGCATAGGTGAGCTGCTCCCAGTCAAGAGTCTCAAGAAGGGTGATTGCCGCAGTGTGCGGCAGGATAAAGAGGAGGATCAGGACGAGATGTCGCCTGCGGTGGCGCAGGCTCCACAGTCCCACTGCGGCGAGAGCCAGGCTCAACTGGCCGTAGCACTTGCCTAGCCAAAGGGGCAGCCATAGGAAGGTGGGCAAAGGATTCCAGGGTGTGCGGGAGATGGCGTCGATAAATGGCCAGTTGAGGGCTCGGAACGAGAAGGTCCAACCCATCAGGCTGTTCTTTACGACCCGGGCGCTCGAGTCCATTTCTGCGTGAATCTTCGGATGGTCCACCATGCTGCCCAGCATGATGAGGTTGACGTAGAGCCACGGCAGCAGAAACAAGATGGCAAAGGCGAGCGCAACGGCGAATTTGCGTGTTCGATCACGCAGATCACCCGACCGGAAGAAAACACCAGCAGCCACAGCCGGCCAGAAAAGGACGGCGGGGTGGCGGACTCCGACCAGGTGCCCGGCGCTGATACCAACCAGCACCACGACTCCCCAGGACATCTCTTCGCGCAGGGCAGCCACATAACAGGAAGCTCACCAAGGCCATCGCATAGAGGTTCTCGTTTAAGGAGTAGCCCAAAAAGTGGTGGGTACCGTAGATGAAGACCGCTGCGCCGATGGTAGATGCTGTACGACTGGCGCCCAGCTCGCGGCCAATGAGCCAGCAGAACACGCTGGTGACCAGAGAAGCAAAGACAGTCGCCAGGAACCAGCCGGCGGAACCAAATAGCGCCACTGGCACGGCAAGGATCGGTGCGTTGCCCAGCCGTTGTTCGTAGAACAGGGCCGCAAGTCCGTTGAACTGGTCAGTCGGGTGCTGCACCAGGTAGTGGACCAGATCGTCACTGACCGCGTCGTACAGCGGAATCGACACACTGGGGTTGTTGCCGATCGTGTGCATGACGATGACGTACAGGCAGTGGTGGGCGGGGGGCCAAAAAAAACAAACACAACAACAACCACAACCCCAAAAAAAAAAAACAA
>CAZBDA010000132.1:0-1829 GCA_964490445.1 uncultured Rickettsiales bacterium | reverse complement strand
AGCAGAAAAGCACCAATCGCGACTGTGCTGACCAGCAGGATGGCGATCTGGCGCCAATCGGGCTTCATCTGAAGTCCCCCCGGACGCCGCGAGAGAAACCCGAGCCCGACTATGTTGAGCACCGTCGCAGTAGCAAACAGGAAGGCCGCATCCATGGGCTCGCCCAGGCCGACCGTTGCCAGAAAGATGACCAGGGGGACCGTCGAGAATGCACCCAACAGGGCAAAGCCCTGGCGCGCTACACCGGTCGCTTCGGGCACTAGTATCCGGCTCAGCAGGTAGCCTGGAAGGTAGGCGACCCAGAGCCAAGTCAGCAGTATGTAGAGGAGTCCGGTGACTACCAAAGCTGTCGCTCCCAGTGACACCGCAAGGAGGGTCCTATTCTCGCCGGATGATCAGCTTGCAGTCGGCGCAATTCCGGGTCAGCTCGGACACTGGGCTGTCGGGTCCCGGCCACCGGATCGTGATGCGGTCTACCTCGGCAGCCCCGCCGGTACCGAAGAACAGGACCGGCTGGCTGAAGCTGTAGGAGCCCTGTCCATCACTGCCAATGACCTGTGACTGGACCCGCCCGCCGATGTCGACGTCCACCCTGGCGCCGACTCCGAAACGGTTGAGGGTGGTCCGGTCGTCCAACTGGATTATTAATCGGCTCGCATCGGTGCACTTCCCCAGCAGGATGGTCGGCGGACCTTCAAGGTTCAAGACGACAAGGTCACCAATACCGTCACCGTTGAGATCTGCCTTGGCTGTGCCGATAGCGTTGGCTGGTTCTACCGGGAGCATGTCCGGATCCGAAACGAACCAGGGTTCCTCTCCCCAATCGTTCTGGTTCACCAGCAAGCGGTCGGGCTGCGGAATGTGGGAAAACTGCTCTGCGCCCGGGTAGTCCTGACCCTCGGCCCAGCCGTACGAGATGAAGACCTCCGGTTTGCCATCCCCATCAGGATCTACCCGGACCACGGACCAGGAGATGTCGCTCCACCGGTGTTCCTCGGAGTCGATCCAGACCCCGTGTCCCACGTCCACGAAGGACCACTCGTAGTCGCCATTCGGCCCCGTTCCGCCCAGGTTCTTGAACATGCGGGTCTCGTTGACATCGCTGACCCAGAGGTCTGGCTGGAGGTCACCGTTCAAATCGGTAAGGATCGCGCCCATCGGGGCGATCAGGATGCCCAGTCCCATCTCCTCGAGGTGGTCCTGCCACTGAAAGTCGCCCGCTGGGTCAGGCCCCAGGTTTTCCCAGATCCGACTGTTAGCAAACTGCCCAAAGTCGTTGAACTCGAACAGGTCGAGGTCGCCGTCGCTGTCCAGGTCCCACCAGACGGCATGTTGGGTCAGATTGGGAAGTTCGAATGGCCCGTGCGGCTCGACTGCCCGGAACGAGAGCCCGCCCTCGTTGAGCCAGAGCTGGTTGGCAAGGATGCCATCGAGGTCGTCAGGCAGAGCGGTGTCATCGTCACCTTGGGGGTCGCTGTCGTCGTCATCGTCGTCGTCACCCGTACTGTCGTCGTCGCCGACCGCGCCGTCATCGTCATCACCGCCGCCATCGTCGTCATCGCCGCTAGGTCCACACGAGGGGTCGAGGCCGCAATCGTCGCTGTCCTCGCAGTCGGTGGGGCCGTCGCAATCTTCATCTACGCCGTCGTCGCAGAGGAACTCGAAAGCCGTAGGGTTGTCGCCACAGTCCCCGGCGCTGTCGTCATCTCCAGCACCTCTCGGACCGGTCGGATCGGAGTCATCGTCATCACCTTCTCTCTCGCCGGTCGTGGAGATTGCTTCGTTTCGAAGCAGCAGCATGTCGAGGTCGCCATCCCGGTCCATGTCTG